>CAZGXF010000106.1:0-8175 GCA_964529575.1 uncultured bacterium
ATGATCCAGCGCTGCTCGCGCGGCACGGGCTCAAGGGAGAACTCGATGAGGTTGGCGCTGGTCTCCTCGACGGTGACCGCGGGAGCGCAGGCACCGAGCAGGACCAGCACGGGGAGGGCGAGAAGGCGGAGCGACCTCACGGGGAGGAATATAGCCCGGCCTCCTGAGTCTCCCCGTCAGCCAGGCGGGACCCCGCCGGCCCCATGTGGCGCGAGCTACCGGCTCCCCTGCCGTCTCGTTGCACGGTGACGTCCTCGCGCCGGTGCCGGCAAGGGACCGGCGACTCGACACGAGGAGGCGTTCACATGGCCGTCAAGGAACACGCCGTCCAGGAGCGACACGTGCTCGAGTTCCTCGAGGAGTACGCGCAGGCGCTGACCAGCGGCGACGTGGCGCGCATAGCGGACCGCTGGCACGTGCCGTGCCTGGTCGTGAGCCCGCAGGGCGTCATCGCCGTGAGCGACAGGTCGCAGGTAGAGCAGTTCTTCCGGGCCTCGGTGGCCGACTACCACGCCAAGGGCATCACCGCGGCCCGGCTCCAGGACGCCGCCGTGACCGTGGTATCGAGCGCCGTGGCCGCCGCCGACGTCCGCTGGGACCACCCCTCTCCCGACGGCGGCTCGCTGGGCGGTGAGCACGCGTACTACGTGGTGAGCCGGGGCCAGGACGGCAGGCTGGGCATCGACCTCTACTCGCCGGGGACTGACCCCTCCCCTCGACGCGGCGGGCCGCGAGTACGCGCGGCAGCTTCACGCGCGGTAGAACGCCGCGAGCGCGGCCGCGAACCCTTCCGGGAGGTTGGGCTGTGCGTGCAAGCGCGCTAGGTGGTCAGCGTCGACGAACGGCGCGTCCAGGGCGACCTGGTCGACCATGTCCTCCTTCTTGGCGCGCTGGATCTCCACCCGGTCGACCTCGTAGCCGGTGAGGGGGTCGTCCTCGAACTCGTCGACCACCAGGGAGAAGGCCGCATCCTCACCGTCCTCGCCCTTCGGGCCGACCTGCAGCTGGCTCTTCGCGAAGCCTCTCAGGTCGCTGGTGGCCTGCCTGAGCAGGGACGCCGCCTGGGCGAACGTCAGGTCGTTGAGGGGCGAGTCATCCACGTGGAGGTAGAAGCCCTTCGCGGAACCGTCGAGCGACCACTTTTCGACGCCGTCGCCGACGAGGCTTCGCATCAGGTCGCGGTCCCCGTACCGCGCCACGCCGCCCACGGCCACCAGGCTCACGTCCCGCTCCGTCGCCTCGATCAACCGGCGGTAGGGGTCCCCTGTCGTGCCGCGCAGGACCAGCACGTCGGCGAGCTTGTCGGGCTCCAAGGTGCCGAGCCTCTCCTGCCAACCCGCGACCTCGGCGGCCCGCGAGGTCACGGCGCTCACGAGGTCGTGCGGGGAGAGCGGTCGGCCGCACCTCTCGTTCACGAGGCTGGCGACCTTCAGCTCCTCCAGCAGGTTCTTGCTGCCGCTGGGGGACCAATCGCTCCCGATGGCGAGCCTGACGCCGCTCCCCGCCAGGTGCCCGACGTCGTGGGTCGCCCCGTACAGCACGAGGTTGCTGAGCGGCGACCAGACGACGCTGGCGCCAGCGTCGGCCAAAGCGCTCAGGTCCTCCGCGGTGAGCGCCAGGGCGTGGACCGCCGCCAGCGATCTCCGAAGAAGCTCGTGCTCCTGCAGGTTCACGAAGTGCTGCCGAGAGGAGGCGTCGACGCCTTCGGACAGGTGGTAGAAGAAGGCGGCCCCCCGCTCCTCCGTGTCCTCCAGGGCGCGCTTGAACTCCTCGACGTACTTCGTGCTCGTGGCGTTGAGGTTCGGCACCCGGGTGCGGGCAACGGGCAAGTCGCCCCGCCGCGGCGCCTCGACGCTGCGCACGCTCCGCTCGAGCGCGAACGTCTCCTTGCCCCTCCGCGCCATGATCCCTTGCCCCGTGGTGGTGCCGCCCACGAGGGTCTTGCACTCCACGTAGCGCACGACCGCTCGCGCGGAAGCCTGGTACTTGGCGAGGACCTCCGTGACCGGGAAATACACCTGCGTCTCGTAGGGCGCGTGGTCCTTCCATTGGTCCCGGTTCCCGTAGCGCCTTTTCGGGGTCCACATCGCCAGCGCGTTGTAGGCGTAGTGGTTGTGCAGGTCGATGAGACCCGGGTAGACGGTGCCTGCGGTGTCCACCTCGAGGCACCCGCGGAAGTCGTCCGGTACCGGCTGTCCGTCCGTCAAGACGGCGCGGATCTCCTCACCGTCCACGAGGAGGCGACCAGACTCTATGACGTCGCGCTCGCCGTTCATGGTCACGATGCGGCCGCGGAGGACGTAGCGCCCCGGGGGCGCGGCTCCCGCAGGGGGTCCGTGTCGTGCAGGCCCGTCACTCATCCTCGGCCTCGTTCGCCAGCCTCGTTCGGAACGGTTCGATGACGTTCGGGCCGGGCACCCTGGGGCGGCGGCCCGACACCAGGCCCAGGCCCTTGAGGACGCGCCGCACGGCCGGTACGTGGTCCCTGAAGTGCAGCCTGCTCAAGGACTTCTTCTCGTCCCGCAGCAGCGCACCGGGATGGTAGAGGTGCACGACGTTCAGGCCGAAGAAGGGGCCGGCCTCGTCCCTGGTGTCCCGGTCGTGACCGCGGCCGTTGGCTGGCATCAGGGTCCCGCACACCTCGGCGAAGACGCCCCGGTCGGCCGGTCGGCCGCCCGACGCGTGGACGATGCTGAACACCTCCGACCCCAGGCAGATGACCAGTTTCGGCTTGGCGATGGCCAGCTCCCGCGCCAGCCAACGCCGGTGGCAGTGCGCCGCCACCTGGAGGTAATCGTCTCTGGTCGGCCGGACGCGATCGGCGCCCGGGAACCGCAGGCGCGCGTAACCGTCCACGTCCGGTCGGCGCAGCAGGAAGCACTTGACGACGTTGGTGACGTAGACCTCGCTCCTCGACAGCCCGAGCGGACGCAGGTAGGCCGTCTCCAGCAGCGCTCCCGACAGGTGCTCGCGCACCCCGTAGCCGTCGAAGTAGGCGGAGTCCTCGAAGGGCTCGTCTATGTCCGCGCTGGCCACGAAGTGGTTCCCGGAACGCGAGCTGTACCTGGTGTTGGGGTACGCGCCCAGCACCATCACTCCTCCGGTGACCACGCGGGTGGGTACCACCGGCTCGCAGGGAGCCGCCGGGCCGTGCTCGTCCAAGTACCGCGGGTGACGCTGCGGCACCAGACAGCCGGGATCGCGGCACCGCGACAGCTCGACGAGGACCTGCCGCAGCTCCTCGTCGACGGCGACGTGCGGGTCGAAAGCGGCCAACACCGATCCCCCCTGACGGCGCACCCACCGGCGCGCTCGGCCGGCCAGGCTGCCTTCTCGTTGCTCCTGCACCTAAGATGTTACACATCAGATGGAGCTTCGGACCCTGGGGGGCCTGTTCCTAACGGAGCATGAGTTCCGCCGTTCCAAGCCGCTGCTGCTCCTGGCCTTCCTGTGCCTGGAGGGGCCTCAGCCCCGTCGTGTCCTGGCAGAGACGTTCTGGACCGGCGCCGCCGACCCGCGCGACAGCCTGACGACCACCGTGAGGCGGCTCAACGGCGTCAGCCCGGGCCTGGTGCTCGCCGGCAGGCAGTCGCTCCGCACGGAGGTCGACTGCGACGCCAAGCGCCTCCTGGCGCTGCTGGACGCCGGGCACTACGCCGAAGCGGTCGAGCTGTACTCCGGTCCTTTCCTGCACGGCATAGACCTCGAGCTCACGCCGGAGCTCGAGGACTGGGTGTTCGACACCCGCGACTACATCGCCAGGCGCGTCCGCGGCGCCCATGTGGCCCTGGCGGAGTCGGCGCTCGCCGACGGCGACGTGGAGTCGGCGGGGCGACACGCCGAGGCGGCGGTGCGCCTCGCCGACCTGGCGCCTTTGGACGGGGACGAGCTGCGTCGCGCTCACCGCGCCCTGGTCGCCGCCCACAGCCCCCTCGCGGCCCGCGTCGAGGCCGAGGCCGCCGAGCTGGGCCTGCTGCTGCGCGAGGAGGGCGTTCCCAGCGCCGAGTCGGACCTACCCGCGGGCCCCGAGCACCTGCCTCGGCCGGTGAGCACGTTCGTCGGCCGCCAGGAGGAGCTGGCCACCCTGGCGGCGCTGATCGCCGACCCCTACTGCCGCGTCGTGACCCTGCACGGGCCAGGCGGCATCGGCAAGTCCCGCCTCGCCCTCGAGGCCGCGTGGCGGTGCGCGCGTCAGGACGAGGACCTCGTCACGAGCTTCGTCGAGCTGGAGGAGGCCTCCTCGGGTGCCGCCCTGGTGGCCGAGCTGGCCAGGCGCTTGGGTCTGCACGCTCCGGGCGAGAGCGTGACGCTGCAGCGGGTGAGCGCCCACATCGGCCGGCGGCGGGCCCTGCTGGTGCTCGACAACTTCGACCACCTGGTCGCCGCGGCGCCGCTGCTCTCGGAGCTGACGGCGCGCTGCACGAACCTGACGCTGCTCGTGACCTCCCGCGAGCGCCTGCGGCTGGTAGAGGAGCACGTGCTGCCCTTGGGCGGCCTGTCCACCACGGCGACGGGCGGCGCTACCAGCGAGGCCGTGAGCCTCCTCGTGGACCGCGTGAGGCGGAACGGCGGCGACGACCTGCTGCCGCACGAGCTGGAGTCGGCCCACCGGATCGTCGAGCTGGTGGGGGGTTCGCCTCTGGCCATCGAGCTCGTCGCCTCCTGGGCCTCGGCCCTGCCGCTCGCGGAGGTCGCCGCCTCCCTCGAGCGCGGGACGGACCTCCTGCGCAGTCGCGACCGCAACGCCCCGCCGCGACAGAGGGACCTCGAAGCCGTGTTCGAGGAGTCGTGGCGACGCCTCTCCGAGCCGGAGCGGGCTATCTACGCCCGGTTGGGCGTGTTCCACGGCGGGTTCACGGTGGAGGCCGCCGCGGAGGTCGCCCTGTGCGACCGCGAGACCTTGGCCGCGTTCGTCGACAGGTCGCTGGTCAGCCTGTCCAAGCGGCACAGGTACCAGCTCCACCCGCTCCTGCGACGGGCCAGCGAGCAGCGACTGCGCGCGGACCCCTCGGAGCGGGCTCGCACGCTCGACAGGCACGCCAGGCACTACCTGGAGCTGTTGGCGGCGGCCCCCTCGGACGCAGGCGGCGTGGAGCTGCTGGACACGGAGTTCGACAACGTCCGCGCGGCCTGGACCCGGGTAGTGGAGCTACGCGACTGGCCGCTCCTCGAGCGAGCCTTGCCGGCGCTGGCCGCGTACCTGGAGAGACGGGCGCGGCACTCCGACGGCCTCCAGATGCTCGACACCGCGCTGAAGGCGCTCGGCTCAGAAGACGACGCGCCGCGGATCGCGGAGGCGCTCGCCGCGCACGCGGCCTGGCTGTGCCACAGGCAGGGCGACCACGCCAGGGCGCTGGCCCTGGCCGAACCGCTGCTGACCGGGACACGGGGGCGCGCCCTGGAGGCGATGCTCCTGGCCCACAAGGCGGCGGCCGCGAGCAGGTTCCGCATCGGCGCCTACGACGCGGCCACCGAGGCCTGCGAGGACGCCATGGCCCTGGCGCGCGCGGCCGGACACGACCTGGCCGAACCGGAGATCCTGGAGGTCCTGGGCATGACCCGGTGCGAGGAGGGCCGCTTCGACGACTCGCGCCGACTGCTATCGCAAGCGCTCGTCCACTACCGGGCGCGGGGCGACCTCTACGGCGTGGCGGGGGCCCTGGGCCAGCTGGCGAACGTCTACCTGAACCTCAAGCAGCCCGAGGACGCGCGGCCGCTGCTGACGGAGGCGCTGCGGGTGGCCCGCGAGACAGGGGCCGAGGCGCTGGTGCCGCAGCTCTCGTACGGTCTCGGGGTGGCGGCGCTGGAGCTGGGCGACTTCCCGGGGGCCAGGGAGATGCTGAGCCGCGCGCTCTTCTCGGCGCGACGGGACGGGGACGCTTCGCGGCAGGCAGCGGCCCTCTCGGTCCTGTTCCGCACGGCCGCCAAGGAGGGCGACGTCACCGCCGCGAAGCGTTACCTGAAGGAAGGGCTGACCATCGCGCTCGAGATAGGCGAGGCGCCCCGCGCGTTGAAGTTCCTGGTCTACCTGGCCGAGGCTCTGCTCGCGGCCGGCGACGACGTCCGCCTGGCCGAGAGGCTGCTGCGGTTCGCCCTCTCGCAGCCGGAGGTGGCGCACTGGGCGCGCGAGCTGGCGCAAGACCTCCTCGCCGGCCGCTCGCAGGCCGCGCGGTCCAGGACGGTGCAGCTGCACTCGCGGAACGGTGCGGGAGCGGTGAAGACGGCGGCGCACGGGGCGAGCTACGGCTCCCCGGTGGCCACCATGCGCGCCGAAGCCGAGTTCGCCACCCTCGAGGAGGCGGCGGCGGTAGCGCTCGAGTACGCCGGCGTGTGAAGTTCGGCGACACCGGCGGCACGCCGCGTCTACCCTCTCCCTCATGGACGACGCACTTGTCCTCCGCGAGGCCTTCCGCCACAACGCTTGGGCCAACAGGACGCTCATCGGCGTCTTCAGGCAGGTCCCGCGCCTCGAGCTCACCAACCCGTTCAGGGAGGGCAAGCGGCTCCTGCACAAGCTGAACTACCTGGTCATCACGGACGTCTACTTCGCCAGCGCGCTCGCCGGCGCGGAGCCGGCCTGGAGGTGGCCGGCCGACGAGACCGGCGACCTCGATGAGCTCGAGACCCGGGTGAACCACGCCGCCGCGCTGTGGGAGGAGGCGCTCGCCCGGCCCATCGACGCGTCCCGGATGGTCCTCGTGGGCGACGGCACCTACGAGTTCCCCGTCTGGGCGGTCCTCATGCAGGCCCTGAAGCACGGCATCGCCGAGCGGACCCAGATCTGCCCGCCGCTAGCGAAGCTGGTGGGCGTCGCGCTGCCCAGCCTGGACCCCTACGCCTACGCCACGTCCACGGGGCGAGGCGGCCTCCTGCCCTGAACGCCGCCCCCCCGGCGCGCTGCCCCGAGCCCGTTGGCTCAGCCTTCCGCGTCCGGCCTGCGCGCCACGGCCGCGTAGATGTCCCGCGGACCGTAGCGGGAACGCCGGCGGCCCACCTCGCGCGGGGCGCTCAGGCCCGCCGCGGCGGCCAGTTCGGCGAAGAGGTCGGGCGGTACGGGGTGCGGCACCCACGGCGTGCCGGCGCGCTGGTCGTACTCCACCACCATCAGTGTCCCGTGGGGCCGGAGGTACGACGCCAGGAGACCCACCACCCGCTCCTGGTCGGCGCGGTGGACGAAGTGCAGGGCGTTCGAGACGAGCACGCCGTCGAGGTCCTCGAACGGCAGCCGCTGCCTGAAGTCGGCGACCATCGGCAGCAGGCGTGCGCCGCCGGCCCGCTCGGCCCCCTCGGTCAGCCAGGCCATGGCGCGGGCGTCGCGGTCCACCGCGTAGACCGTGCCGGCGGCGCCGACGAGCTCCGCCAGCGCACGGGTGAACGTGCCGGACCCGGCCCCCAGGTCGGCCCAGGTGCCGCCGCCGACGACCCCGCCCTCGATGAGCTCTACGGCCTCCCGTGACTGCATCCCCGGCCTAGAGGATGCAGCATGACCGGCCCTGTAGGTCACTACTCGGCCAGGCCGGGCCCCCGGACGCGGATGATGGAGCCATGACCGCGAACGAGACCGAGATGACCAGGCGCGTGGAGGTAGCGGCGTCGGCCCTGTCACGGCTCGCCGACGACGCCCAGGCTCGCTTCGGAGGCCTGACCGCGGAGCAGCTCAACTGGCGGCCCGGTCCCGACCGGTGGAGCGTCGCACAGTGCTTCGACCACCTCGTCAAGGTCCAGTCCGACTACCTGCCCGCCTTGCGGCGGCTCGCGGACGGCACCGCTAGCCCGACGCTCTGGGAGCGGCTGTCGCCGTTCAGCGGGTCCTTCGGCACGCTCTTGATCCGCTCCCTCTCGCCGGACAACGAGCGCAAGACCAAGACCATCAGGAAGATGCAGCCGTCGGCGAGCGACCTGGACGGCCGCGTGATCGCACGCTTCGCCGGGCACCAGCGCGAGCTCGTCGCCGCCATCAGGGCGCTGCCCGCCGAGCTCGACCCGCGCCGGGTGATCGTGACCTCTCCCCTGTCGCCGTTCGTCACCTACAGCCTGGCCGACGCACTGACCATCCTCGTCGTGCACGGACAGCGGCACTTCCTACAGGCCGAGCGGGTCCTAGGCGCCGAGGGGTTCCCCGGCTGAGAGGCGCCGGCTGCATGGGTGCGCCGGACTGAGCGACGCCGGCTGCAG
>CAZGXF010000107.1:0-8133 GCA_964529575.1 uncultured bacterium
CACCACCGCCCTCGACGTGACGATCCAGGCGCAGATCCTCGACCTGATGCGCAAGCTGCAGGAAGAGATCGGCATGTCGATCCTCTTCATCACGCACGACCTGGGCGTGGTGGCCGAGATCGCCGACCGCGCCGTGGTCATGTACGCCGGCCGCGCCGTCGAGGAGGCCGACGTCCACTCGATCTTCGCCCGGCCCCTGATGCCGTACACGCTCGGCCTCATGAACTCGATCCCGCGCGTGGACCGGGCCGCCGAGCACCAGGAGCGGCTGCAGGCGATCCCCGGCAACGTGCCCAACCCGCTCAACCTGCCCGAGGGTTGCGCCTTCCACCCGCGCTGCCGCTTCGCGCAGGAGCGCTGCAAGGAGGCGATCCCGCCCCTCGAGGACGCCGGCGGCGGGCACCAGGTGAGGTGCGTCAGGTGGAACGAGCTCGACCTGAAGTCGGAGATCCGGGCGTGAGCGCTATGCCTCAGACCTCTCAGGCCCAGCACGACAGGACCTCCACGCTCCTCGAGGTCAACAACCTCAAGAAGTACTTCCCCATACGCGGCGGCATCTTCTCGCGCGTGGTCGCGAACGTCAAGGCCGTCGAGGACGTCTCGTTCGCGGTCAAGCGCGGCGAGGTCGTCGGCCTGGTGGGCGAGTCCGGATCGGGCAAGACCACGGTCGGCCGCTCCATCCTCCGCCTCATCGAGCCGACCTCGGGCGAGGTGAAGTTCGACGGCGTCGACATCACCAAGGTCAACAAGGCCACGATGCGCGAGTACCGGAAGAGGATGCAGATCATCTTCCAGGACCCCTTCGCGAGCCTGAACCCGCGCATGTCGGTCGGCGACATCATCGGCGAGGCGATGACGATCCACAACCTCGCCCGCGGACGCGAGCGCGAGCAGAGGGTCGCGGCCCTGCTGGAGCGCGTCGGTCTCTCCCCCAACCACATGCGCCGCTACCCGCACGAGTTCTCGGGCGGCCAGCGGCAGCGCATCGGCATCGCCCGCGCCCTGGCGGTCGACCCCGAGTTCATCGTCGCCGACGAGCCGGTCTCGGCGCTCGACGTGTCCATCCAGGCGCAGGTGGTGAACCTCCTCCTCGACCTGAAGGAGGAGCTCGGGCTCACGCTGCTCTTCATCGCGCACGACCTCGGTGTCGTCGAGTACATCTCCGACCGCGTGGTCGTGATGTACCTCGGCCGCATCATGGAGATCGCTCCGTCGAAGGAGCTGTACGCGAACCCGATCCACCCGTACACCGAGGCGCTCCTCTCGGCCGTGCCGATCCCCGACCCCACGGTCAAGCGCGAGCGCATCATCCTCCAGGGGGACATCCCGAGCCCCATCAACCCGCCCTCGGGCTGCGTGTTCCGCACCCGCTGCCCGCTGGCCACGAAGGAGTGCGCCGAGGTGGTGCCGCCCCTCGAGGAGGTCTCCCCCGGCCACTTCAAGGCCTGCATCCACCGCCCCTGAGGCGCTGACGGCACAGCCAAGGCTCCGCGGCCCGGCACCCGACGCCGGGCCGCGGCTTATCATCGGCTGGTGGACGACGGGAGCCGTGAAGACGCCGGGAGCGGCGAGCGCCCGCAGCTCTCCCGCAAGGACGTCCTGCACCTGATCTGGCAGGCCTACCGCGTCTCGTTCCCCTACCTGCTCGTGTTCGTGCTCCTGCTCCTGGTGGCGACCTGGGTCGTGACCTCGGTCTTCTACTGAGCCGCGTGGAGACGGGCCTCGACGTGCTCGACCAGGGCGCCGTCGCGGCGGCGATCAGGCAGCGCCTGCTCGCGGCCCTGCCGGCCGGCGACCCGCACCCCGAGCTCGACCGCTTCGTCAGGCTGCAGCGCGACTACCCCAGCCGCCAGGGCAAGACCCTGCGCGGGCGCGTCGTCGTGCTCTCCGCCGCGGCGCACGGCGCCGACGACCTCGAGGCCGCGCTCACCGTCGCGGCGGCGCTGGAGCTATTCCAGGCCTGGGTGCTGGTGCACGACGACATCGAGGACGGCTCGGAGGAGCGGCGCGGGGAGCCGGCACTGCACCAGCTGGTGGGCGTGCCCGTGGCCCTGAACGTGGGCGACGCCATGCACGTGCACATGTGGCGCCTCCTCCACCGGCTCCTCGAACCGAGCGCGCCGGCCCGCGCCGCGGTCGCACCGCGCGTGCTGGAGGAGTTCGGCGAGATGGTCACTCGCACCGCCCAGGGCCAGCACCTCGACCTCTCCTGGGTCGAGACCGGGCGCTTCGACGTCGGCGAGGACGAGTACCTGCGCATGGTCACGTTGAAGACGGCCTGGTACACGGTCGCGTCGCCGCTGCGCCTGGGCGCGGTCCTCGCCGGCCGCGAGCCCGGCGAGGCGCTGACGCGGGCCGGCCTGGAACTGGGCGCCGCCTTCCAGGTGCGCGACGACGTGCTGAACCTCGAGAGCGGCTCCGCCGCGGCCGGCTACGGCAAGGAGGCGCTGGGCGACCTGTACGAGGCCAAGCGGACGCTCCTACTGGCCCACCTGCTGGGCAACGCGCCGCGCCACGTGGCCGCCGAGGTGGTGGGGCTCCTCGCCGGCCCGCGCGAGGAGCGTACGCCCGAGGGCGCCGCGCGCGTGCTGGACCTGATGCGCGAGCACGGCTCGCTGGCGTACGCGCAAGCGGCCGCCCGGAGGCTGGCCGCGTCGGGCCTCGCGGCGCTGGACGAGGCCCTGGCGGAGGCCCCCGACCGTCGCGCCGCGGCCGCGCTGCGGAGCGAGCTGGCCCAGGTGGCCGAGCGCGCGCGTTAGGCGCGAGCCGAGGACCGCGCGGTCGCGACCCCGCCGCCGGGTCGCGGCGCCCCGTCGGCTCCCTACCCTCGGCCCATGGCCCTGGGCTCCTCCCTCCTCGCCTCCGCCGCACGTGCCCTGGGCGCGCTGGAGACCTGCCCCGCCTGCCTGTCCGCCCCAGCGGGCGAGGCCGGGGTGTGCGAGCCTTGCCGGGCCTGGCTCGAGGCGGCCGTGGTCTCCTCACCGCCGCCGGTGGGCACCACCTGCTGGCTCGGGCCCTACGCCGGTCCTTGGGAGCGCCTGGTGACGGCCCTCAAGCACCGCGGCGCCCGGCGCCTTGGCGGGCTGCTGGGGCGGCTCGTCGCGCTCCGCACCAGCGGCTGGGGCCCCGCGCCCGACCTGGTGACGGCCGTGCCCGCGTCGCCACGGCGCTTGGATGAGCGCGGGTT
The DNA here is from genome assembly GCA_964529575.1 of uncultured bacterium. Classification (GTDB taxonomy): domain Bacteria; phylum Deinococcota; class Deinococci; order Deinococcales; family Trueperaceae; genus DASRWD01. The sequence continues at coordinate 3,188 of CAZGXF010000107.1, forward strand.
CGACCAGGCCGCGGTGCTGGCCGCCGAGGCGGCGCGCGCCCTGGGCCTCGCCTACCGGCCGACGCTCGCGCGCTCGCGGCTGTCGCGCAGCCAGAAGCGCCTGTCGCGCTCGGCGCGGGCCGCGAACGCAGAGGACGCCTTCCGCGCCACGGGGCGGGTCAGGGGACGGGCGCTGCTCGTCGACGACGTGCTCACCACGGGCGCCACGGCGCGAGCGTGCGCCGCGGCGCTGCTGACCGCTGGCGCCCAGGAGGTGAGGGTGGCGGTGGTGGCGCGCACGGTGCGCGGCGCGGCGGCGCCCCGGGGGCCTTGCTGAGGCGTCCTTAGGTGGTCCTGAGCGAACGCGCGGGGCGGCCGGTGCCCACGCGGACCCGACCGCTAGGAGCTGGAGCCTCAGAGGCCGAACGCCAGGGCCACGGCCACGCCCAGGAGGGCGCCCACTATCACCTGCGGGTAGGTGTGGCCCAGGAGCGTGCGCAGGGCCTGCGGCTTGAAGCCCTCGTCGAAGAGGTGCGCGAGCTCGTTGACGAGCTCGTTGATCAGCTCGGCCTGCAGGCCGGCGGCGCGGCGGATACCGGTGGCGTCGTACATCACGATCGAGCCGAACACCGCGGCGATCGCGAAGTGCGGGCTGCCCCAGCCGTACCTCATGCCCAGGCCCACGGCCAGCGCCGCCACGGCGGCGCTGTGCGACGACGGCATGCCGCCCGTCTCCAGCAGCCGCGAGAGCAGCAGACGCCGCTCGGTCAGGAGCACGATGACGAGCTTGAGCACCTGCGCGAGCACCGTCGCCGCCAGGGCGGCCATCAGGGGCCCGTTCGCGATCAGTTCGTTCACCGGCGCCCCCGGCCTCCGGAGGCGCCGACGCCGTCCCCCGGCCTCACGCTCCTTGCCCCCTGCGGCTCACCGCCGCGTCCACGGTGTTCGCCACGACCATGGCCACGGTCATGAGCCCGGTGCCTCCCGGCATGGGCGTGAGCCAGCCGGCGACCTCGGCTACGTCCGGGCTGACGTCGCCAACGACCTTGCCGTCCACGCGGCTCAGCCCCACGTCGAACACCGCGGCGCCGGGCTTCACCATCTCCCTCGTCACGAGCGCGGGGCGCCCGACGGCCACGACGAGCACGTCGGCCTCGCGGCAGAGCGCGGCCAGGTCGAGCGTGCGCGAGTGTGCCAGGGTGACCGTGGCGTCGCGCTCGAGGAGCATCGCGGCCAGCGGCTTGCCCACGAGGCTGGAGCGGCCCACCACGACGGCCCGGGCGCCCGCCAGCGGCACGCCGTACCTGTCCGCCAGGGCGGCCACGCCCAGCGGCGTGGCGGGCCTCGGTCCGGGTCGGCCGGTCCACAGGCGCCCGACGTTCAGGGGGTGGAGGCCGTCGACGTCCTTCGCCGGGTCGATCGCCTCGAGGACCGCGAGCTCGTCGACCCCCGGCGCGGGGAGCTGCACCAGCACGCCGTCCACCTCGGGGTCGCGGTTCAGCTCGTCGACGAGCGCGAGGAGCTCGTCCTGGGTCGTGCCATCGGGCAGCACGCGCGTCTCCGACTCGACGCCCACGCGGCGCGCCACGCGCTCCTTCGAGCGCACGTAGTAGGCGCTGGCCGGGTCGTCGCCCACGCGGACGAACGTCAGCCGCGGCGTGAACGGCAGGGCCGCCACGCGCACCTGCAGCGCGGCCACCAGCTCCTCCGAGGCCGCCTTGCCGTCCATGAGCCTGGCGCTCACCCGGCGTCGCCCCCCTCGTCGCCGGCCCCCTCAGTGGGCGTGGCCCCGTCGCCGGCCGGGGCCGTCCGCAGCGCCCTTACCACCTTCGCCAGCACGCCGTTCACGAAGCGGCCCGAGTCGTCCCCGCCGTAGCGCTTGGCCACGCGCACGGCCATCTCGATCACGACCGGCGGCGGCGTGTCCAGGTGCAGGAGCTCGGTCACGGCGACGCGCAGCACGTTCAGGTCGGTCTGCGACATCTGCGCGAACGTCCAGCCGGTGATGTTCCGCTCCAGCAGCTCGTCGACGCGCGGCCGGTCGTGCGCGTACGCCTTCAGCAGCAGGTCGGCCAGTTCGATGGCGGGGCGGTCGAGCGCGTCGCCGTACGGGTCGTCGCCCGGGTCCTCGGGCTCCTCGGCCAGGTCGGCGCGGACGCCGGACCAGACGTCCAGCAGGTCGTCGGAACCGCGCTCGGCCTGGAAGAGGGTGCGGAAGGCGAGCTCGCGCGCGCGACGCGAGCCACGCGGCGCCTCAGGCCCCATGCTGCCCGGTGAGGTCGACGTCCTCGACCGTGACGTCGACGCTCACGACGTTCATGCCGGTCATCGAGGCCACGGCCTCGCGCACGGCTCGCTGCGCCGCGGCCGCCACCTTGGGCACCTCGACGCCGTAGTCGACGCACACGGTCAGCGACGCGCGCAGGCCGTCGTCGGCGCGCTCGATCACGATGCCCTTGGCGCGCCTGCCGGTGAGGATCTCGCCCACCTTGGCCGGCGGCTGCACGGTCCTGACGCCCTCGACCTGGTCGATCGCCAGCTGAGCGATCCCGTAGAGGACGTCAGTGGAGATGTCGAGCCCATCAGCGTCGGTCATGAGCTCATCCTACGCGCGATGAAGTTCGTGTAGACCTGGCCGCGACGGAAGAAGGCGTTGTCCAGGACCCGCAGGTGGAAGGGGATCGTGGTCTTCACGCCCTCGATGACCGTCTCCCTCAGGCTCCGCTCCATGCGCCTGATCGCCTCCTCGCGGGTGGGCGCCCAGGCGATGATCTTCGCCAGGAGGCTGTCGTAGTGCGGCGGGATGCGGTAGCCGGCGTACACGTGCGAGTCGACCCTCACGCCCGGGCCGCCCGGCCAGTGCACGTCGGTGATCGTGCCCGCCATCGGCCTGAAGTCGTGCTCGGGGTCCTCGGCGTTGATGCGCACCTCGATGGCGTGGCCGTCGACGCGCAGGTCCTCCTGCCGCCACGACAGCGGCTCGCCGGCGGCGACCTTGATCTGCTCCTGCACGAGGTCGGTGCCCGTGATCATCTCGGTGACCGGGTGCTCGACCTGGATGCGCGTGTTCATCTCGGAGAAGTAGAAGTTCCCCTCCTTGTCGACGAGGAACTCGCAGGTGCCGGCGCCGCGGTAGGCCACGTGCTTGGCGAGCCTCACCGCGGCCGCGGCGATGCGGGACCTGAGGTCGTCGTCCAGGAGCGACGGCCCCTCCTCCAGCAGCTTCTGGTAGCGGCGCTGGATGGAGCAGTCGCGCTCGAACAGCTGCACGACCTCGCCCTGACCGTCGCCGAACACCTGGACCTCGACGTGCTTGGGCTCCTCGATGTACTTCTCGACGTAGAGCTCGGGGTTGCCGAAGGCCGCCCGCGCCTCCTCCTGGGCGTTGACGAACTGGCGCTCCAGGTCGGAGTGGCTCTGCACGACGCGCATGCCCCGCCCGCCGCCGCCGGCCGACGCCTTGAGGATCAGCGGGAAGCCGATGTCGTCGGCGAAGGCCTTGGCCGCGGCCAGGTCGGCGAGGGCGCCGCTGCCCGGCGTCACGGGCACGCCGGCCTCCTGCGCCAGGGCGCGCGCCGAGGACTTGTCGCCTATGCGGGCGATGTGGTCAGGACGCGGGCCGATGAAGACGAGGTTGTGCTCCTCGCACTTGGCCGCGAACTCGGCGTTCTCGGCCAGGAAGCCGTAGCCGGGATGGACGGCCTCGGCGCCGGTGACGAGAGCCGCGGCGAGGATGTTCCTGACGTTGAGGTAGCTGTTCGCCGCGGCCGCCGGCCCGATGCAGACCGCCTCGTCGGCGAGCAGGACGGGCAGCGAGCTCTCGTCGGCCTGCGAGTAGACGACGACCGACTGCACGCCCAGCTCCCTGGCCGCGCGCACGACGCGCAGGGCGATCTCGCCCCGGTTGGCGATGAGGATCTTGCGGAACACCGCGGGCTCAGTCCGGCTCGATGCGGAACAGGACCTGCCCGTACTCGACGGGCTGGCCGTTGTCCACGAGGACCTCGCGGACGACGCCGGCCGTCTCCGCCTCGATCTCGTTCATCAGCTTCATCGCCTCGATGATGCAGAGGACGGAGCCCGGCCTGACGTGGTCGCCCACCCGCACGAACGGCGGGGCGTCGGGCGACGGCGCGGCGTAGAACGTGCCGACGATGGGAGCCACCACGTCGACGAGGCGCTCGCTGGCCGCCGGCTCGGCCGGGGCCTGCGGTGCGGCCGCCTGCTCCACGGGTGCCGACGCCGCCGCCGCCGCGACCTGGGGCACCGGCACGAACGTCGCCTGCGGGGCGCCGAAGCCGCGCTTCAGCGTGAGCTTGTACTCGCCGGTCTCCAGTGTCAGCTCGCTGACGTCGGTGTCCTTGAGGACGTCCAGCAGGCGCTTGAGCTCCCTCGTCTGCATGCCCCGTCAGGCCCTGCCGAGGTACTCGCCGGAGCGCGTGTCGACGCGGATGACCTCGCCCTCCTCGATGAAGAGGGGGACGTTCACGGTCGCGCCGGTCTCGAGTACGGCGGGCTTGGAGCCGCCCGAGACCGTGTCGCCGCGGACGCCCGGGTCGGTCCGGGTGATCCTCAGCTCGACCACGTTCGGCAGGGTGACGTTCAGGGGACGGCCCTGGAAGTAGTCCACGGTGACCTCGACGTTCTCCTTGAGGAACCGCGCCCCGTCACCGATCTGGTCGCGGGTGAGCGTGGGCTGCTCGTAGGTCTCGTTGTCCATGAACGTGTACTGGTCGTCGTTCGCGTACAGGAACGTCATCGTGCGGTACTCGATGAAGATGTCCTGCAGCTTCTCGGTGGCGTTGAACGACCGCTCGACGATCGTCCCGGACTCGAGGTTCCTGAACTTGGCGACCACCTTGGCGCCGCCACGGCCGATCTTCTGGTGCTGGTAGTCGATGACCTCCCAGAGGCCGCCGTCCATCTCGACCTTCGTGCCGCTGCGCAGGTCTGTGACGCTGATCATC
>CAZGXF010000108.1:0-8020 GCA_964529575.1 uncultured bacterium
GGGCGCGGCGGAACGGGCGCGCGCGTCCTGGCGGGACCGTCCGACCCTCACTCGCCCTTGCTGACCCACCTGCCGCCCTCGTCCTTGCGGTACTTCTGCTTCACGGCGCTCCAGGCGACCTTGTGGGCGACCTCCTCGCGCGAGGCGTCGCCGCGGCGCTCCTCCGGCTCGTCGTACTGCTCCCAGGCGCTGTTGAACGCCTCCTTGTAGATCTCCTGGGCGTGGCGCGGCAGGTTGTCCTTCACGCTCTCCGGCAGCTCGCTGACCTTCGCGTACGGCATCGCTGACCTCCCCGTCGGCGCCCGACCGGGGCCGACTTCCCACGGCGATGCTCGGGCTGGCCGCGGTGTGAGGGGTGTGACGCGGATGTGGCGCCCGCGCCGCGGGCAGCGCGGCCGGGAGGGCCGCCGCGCCCGGTTATCGTCGCGCCATGGACAGCGTGCGGGGCGTCGCCGGCGACGCCCGCCTCCCCGACACCGGGCCGGTGTGGGACGAGGGCGGGTCGTTGGAGCTGCCCACCCTCGTCGGCGAGGCGAGGGCGGACGTGTGCGTCGTGGGCCTGGGCGGGAGCGGCCTGGCCGCGGTGAGGGAGGCGCTGGCGCGCGGCCTCAGCGTGGTGGGCGTGGACGCGGCCACCGTCGCCGCGGGCGCCGCCGGGCGCAACGGCGGGTTCGTGCTCGCCGGGCTGGCGGCGTTCCACCACGACGCGGTGGCGGCGCTGGGGGCCGAGCGGGCGACCGCTCTCTACCGCCTCACGCTGGACGAGCTCCCGGCGTTCGAGCGGCTCACGCCCGGCGTGGTGCGCCGGACGGGCTCGTTGCGGATCGCCGCCTCGGCCGAGGAGCTCGAGGACTGCGAGCGACAGCTCGAGCGCATGCGTGCCGACGGCCTGCCTGCCGAGCCGTACTCGGGCCCCGAGGGGGAGGGCCTGCTGTTCCCGGAGGACCGGGTGTTCGACCCGCTGGCCCGCTGCCGGCGCCTGGCCGCCCTGGCCCTGGAGGAGGGGGCCGCGCTCTACGAGCGCTCGCCGGCCGTGGAGGTGACGAGCACGGCGGTGGCCACGCCGGGCGGCCGGGTGAGCTGCGGGGCCGTGGTCGTCGCGGTGGACGGCGGGCTGGAGCGGCTGCTGCCGGAGCTGGCGGGGACGGTGAGGACGGCGCGACTGCAGATGCTCGCGACGGCGCCGACGGACGAGCTGCGGCTGCCCCGTCCCGTGTACCGCCGCTACGGCTACGAGTACTACCAGCAGCTCCCCGACGGCCGCATCGCCCTAGGAGGCTTCCGCGACCGCGGCGGCGAGGCCGAGTGGACCCACGACGCGCGGCCGGACACCACGGTGCAGGGGTTGCTGGAGGGCTTCCTGCGTGAGGGGTTGGGGGTGAAGGCGCCCGTCACGCACCGCTGGGCGGCGCGGGTCGGCTACTCGCGCGGAGTGCTGCCGGTGTTCGCGCGCCTGCGCGGCGGCGTGGTGGCCGTGGGCGGGTACAACGGCACCGGCAACGTGGTCGGCGCGCTGCTGGCTCGTGAAGCGGTGGCGGCCGCCGTGGGCGACGACGCGGGCCTAACGGGCCTCTTCGACCTCGTCGAGCTCGGCTGACGGGCCCCAGACGGGGTCGGCCCACAGGGGCCGCGACTCCAGCGCCGCCCTGGCCTGGCGCCACGCCGGCAGGTGGCGCGCCACGACGGCCCAGAAGCGCGGGCTGTGGTCGGGCACCAGTAGGTGCGCCAGCTCGTGCACCACGACGTACTCGAGGCTCTCCCGCGGCCGGGTCACGAGCGCCAGGTTGAGCGTCACCTTGGCCGCGCGTACGTGGCAGGTGCCCCAGCGCGAGGTCATGCGCCTGACCTGCACGGTGGGCATGGGGACGCCCAGGCGCGGCGCCCACCGCTCCACCTCGGCCGCGAACTCGCGCTCGGCCACCGCCCGCAGGCGCCGCCGCAGGGCGGCCAGTCGGGCCTGCCTAGGGGCGTTCGCCGACGCGGGGACGAGCAGGACCGGGAGCTCGTGGGGAAGGGCTGGGGCGGCGCTCGACGGGCCGGGCCCGGCGGTGGACCGTGCGGGCGCGTCTCCGGCGCTCCGCGCGGCGCCCCGCGCCTCGGTCGCCGCGCCGCGGGGCGCGAAGCGGAGCGCGTGGCTCACCCCGAGGACCGAGACCGTCTCACCGCCCTCGCAGCGCAGCGGGGCCGAGCGTGGCACGGCGGCGAAGCGGCGGCGGTGGCGCTCGATCCAGTCTCGGCGGGCGTGGAGCGCCGCCACGACGTCGCGCTCGGGCATGCGCAGGGGCGCGCTGACGACGACGCGGCCGTCAGGCGGGTAGACCCTCAGCGTCAGGTTCTTGACGCGCTTGCGCACCAGCTGGGCCGAGACGCCGCCCGCCTGGATCGTCCGGGCCTCGGTCCGACGCTCGTCGCGCACCACGCGAACATACCTGCTATCCTGCCGCCGATGCCCACGTCAGACGAGGCGACCACCCACCCGCCCCTCGGGGCCGAGGTGACGACCGTCGCGAGCGACCACGTGCCGCCCCTGGGCCGCGGTCGCGGCATGGACCTGGCGCTGCGGCTGCTGCCGCGTCCGGCGCCGGGGCCCGCCACCACCTTCTGGCGGGTGTTCGTCAAGGCGTTCCACAGCCTGGCGGTGCTGGCCATGGCCTCCGCCTCCATCTACCTCGTCTACTGCGCCCTCACCGGCCGCCGCGACGTGTTCACCGTACTGTCCCTGGTGATGATCGGCGTCGAGGCCGTGGTGTACGCCACGTTCGGCCGCGCCTGCCCGCTCACGATCCTGGCGCGGAACCTGGGCGACGAGGGCGGCCACGACTACCTCTTCGAGTGGCTCCTCGGCCGCTCGCGCATCCACTACGTGGCGCGCACGCTGGCGCTCCTGGCCGTCGTGGGCGTGGCGTCGATACTCGTAGCCGAGCTGTTCTGAGACCGCGACCCACGAGTGCGCCCGGGCGGTGCTCGGGCGCCCTGGTCGTGCGTGGTCTGCCGCCGCCTCCGTGGCGCTCATGAAACTTGACAGCAAGACGCTCAGGTTTCATAATCAGGGTAGCGGCCGCGGCGCCGTCGTGCCGCGGCGACACCAGACCAGACGGAGGTGAGTGATGACGCTCAGCACCAGGTTCAACAGGCCGCGCAGCGTTGGGGCGCTCGCCCTGTCTCCCTTCGGCCTCTTCTCCGACGTCGAGCAGCTGCTCCAGCCGCTCGCCGAGCTCGGCCGCGGGGGCCTCGGCGCCCTCAACCCCCTCGACCTCTACGAGACGGACGACGCCGTGGTCCTCGAGATGGCCGTGCCCGGGGTGGCGCCCGAGGACCTCGACGTCAGCCTGGAGGGGAGGCAGGTGACGATCCGCGGGCGCATCGCCGGGGCCGAGGACGACGACCGCCGGTACTGGCTCCGCGGTATGCCGCGCGGTGAGTTCAGCCGTACCGTGACGGTGCCTAGCGGCATCGACGCGAACGGCATCGAGGCGAACGTCGAGAAGGGCGTGCTCACCCTGCGCATGCCCAAGGTGCCCGAGGCGCAGGCGCGCAAGATCGCCGTCAACGGCGGCGCCCGCCGCGAGGACGTGAAGACCATCGAGACGGTCCAGCAGCCCGTCGCGGAGGCCGTCCCCACCGCCGAGCACCAGACGGCCTGAGACGAGCCCGCACCAGGGCGTTGGAAGAGCCCGCACCAGGGCGTGAGGCGAGCCGCCGGCCATAACGGGTCGGCGGCTTCGCTTCAAGTGCGGTGGGAGTACAGCCGAGGTTCGCTCATGTACTACCGCCTACCACCCGACCCGCACTCCGCGTAGGTGTACACTCTTGCCGGAGATGGTGTTGGGTGCGACGGGAGAACCACATGGCTTTGACTGAGGTAATCGTCCTGGTTCCCGAGGAACGCGTCGGCGAGTTCTACAAGCTCGTCGGCAACTTCATCGGCGGCGGCGCCACCGAGGAGCAGGAGCAGGCGCCGGCGCGTGGCCGCGGCCGACGCCGCCGCGCCGAGGGCCAGAAGCTCGCCAGCTCCAGCCGCTACGCGCCGCTGCACGAGCACCTCAAGGGCGTATCCAAGGACAGGAAGAGCTACGAGCTGAGCTTCGACGAGATCGCCACGATCATGGGCGACAAGCTCCCGCAGTCCGCGTACGACCACCGCGCCTGGTGGGCGAACACCGAGTCGCACTCGCAGGCCCTGGCCTGGATCTCGGCGGGCTGGAAGGTCGACAAGGTAGACCTCGAGAACCAGCTGATCCACCTGGTCAGGCAGCGCTGAGACCAGGCGCCCGCGGCGCCGAAGGGCGCTGCAGGCCCTCAGCGTAGGCGACGGCCGGCCCGACACGGGCCGGCCGCTGTCGTCGTGGCCCACGCGCTCCGCCGGGCGCGGCGGCGCCTCCTCAGGCGGGCGGCGCGGTCGGCGGAGCGTCGCGACGGAGCCGGTTCAGGTGCTGCTTGCGGAACTTCGCCACCTTGGGGGCGATGACCGCGGCGCAGTACGGCTGGTACGGGTTCCGCGCGAAGTAGTCGTCGTGGTACGCCTCCGCCGGGTAGAACTCGCCGGCAGGCTCGACCCGCGTGACGAGCGGCGCGTCGTAGAGGCCCTGCTCCTCCACGCGCCTCATCGCCTCCCTGGCCTTCCGGTCCTGTTCCTCGGACAGCGTGAACACCGCCGAGCGGTACTGCTCACCCACGTCGTTGCCCTGCCGGTTCAGGGTCGTGGGGTCGTGGATCGTGAAGAAGACGTCGAGCAGGTCGTCGTAGGTGATGACGCTGGGGTCGTAGGTGACGCGCACGACCTCGGCGTGGCCCGTGGTGCCCGAGCACACCTGCTCGTAGGTGGGGTTCGGCATGTGGCCGCCCGCGTAGCCCGACTTCACCTCGACCACGCCGTCAAGCTCCTGGTAGACGGCCTCGAGGCACCAGAAGCAGCCGCCCGCGAGGATCGCCGTCTCGAGTCGTTCCACCGCTACCTCCGCAACCACCGGGCTGAGTCGGCCCGGCCCATGACATCATCGCCGCCTAGGCGCTCGCGGCACGTGCGGTGAGGAACTCCACGAGCAGCCGCACGCCGTAGCCGCTGGCACCGGGCTGCAGGTAGGCCCGCGCCCCCGGCTTCTCCACGAGCTCCATGCCCGCCATGTCGAGGTGGGCCCACGGGTAGTCGACGAACGCCTGCAGGAAGGCCGCCGACGTGCCCACGCCGCCCCTCTGGCCGCCCGAGTTCTTCAGGTCCGCGACCTGGCCCTCGATGGCCTTGGCGTACTCCTCGAAGAGCGGCATGCGCCAGACGCGCTCGCCCGTCTCCTCGGCGGCGCGCGCCAGCTCGCCGGCCAGTCCGTCGTCGTTGGCGAACAGCGAGGAGCTCACGCCGGCGCCCAGCGCCACCATCGACGCGCCGGTGAGCGTGGCGATGTCGACGACGGCCGCCGGGGCGTAACGCTTGGCGTGGACCAAGGCGTCGGCCAGCGCGAGGCGGCCCTCGGCGTCGGTGCTGAGCACCTCGATGCTCGTGCCGTCGCCGGCCACGATGACGTCGGAGGGCCTGTAGGCGCGGCCGTCGGCCATGTTCTCGACGCAGGGGCAGAGCCCCACCACGCGCAGTTCGAGCCCGAGCTCGGCGACGGTCGCCATGGCGCCGATCACGGCCGCGGCGCCCGCCATGTCCGCCTTCATGGGCACCATGCCGTCGCGGGTCTTGAGCGAGAAGCCGCCCGTGTCGAAGGTGACGCCCTTCCCGACCAGCACCACGGCGGGCAGGTCGTCGCGGTCGGCGTTGTGCTCCATCACCACGAAGCGCGGCTCGTTGGCGCTGCCCCGCGCCACCGCGAGGAACGCTCCCATGCGGTGCTGGGCGGCCCAGGCGGCGTCGTGGACGGCGACGCGCAGGCCGCCACGCCCCTCCAGCGCGGCCGCCGCGTTGGCGAGGAAGGCGGGCGTGGCCACGTTCGCCGGCGTGTTCACGAGGTCGCGGGCCAGGTACGTGCCGGCCACCACGGCCCGCGCCTGGCGGGCCCCCTCCTCGAGCGCCGACGTCTTGGCCGCGTCGGCCTCGAGCAGCGTCACGCGCTCCAGCCGCGGGCGCGACTCGTCGCGCCGCTTCCACCCCCTGAAGTCGTAGGCCGCCAGCGCGGCGCCTTCCAGCGTGGCCCGCGCCGCCCTGACGGGGTCGAGGCCGCCGACGCCGGCGCCGTGCGCGATGGTGGCGAGGCTGCGCACCCCCAGCTCCTGCGCCCGCTTCGCGGCCGCCGCCGCGGCGCGCCTGGCCGCCTCGGGTCCGAAGCTCCCGCTGGGGCCGAGGCCCACGACGAGCACGCGGCCCGCAGGCAGCGCGCCGCGGGAGTGGACGACCGCCACCTGTCCCAGCCTGCCGGTGAGCTCGCCGGCGGCGATCAGCTCGGAGACCGCACCGCCCAGGGCGGCGTCGGCGGCGCCGGTGGCTCCGCCCGGGCTCTTCACGCCCTCGAACAGGTTGACCACGAGGGCGTCGCCCTCCCACGACTCGAGGCGCTGCGTCGCGACCTCGAGGGTCGGCGGCGTGGTGGCCTGCGCGGGGGCTGTGGCTACGGCTTCGAAAGGCTCCAGGGCGCGCTCGGCGCCGCGAGGTTCGCTCATGCGCCGATGCTAACCAGGCGGGGAGCCCCGGTGGCGGGAGCCGCCGTCGGACGTCCCGGGCGGACCGCGCTCTTGCGCGGGCCGCTCAGTTGTCCAGGCGCCCCTGTCCCGCGGCGACGAGGTCAGCGACCCACACCGGCCGGCCAGGGGCAGTGGCGGCGCCGCCGGCCACGGCGGCGGCCAGCGCCTGGTAGGCCTGGTAGGCCGCCTCGCCGTCCTCGGCGTCGAACAGCACGTACTCGACGCCTCCCGTCGAGACGGCGACCAGCTCGTAGAGGTCGGGCTCGGCGGCTCCGGCCTCGAGCTGCGCCTGGTCGACGTCATCGGGGTAGACCTCGATGACCTCGATGCTCTCCATGACGTCAAGGTTGACGAGCCTATCGTCGAGTGTCCAGACCCACATGATGCGCTCCGCCTTGTCGAGGGAAGTGGACCGGCGGCGGCCGGCGTCAGACGATGATACCCGTCAGGCGCGGCGGTCGAGCCGGTCGCGCATGCCGTCGGCGATGAACTGGAACGACAGCGACGCCGCCGCGAGGAACAGCCCCGGCCCCACCGCTGCCCAAGGCTGCCTGGTGAGGAACGAACGCGACTCCTGCAGCACGTTCCCCCAGCTGGGCGTCGGCAGCGGCACGCCCAGGCCGAGGTAGGAGAGGGACGCCTCGACGAGCAGGAACGTGGCCGCCGTGCTGGCGCCCTGGACGAGCAGGCTGCCCACGAAGTTGGGCAGGGCGTGCAGCACGACCTGGCGCGGCCGCGAGGCGCCCAGCGCCACGGCGGCCAGGACGTACTCGCTGCGTAGCTCGCTGCGGGCGTAGGAGCGGGCCAGCCGGAAGTAGACGGGGGAGCCGGCGATGCCCATGGCCAGCACCGTCTGCGCCGCCCCGCCGCCGAGGATCGCCACCACCAGCAGGACGAGCAGGAAGCCGGGGAACGCCAGCAGCGAGTCGAAGGCGCGCGTCAGCACCGTGTCGAGGGCGCCGCCCGTCGCCGCCGCCAGCGAGCCGAGGGCGCCGCCCAGCAGCATCGTGAACGCCGTGGCCGACAGGGCGATCGTGAGGGAGACCCGCCCTCCGGCCAGGGCGCGGGAGAGCACGTCGCGCCCCAGCCGGTCGGTGCCGAGCGGGTGCTCGACGCTCGGCGCGGCGTAGGTGGCGCGGTAGTCGGGGGCCAGCGGGTCGATGGGCCGCAGCACGGGCGCCAGCAGCGTGGTCAGCACCACCAGCGCGAACAGGGCGAAGCCGAAGCGGGCGCGCGCCACGCTAGGCCGTCCTCAGCCGCGGGTCGGCGACGAGCTGGAGCATGTCGGCGAGCCAGTTGACCGCTACGTAGACGCCGACGGCCAGCACCGTCACGCCCTGCACCACCGGGTAGTCGCGGGCCGAGATCGCGCCCAGGATCGTGGCGCCCAGGCCGGGCAGGC
>CAZGXF010000109.1:0-7998 GCA_964529575.1 uncultured bacterium
AGCGCACCGCCATGATGATGGCCTACCTGATGCAGCACGACGCCCACCACCGCGGTCAGGTCACGCGCCAGCTGAGCGAGTTCGGCTACCAGCTCTCCGGCGAGGCCACCTCCCGCATCTGGGGCTGGCGGAAGCTGGACCGCTGAGGGGCCGGAGCGGCGCGGGCGGCCCGGCCAGGCCGGGCCCACGGCGTTGTCTCTACGGTCCCCATGCCCGCAGCCCGGCCCGGCGCGACGGCCAGGAGGCGCGGTCGCTACGCGGGGCTCGGGCCCCCGAGCAGCACGAGGCCGGCCGCTCTCAGAAGTCGGCGTCGGCGACGTGCAGGCAGGTGACGCCGAGCTCGCGCCACATCCTCACGACCCTGTTGCGGTCCTCCAGGACGCAGAGCACGTCGCGGTCGCGGTACTCGGCCTCGTACCAGCTGCGCTTGAGCTCGTCGTCGGGCGTGTGGTCGTGGAACTCGCGCATGACGAGCCGGTGGTAGGTCACGCCGTGCTCGGCGAGCCAACGTTCGGTGACCTCGCGCGTGTCGTCGCGCCGGCCCGTGGTGATGTGAATCTCGTAGCCCGCCTTGGCGAGCGCGTTCACGACCTCGATGACCGGCCAGATGGGCGCGTCGCCGCCGGCGGCGGCGAAGAAGGAGTCGTAGTCCCGCGGCTTCTGCTTCACGAACCGCTCGCGGTGGCGGGTGTCCGACAGGGTGCCGTCGAGGTCGCAGAGGACGATCTTGGCCATGGAGGACGAGTCTAGGACGGCACGCCAGCCGACGTGCGCCGGAAGGCGGCCGCCCGCACCGGCCTCATGATCAGCGCCTCGACGGCGGCGCCCATGCGCTCGGGGGGCAGGGGCATGCCGGCGTCCAGCCACCACTCGATGAGGGCGATGAGCGACCGCACGAGGTGGTTCACGGCCGCCGCCGGCGGCAGGAGCGCGTCAGGCGAGGGCTCCAGGCTGCGCCCCAGGCTAGCGAAGGCGACCTCCTCGGCTCGGGACACCAGCTCCAGCGACCGCTGGCTGGCGATGAGCACGCGGTAGAGGTCGTGGTGCTGGCGCACGTGCTCGAAGACGGTCGCGCCGTTGTGCGAGGCGTCCTCGTCGGCGAGCGTGGGCTCGAGCAGTGCCATCAGGTCGGTCAGCAGGCCCTCGAGGATGTCGAGGAGCAGCGCGTCCTTCGTGGGGTAGTGGCGGAAGTAGGTCGCGTACCCCACCTCGGCGCGCTCGGCGATGTCGCGGATCGTCACGTCCTCGTAGCCGCGCTCCAGGACCAGCGCGACGATCGCCTCGCGCAGCCTCTGCCTGGTGCGCTTGACGCGAGCGTCGACCTTGACGACGGCTTCGCTCATCCGACCCAGTCTAGCCTCATGCGGATTGTGAAACACCATGTATCATAAGTCCTCATGGACGAGCCCGCCCGCCCCACCTGTCCCTACTCCGGCGCCGCACGACGCAGCCAGCCGCCCGGCACCAGCCCCGCCCCGGAGCCGGCCGTCTCCCGCCGCGGTGCCGAGGCCGAGGTGCGCTCGCTCGCAGCGGCCAGGCAGGTGCTGCGCGCCGGCGACGTCGCCCGCCAGGCCGGCTTCGGCGCCGAGATGGCCGCCCGCTCGCCCATCGAGATGCGACCCCCCGTCCTGTGGCAGGACGGCGAGGAGCACAAGCGGCAGCGCACGGCCATCGCCCACTTCTTCACCCCCATGGCCGCGAAGGAGCGCTACCGGCCCCTCATGGAGAGGCTGGCCGACGAGCTCGTGAGCGAGGTCGCGGCGCACGGGCGGGCCGAGCTGAGCGCCCTGGCCATGCGCATGGCGGTGGGCGTGGCGGCCCAGGTCGTGGGCCTCACCGACAGCCGCCGGCCAGGCATGCACGCCCGCATCGAGGCGTTCATCGCGAACGGCTCGGCGCGCCCCTCCTGGCACCCCCGCCGCCTCCTGCGCTTCCTCCGTCTCCAGAAGGCGATCGCCGACTACTTCAGGGTGGACGTCAAGCCGGCCATCGACGCCCGCCGGCGCGAGCCCAAGGACGACGTCATCTCCCACCTGGTCTCGCAGGGCCGCACCGACCAGGACGTGCTCATCGAGGCGATCACCTACGGGGCCGCGGGCATGGTCACGACGCGCGAGTTCATCTCCATGGCGGCCTGGCACCTCCTCGACGACGAGGGCCTCCGGCGGCGCTACCTGGAGGGCGGCGAGCAGGAGAGGCAGGGGCTGCTGGCCGAGGTGATCAGGCTAGAACCCGTGGTCGGGAGGCTGTTCCGGCGCCTCGAGGGCGACCTGGACGTGGCCGACGGCGAGACGCTCGGGGTGGGGACCCGCGTGGCGGTCGACGTGCGCGCCGCGAACGCCGACGAGGCGGCGGTGGGTCCGCACCCGCTGTGCCTCGACCCCGACAGGCGCGTCCCGGCCAAGGGCGTGCAGCGCTACGGGCTGTCGTTCGGCGACGGCCACCACCGCTGCCCCGGCAGCTTCCTGGCCCTGGAGGAGGCCGACGTCTTCCTGCACCGGCTGCTGTCGCTGCCCGGGTTGAGGCTGGCTAAGCCGCCTGACGTGGCGTTCAACGACCTCGTGCAGGGCTACGAGCTGCGCGACATGTGGGTGGAGGTCGCTCCGGGGCGCTGAAGCGCGGCCCGACGCCCCGGTCGCCCCGCCCGTGAAACGAGTGGCGCCGGTCCGTGTGGCGTGGGCGCCGGGGGCCGCGAGGCGCTAAGCTCGCTCTCCATGGGGAACGTCGAGGTCCACGAGGTCGAGTACGTGGCGCCGCCTAGCGACGGCGCCAGCAAGCTCGAGCGCTACCTGGAGCTGCGCCGCTACGTGCAGGCTCTCACCGAGCACGAGACCGACTGGCTCGCGAACCTGGCCAACGTCGCGGCCGCCGTGTACGACCACGTGCAGAACGTGAACTGGGCGGGCTTCTACCTGATGAAGGGCGGCGAGCTGGTCCTGGGCCCCTTCCAGGGGCGGCCCGCCTGCGTGCGCATCGCCGTGGGCCGAGGCGTGTGCGGCACGGCCGTGGCCGAGCGCCGCACCCAGGTGGTCCCCGACGTGCACGCCTTCCCGGGGCACATCGCGTGCGACGATCGCTCGCGTTCCGAGATCGTGGTGCCCATCGTCGTGGGCGGCGAGGTCGTGGGCGTGCTCGACGTCGACTCCCCCCGCCCCGGCAACTTCGACATCGAGGACCGCCGCGCGCTGGAGACGATCGTCGCGGACGTGGCGCCGCGCGTCGACTGGGCGGCGGCGACCAGGCTCTAGGGCTAGGACCCGTCAGGCGGCTCGGGCGCCGCTCGGGGGGCCGCGGCGAGCCGCGCGCCGCCTCGCATGCCGCCATGGCCCTGCGGTTAGACTCGGCCCCCGATACCAGCCAGCGCACTGCTGATGGACGGGACGCATGGACGAACAGACTCTGCACAGGTTCAACCAAGGGCTCGATATCGCGCTAGACCTCCCCAGCGGTGAGCTGCTGCGGCTGAAGGCCGAGAACCCCTCCTCGTACGCCGCCTTCCTCCAGATGCGGGCCGCCCTGCGGCGGAGCGCGGCGCGGCGGGGCGAGATGACCGGGTGGGACAGGCCGCTAGAGCCCAACTACTTCGCGAGCTTGCGCCAGGCAAGCGCCGACCCCGACTACGACGACGCGCTGCTCACCGCCGTGATGCAGGCGAGCCACCGCGGGGACCTCTACTTCCACCTCGCCCGCTGGGACATCGCCGAGGAGCACTACAAGGTCGGCATCGACACCGCCATCCTCATCCAAGCGCTGGGCGAGCTGGTGCACCTGGCAACGCAGCTCGCGCTCGCCTACGTCGCCGGCGGGCGCCCTGTGGACGCGGTGCGCCTCGGGCTGCAGCTCCTCGACTTCGCCGCGGTCACGGTCAACGTCGACGTCCGCGTGAGCATCTGGACGTCCGTCCCGACCATCGTGCGCCTGGCCAACTGCCAGGCCCTGCTCCTCGAGCAGGCGGCAGCTGACGCCGTCTGGGCGAGCGGCCTGCCGTCGGGCATCCCCAACCACGAGGCCCCATACCGCTCCGTCCGCGCCGCTCTGGTGAGGAGCGGCGCCGGCGAGAAGGCCGTGGCCGAGTGGGACGACGTCTGGCGGACCCTCAACCTCGTCTCCAGGCTGACGACGAGCCAGGTGGAGGCGCTGCTCGACGGCGCGCTCTAGGCGGCCTCGACCACGGGCGCCTCGAACTGCGAGCGGTAGAGCCGCGCGTAGGCGCCGCCCGCCGCCAGCAGCTCCTCGTGCGTGCCGCGCTCGACGATGCGCCCGTGCTCCATCACGAGGATCACGTCGGCGCCGGTGATCGTGGAGAGCCGGTGCGCGATCACGAAGCTGGTGCGGTCGCCGCGCAGCGCCTGCATGGCCTGCTGGATGAGGTACTCGGTACGGGTGTCCACCGAGCTGGTGGCCTCGTCGAGGATCATGATCGGCGGGTCGGCCAGCAGCGCGCGGGCGATGGTGATGAGCTGCTTCTCGCCCACGCTGATGGCGCCGCCCTCGTCGTCCACGACCGTCTCGTACCCCTCGGGGAGGCTGTGGACGAACCTGTCCACGTACGCCGCCTTCGCCGCGTTCAGGACCTCCTCGGCCGTGGCGTCGGGGCGGCCGTAGGCGATGTTGTCGTAGATCGTGCCCTTGAAGAGCCACGTGTCCTGCAGCACCATGCCGACGTTCCGGCGCAGCTCGGAGCGGGGCATCTTCGCGACGTCCTTGCCGTCGATGAGGATGCGGCCCGAGTCGAGCTCGTAGAAGCGCATGATGAGGTTCACCAGCGTGGTCTTGCCCGCGCCGGTGTGACCGACGATCGCCACCGTCTGGCCCGGCTCGACCACGAGGTTCAGGTCCTCGATGAGCGGCCTGTCGGGCTCGTAGCGGAACGAGACGTCCTCGAAGACCACGCGCCCGCGCACGCGCTCCAGCCGCTGCTCCGACACGTCGGGCTCCTGCTCCGGGGCGTCGAGCAGTTCGAAGACGCGCTCGGCCGAGGCCACCCCGGACTGCAGTAGGTTCGCCATGCTGGCGAGCTGGGTGACGGGCTGCGAGAACTGGCGCGAGTACTGGATGAACGCCTGCACGTCGCCGAGGCTGATCGTCCCCGAGGCCACGCGCAGGCCGCCCACCACGGCGATGACCGCGTAGCTGAGGTTCCCGATGAACATGCTGATGGGCATGATCAGGCCCGAGTAGAACTGCGCCTTGAAGCTCGCCTGGAAGAGCTCGTCGTTGTGGCGCTGGAACGCCTCCACGACCTCCCGCTGCCGGCCGAAGACCTTCACGACCGCGTGCCCGGTGAACGCCTCCTCGACGTGGCCGTTCAGCGCCCCCGTGCTGCGCCACTGCGCGATGAACTGCGCGCGCGAGCGGCCCATGACCAGGCCGGCGAGGACCATGGTGGCCGGGATGCTGGCCAGCGCCACCAGCGAGAGCACGGGCGAGATCGAGAACATCATCACCAGCACGAACACCACGGTCAGCAGCGAGCTCACGGCCTGGCTGAGCGTCTGCTGCAGCGTCTGCGCCACGTTGTCGATGTCGTTGGTGACGCGCGAGAGCAGCTCGCCGCGCGGCTGGGCGTCGAAGTAGGAGAGCGGCAGACGGTGCAGCTTCGCCTCGACGTGGCTCCTGAGCCGGAACACCGTGCGCTGCACGGCCTCGTTCAGGGCCAGGCCCTGCGCGAACGAGAGCAGCGCCGAGCCCACGTAGATGGCCACCGCCAGCAGCAGCACGCGGGCCACGGCCTCGAAGTCCACCCCCTGCCCCGGCACGAAGTCGAGGCCCTGGAGCATGTCGGCCACCTGACCGTCGCCGCCGAGGCGGGCGCCTTCCACCGCCTGCTCCTTCGTGATGCCCGCGGGCATCTGAGCGCCGATGACGCCCGAGAAGATCAGGTCGGTCGCGCGGCCCAGCACCCGCGGCCCCACCGCGGCGAGCGCGACGGCGGCCACGCCCATCACCAGGGCGAGGATCACCAAGGCGCGGAACGGGCGGAGCTGGCCGACCAGCCGGCGAGCCGACGGGCCGAACGCCTCGGCCTTGCCGCCCACCATCGCGCCGCCGCCGAAGGGGCCGCCGACGCGGGCGCGCTCGTGCTGCTTGAGCGTCCGGGCTCCGCCGGGCTTGCCGCCGCCGGCCGGAGCGCCGGGCTGGGGAGCCCCGGAGGGCTCGGCGCCGGGCGTGCGCCGCGCCATCAGGCGGCCTCCGCCTGGCGCTGCGACATGACGATCTCGCGGTAGGTGGACGAGGTCTGCAGCAGCTCGTCGTGGCGGCCGTGGCCCACGACCCGGCCGTCCTCGAGCACGAGGATCTGGTCGGCGTTCTCCACGGTGCTCACGCGCTGCGCCACGATGACCGTGATCGCGTCCCCCAGGTGCGGCGCCAGCGCCGCGCGCAGCCGGGCGTCGGTGGCGACGTCGAGGGCCGAGAACGCGTCGTCGAACACGTAGACGTAGGGGCGCTTGATGAGGGCGCGGGCGATGGCCAGGCGCTGGCGCTGACCGCCCGAGACGTTGGTGCCGCCCTGGGCGATGGGCGCCTCCAGGCCCTCGGGCATCTCGGCGACGAAGTCGCGCGCCTGGGCGACCTCGAGCGCCCGCCACATCTCCTCCTCGGTGGCGTCGGGTCGGCCGTAGCGGAGGTTCGAGGCCACGGTGCCGGAGAACAGGTAGGCCTTCTGCGGCACCAGGCCGATGCGCGCCCACAGGGCCTCGGGGTCGAAGTCGCGCACGTCCACGCCGTCCAGCCTGACGCTGCCTGCGGTCACGTCGAACAGGCGGGGGATCAGGCCCACCAGCGTCGACTTGCCGGCGCCGGTCGAGCCGATCACCGCCAGGGTCTCGCCCGGCCGCACGGTGAAGCTCACGTTGGACAGCACGGGGTGGTCGGCGCCGGGGTAGGCGAACGACACGCGCTCGAAGACCAGGCCGCGCTCGCGGGTGACGGGCGCCGCCGTGACGCCGCGCGCGGGCGCCGCGACCGACGGCTCGG
Source organism: uncultured bacterium (assembly GCA_964529575.1). Classification (GTDB taxonomy): domain Bacteria; phylum Deinococcota; class Deinococci; order Deinococcales; family Trueperaceae; genus DASRWD01. The sequence continues at coordinate 6,979 of CAZGXF010000109.1, forward strand.
TGTCGAGGACCTCGACGATGCGGTCCGCCGACACGGCCGCGCGCGGGACGAGCATGAACACGAAGGTCGACATCATCACGGCGATGAGGATCTGCATCAGGTAGCTGAGGAACGCCGTCAGGGAGCCGATCTCCATGGCGCCGTCGGCCACGCGGATGCCGCCGAACCACAGCACCGCCACCGAGGAGAGGTTCAGCACGAGCAACACGACCGGGAAGAGCGCCGACATGTAGCGGCCCACGCCGATGGCGACGTCGGTGAGCTCGCGGTTCGCCGCCCCGAAGCGCTCGCTCTCGACCTCCTCGCGCACGAACGCGCGCACCACGCGGATGCCCGAGATCTGGGCGCGCATGACCTCGTTCACGCGGTCGATGCGGCCCTGCATGGCCCGGAAGCCCGGCACCATGCGCATCACGATGAGGCCGACGGAGACGCCCAGCAGCGGCACCGCCACGAGGACCAGCCACGACAGGCCCACGTCCTCGCGCAGGGCCATGATCACGCCGCCGATCATCATCATCGGCGCCGAGAGGAGCATCGTGAACGACATCATCAGGGCCATCTGCACCTGCTGGACGTCGTTCGTGTTCCTCGTGATCAGCGAGGGGGCACCGAAGCGGCCGACCTCGCGCGCCGAGAAGTCGGCCACGCGGGTGAACACCGCCGAGCGCACGTCGCGGCCGAAGCCCATCGCCGTGCGGGCGCCCAGGAACGTGGCCGTGATGGTGGCCGCCACGTTCACCAGCGACACGCCGAGCATCACGGCGCCCTGGCGCAGGATGTAGGCCGTGTCACCGCGCACCACGCCGCGGTCGATGATGTCGGCGTTGATGCTGGGCAGCAGCAGCGCGGTCAGCGTGGCCACGAGCTGGAGACCGGCGACGGCGGCGATCGTGCCCCTGTAGGCGGCCGCGTACCGCGCGATCAGCCTCAGTAGCGCTCGTATGGGCATGGGGGTCCTCCCTCCCTCGGAGGCAAGGAGCGGAGTATACGCCCGCGTCGCCGTGCTGCCAACGAGGG
>CAZGXF010000110.1:0-5378 GCA_964529575.1 uncultured bacterium
ACGGTGGTGCCCTTCTGCAGCACGTCGACGGGGTCGTCGGCGAGCCGCGGCTCCTTCTTGATCGCCGCCAGCGCGGCCTTGGCCAAGGCGCTCGGGTCGGCGGCGCCGAGCCCGCCGCTCGTCACCCCGCTGCCTAGCTCCTCCTGCCCGGGCGCCGCCGCGGTGGCTTGTGCGACCTCGAGCCCGCTGACGTCGACGTCGTTGATGCCGTTGATGCCGCTGGCGATGGCCCGGACGAGGTCGCTGTAGCGCTCGTTGGGTACCTTGCCGGTCACCTTGGCGGTCTTGTTCTGGACCTCGACCTTCAGGCCGAGGTCGGCGGTCAGGCGCTGGTCGGCCAGCGCCTCCTCCAGCCGCTGCTTGGCGCTCTTACCGAAGGGCCACATGGACACTTCCCTCCCACAGCTTCGAAAGTGACGCTCTGACCCAGAGATACGACGCCTGCGTGAGAGGACCGTCCGCGGTCCATGCGCCCGCCCGCGGCGTCGGCCGGCGGTGCCCGCGCTCGAGCCCGTCAGCCCGGGCGGGTCCCGCGCCCAGTCGCGGGTCCCGCGCACGCCGGGGCGCCGGCGCGGTTACCATGTCGCCCGCGCGCGACCCCCAAGACACCGGCCGCCGCGGGACCGGAAGAGGATGAAGCACAACGTAGGTTGGACCCGATACGTCGTAGCGCTCGGCGCGCTGTCGAGCATCATCGTCGCCCTCATGCTGCTCGTGGCCGCCTTCATGGAGGCGATCCGCCTCGTGGGCACCGTCTTCGAGCTGGGGCTGGGCACCCACGACGCCACGAAGGAGCTGGTGATCGCGGCCGTGGAGCACGCCGACACGGTGCTGATCGCTGCCGCCCTCTTCATCATCGGGATAGGCATCTACGAGCTGTTCGTGGCCGAGGTGAGCCACTTGCCCGACTGGCTCGAGATCACCTCCCTCGACGACCTGAAGGACAAGCTGATCAGCGTCGTCGTGGCCGTCCTGAGCGTCAACTTCTTCACCCGGGTCGTCGACTGGTCCGGCGACACGAGCATCGTCTACTTCGGCGGCGGCATCGCGCTCGTGATCGCGGCGCTGGCCTTCTACGGGATCTCCTCGAAGCGCAACGGCAAGGCCCATTGAGGCCGGGGCGGGGGCCCTGGAGGCGCCCACGCGAGAAGTCTCAGGAACCGGTGGTAACTTCGCCCGGAAGCCAGAGACCTGCAGCGTGCGACGCCCGTCGAGACCGGCGCTGACCGCGCAGTTACCCGTGCCCCCATGCCCGAGCCCCTCGCATCCCACACCGACGACGCCCCCGGCAGGGTGACCCTGGCCGAGCGCTTGCTGACGCTGCCTCTCAGGCTGCGGGGCTTCGCCCGCGTCGAGGACCTGGTGCCCGCGGCGGCCATGGCGCTGGCCACGGAGCTGGGCGCCAGGGCGGAGGTGCGCTGGGCCGGGAGCGAGGGCCAGGCGACCCCTCCGCCCTCCGGGGCCGTGCGCCTGGAGCTGAGGGAGCGCGGCGACGTCATCGCGACCTTCGAGATCCAGCGCGAGGAGCCGTTCACGGTCGAGGAGAGGCGCCTGCTGGCGCACGTCAGCTCCAGCCTCGAGGAGTTCGTCACCGAGCTGTCCGAGCGCCTGGAGACGCGCCTGCAGGCCGCGCTGTCCTCCACCCTGGCGGCCAGCGACGACCTGGAGGACGCAGCCGAGCGCGCGGTGCGCACGCTGCGGGCGCACCTCCGCGCCGAGGCCGTCATGCTCGTCATCGACGACGACGCCCGCCCGCGCGTCCTCGCCACCGAGGGGCGCTGGGACCGGTTCGCGGCGGAGCGGCACCAGGCGCTGCTGCGGGAAGCGCTGCGCAGCCAGGGCGTGCTGCACCACGGCGACGCCCTGCTGGCGCTGCCGGTGGGCGAGGTGAAGCCCGTGCGCTACGCGCTGCTGCTGCGCTTCTCGGAGGCCATCCCGTACCCGGGCGCCCACCGCTCCACGCTCCTGCAGTCGAGCCGCGTGATCCGGCCCCACCTGGACGGCCACCGGTACGCCGCGGCCCTGGCGGAGCTCCTGAGGCTCCACGAGGCCTCCGAGGACGTGGCGACGCAGGAGCTGTACCAGCGGGTACTCGACGCCGCCATCAGGCTGGTCCCCGGCAGCGAGAGCGGCTCCCTGCTGGTCCGTCGGCACCGGCACGAGCCCTTCGAGTTCCGGGCCGTGCGCGGCTACGACCTGGAGAGGCTCGCACCGCACAAGCTGCCGGTAGAGGAGCTGGAGGTCTGGTACGGGCCCGACAAGGCCGGTTGGCGGCGAGGCCGCGCCCGCGTGGCGCGCGCCGACGTCCACGACATCGAGAAGCTGGGCCAGGCCGCCTCTCCCCAGATCGCCGAGGCGATCGGCGGCTACGGGCGCATCGAGGCCAACCTGTGCATGCCGGTGCTCCACGAGGGCGAGGTCCTCGCCGTCCTGAACCTCGAGAGCGCGACCGACGCCGGCGCCTTCGGCCGCGACTCGGTGGAGCTGAGCCACCTCTTCGGTCCCACGCTGGCGAGCCTCCTGCACCGGCAGCACGTGCGCGACCTCCTGATGAACGCCGCGCTCACCGACGAGCTCACGGGCCTGAAGAACCGTCGCGCCTTCGACGAGGCCCTGGTGCGCGAGCTGGCGCGGCGCGAGCGGCTGGGTACGCAGATGAGCCTGATGCTGATGGACCTCACCGGCTTCAAGGCCGTGAACGACGCCCACGGGCACGCCGCCGGCGACAAGGCGCTCGCGGCCGTGGCCGACGCCCTGCGCACGGTGATCAGGCAGACGGACGTGCTGAGCCGCTGGGGCGGCGACGAGTTCGCGGCCGTACTCATCGACAACTCCGCCAGCGAAGCCCAGGAGACGGCCGACCGCGTCAGGGAGGTCATCTCGGGGCTCGCGGTGGGAGGCGAGAGGCTCGGCATCGCGATCGGCGTGGCGACCGCGCCCGACGACGGCGTCGACGCGGGGGAGCTGCTCGACCTGGCCGACGAGCGCATGTACGCCGAGAAGCAGGCTTAGGCTCTCGCTCACGCGGGCGCCGCGTGCCCCACTACGGGGCCGCTCGCGCGTGTCTTCGACCTCCCTCGGCCCCTCCTAGCCCCCGCCGGTGCGGAGCCATCGATGACCGTACGGCCCCAGCCGGACGCGTCCACCGGGGCCGACGACGGCGTCGCCGAAGGCGCGCACGGCGCCTTCGGCGGTCCCGCGCATGGCGACGTCTCCGGGTCCGGGCGCCGCCGCCGGCACCAGCGCCTCGGGCACCGCCACCTCGACCTCCTCGCCGGAGAGGTTGTGGAGCGCCAGCGAGACGCAGCCGTCCGCCCGGCAGGCGTGAGCGAGGACGCGCGGGTCCCCGGTCGCCAGGACCTGGGCCGTGCCCGCTCGGCCGAACTCCGGGAAGGCGCGCCTGGCCCGCAGCGCGGCCCTGAACCAGTTCAACAGCGACCCCGGGTCCTCGCTCAGCGCCGCCACGTTCACGCGGTCGTACGCGAACGGCCCCGAGGAGACGACGGGCGCGGCGAGCGCGTCGGCCGGTGCCTCCGAGAAGCCGCCGTTCGCACCGGCGTCCCACTGCATCGTCGTGCGCACGGCGCCGCGGCCCTCCACGGCCAGGTCGTCGCCCATGCCGATCTCGTCGCCGTAGTAGAGGACCGGCGTGCCCGGCAGCGTGAGCAGGAGGCTGTAGGCGAGCCTCAGCCGCCGCGCGTCGCCGCCGAGCAGAGGGGCCAGGCGGCGCCGCAGGCCGGTGTGGAACATGCGCCCCTCGCCGGTGGGGTCGAAGGCGGCGAACACGGCCTGCCGCTCCTCCTCGCCCACCTGTCGGAACGACCACTCGTCGTGGCTGCGGACGAAGTTCGCGTACGTGCAGCCGGCCGGGGGCGGCCGCAGCGTCCTGAGCGCCCTCTCCAAGGCGCGCGCCCGCCCCTCCACCAGCGCCAGCCCGAGGTGTGCGCTGGTGTAGAAGGACAAGGCCGCGTGCACCCTGTCGCCGTCGCCGAAGTAGCGCGTCAGCTCGGCCGGGCCGACGTCGCCCTCGGCGAGCACGACCGCTTCGGGCCAGCGCACCTCCACGTGCCGCCTGATGTCGGCCAGCAGGTCGAAGCCCTGCTCGTCCGGCTCGTCGAGCATGAGCGGCACGGCGTCGAGCCTGAAGCCGGAGACGCCGAAGCCCATCCAGTGGTCGACGACCTTGGCCAGCTCGGCGCGCACCCGCGGGTTCGCCAGGTCGAGGTCGGGCTGGAAGCCGAAGAAGGCGTGGTAGTAGTAGCGGCCGGCGGCCTCGTCGTAGGTCCAGGCGCTCGGCTCGCCCACGACGTTCACGTCGCCGCCGGGTTCGTCGGACCACTGGTAGAAGTCGCGGTACGGCGAGCCGGGGTCGCTGCGCGCCGACTGGAACCAGTGGTGCTCCACCGAGGTGTGGTTGAAGGGCATGTCGACGATGGCGCGCATCCCCAGCGAGTCGAGGCGGTGCATGAGCCTCTCGAACTGCGCCTCGGTGCCCAGCGCGGGGTCGATGGCGTAGTAGTCGCGCACGTCGTAGCCGTCGTCCTGGCGCGGCGAGTCGAAGAACGGGCCCAACCACAGGCAGGTGACGCCCAGGTCGGCCAGGTACTCGAGCCGCGAGGTCAGCCCGACGAGGTCGCCCAGGCCGTCGCCGTCGCCGTCCATGAAGCGCGGCACCTGCAGCTCGTAGACCACGGCGTCGCGGAACCACTCCATACGGCCATGAAGCCCCGCGCGGTCATGAGAAGGCGGCTGGCTCGGTTAGTGGGGTGCGGCCGCGAACGCGTCCTCGGAGACCCCTAGCAGGTACTCCTGCACGTCCGCCGGCCAGGCGGCGATGAGCCCCTCGAACCTGGCGCGGTCTCCCCTGTCCAGGGCGCGGTAGGCCTCCTCGAAGCCGGGCCTGTCGCCGGCCAGCGCGGTCATGGCGCGGCCGGTGACGGCGGCCGCGCGCCTGGCGCGCGCCTTGGGCGGCTCGTTCCTGCTGGCCTCCTCGACCAGCCTTCGCAGCGTCGCCGACGCGCCGCCCGGCTGGTCGGCCAGCCAGTCCCAGTGGCGCGGCAACAGCGTCACCTCGCGGGCCACGACCCCCAGCCTGGGGCGGCCGGGCCCGCGCGGTTCCGGCTCGGGCAGGTACCTCGCGAGCACCTGCTCGAGCGTGCCGCGCAGCTCGAAGTCCACCTGCTTGCCGGTGGCGTCGTCGAGGATGAGCAGGTACTGGCCGGGGTCGGCGTCGAAGCGTCGCTTGGTCTCGGGCAGCAGCGCTGCCAGGTCGCCGGTGACGACGCGCGTGTCGCCGACGAACAAGGTGTACGTGCGGTCGGGGTCCATGACCGCGATTATCACCCGGGTGATATCTACGTGTCAATATCGTCCGGGTG
>CAZGXF010000110.1:5478-7888 GCA_964529575.1 uncultured bacterium
CACGCCGCGGGGCTACGCTCTTCCCTCGCCAACCTGGCCGACCACCTGTCGCTCGGCTGAGCCGGCCGCGGGCCGCGCCCGCCACGAGGCCACGCACGCCAGTACCCCGAGCGCGACGGCGAACCCCATCGCCAGCGCGATCGCGTCCTGCTGGCCCCAGGCCAGCCGGGCCCCGAGGGCGAGGAGCGCGCCGCCCACGCCGGAGCTGATGGCCGAGGTCCACTGGTCGGCGATCGTCAGCGCGGCCGACACGCGGCCTTCCTGCCCCGCGGGCGCGAGCGCGAAGGCCACGACCGAGGCCGTGGCGTGCGCCGCGCCGATGCCCAGGCCCGCCACGACCCAGGCGGCCAGCACGAGCGGCAGCGGCGGCCAGGGCGCGTAGAGGGCGGCGAGCTGCATCCCCAGGCCGAGCAGCAGCACGGCGGTGCCCAGGCGCAGGCGCGGGTGGCGCGTGGCGGTCGAGCGCTGGTCGAGCCGCGACTGCAGCCAGGAGCCCACCGCCCAGCTGATGGAACCGGTGGCGATGACGAGGCCCGTGACGGTGGAGGAGTAGCCGTGCACCGCCGTGAGCATCAGGGCCAGGAACGCCTCGACCCCGACCATGGCGGCGAAGAAGAGCCCCCGCGCCGCCACCACGGCGGGGAGACCTCGCCCCAACCTGGTCACCCCTGCCGGGAGCAGGGCCCGCAGCCCGTAGGCGGCCGCCGCGACCCCCGGCAACGCGAGCGCCAGGGCTAGCCACGGGCTGTCGTCGCCCACGCCGGCGAGGAACAGGCCCGTGCCCAACGCCAGAGGCAGGGCCGCGGCCAGCGTCCCGCGCTGGGGCGTGGCCGCCGCGGGCGGCGTCAGGTGGCGGAACCGGCCCACGGTCATGGCGGCCACGAGCACCAGCAGGGGCACGATCCCCCAGAAGACGACCCGCCAGTGCAGGACCTCGGCCACGAGACCGGCGACCGTGGGGCCCAGCAGCGCCGGCACGACCCAGGCGCTGGACGTGAGCGCCATCATCCGGGCCCTCTGGTCGTCGGGGTAGGCGCGCGTGATGGCCGTGAGCATCACGGTGCTGAGGCCCCCGCCGCCCAGACCCTGCAGCACGCGGCCCGCGATCACCAGGGGCATCGTCGGCGCGGAGCCGCTCACCGCCAGGCCGAGGCCGAAGGCCGCCAACCCGAGCGCCAACGGCCGCGCCAGGGGCCCGGTGTCGGCGAGGCGGCCGGCGACGACCGTGCCGAGCAGCGAGGCGAGCAGGAAGCCGCTGAACACCCAACCGTAGAGGCCCACGCCCCCGAGCTCCTCCGCCAGCCGCGGGGCGACGGTCACGACGGCCAGCGACTCGAAGGCCACCAGCGTGACGCCCAGGAGGATGCCGACGGTCAGGGACCCCTGCCCGGCGGTGGAGTGGCCCGGACGAGGAGCGGGCGGAGTGGGGCCGGGCATCGGGCCAATGTAACGCCCTGGAGCCGTGGCGACCCGCCGGCCGCGGCGGGCCGGAGCCGGCCGGCCGGCGCGCACGGTGTCACGCCGCCAGCGCGCTGCCCACCGCCGCGGCCGGCGGACGCCTTGACGGGCCACGCGCGCAGGCCCCACTCTTGGCGCACTCACAACCGAGGGTCTGGCCGGGCTCCCCGTGGCGCGGCCGGTCCGGAGGGAGCGTGGCCTTGGACAACGCCGTCACCCAGCCTCGCCTCGCCCAGGTGGGCATCCTCGTGCTCGCCGTCGTCGCTGCGGCCATACACACGAGCCGCGCGGCCGCCGACCCTCAGATGCGCGGGCTGTTCGTGCTGTGCGCGGTCGGCTTCCTGGGCCTCTCGGCCCTCCTCGTCCTCCCCCAGGCGGAGCCGGTGCGCCGGTCGGCGCGGCTCGTCACGGTCTTCTTCACCGCCGCCACCGCCCTTCTCTACGTCGCGTGGGGGCTCTCGAGCGGCAGGTGGTACCTGCCGCTCGGGCCCGTCAGCGTCGCCGTGGAGCTCGCGCTACTGGCGATCCTGCTGGTCGAGGCCAGGCGCGACGTCCCCGTGGAGATAGGGGCGGCGTAGAGCGGGCGACGTCCCCGTGGAGATCGGGGCGGCGTAGAGCGGGCGGCCCGCCCACCTGGCCCGGTCGACCACGGCGAGCACGGAGCCGGCGCGCCCCCGCGACCGGTTCACCGAGCCGCCGGGCCGCCAAGGTCGCCGGGCCGCGCCTAGCTCACCGGACCGCCGCGGGCGGCGCGCTCGGCCTGGCCGCGCCCCACCTCGGCGGCGAGGTCCTCGAGGGCGTCGCGCCAGAAGGCGCGGTAGTGGGCCAGCCACTCGTCGATGGTCCGCAGCGGGCCGGGGTCGAGCGCGTAGACCCTGCGCCTGCCCTCGGCCCTGACCCTGGCGAAGCCGGCGTCCCGCAGCACCTTGAGCTGCTGCGAGACGGCCGACTG
>CAZGXF010000111.1:0-7850 GCA_964529575.1 uncultured bacterium
GTCCTGCTGGTGCTCGCCCCGGTGCTGGCCACCTTGCTCCGGCTGGCCGTGAGCCGGCGGCGCGAGTACCTGGCCGACGCCGCCGCGGCCTACATCACGCGCAACCCGGAGGGGCTGGCGCGCGCCCTGGAGAAGATCCGCGACTACCGGGGCCCGCCGTTGGAGGTGAGCGAGGGCGTGCGGCACATGTTCTTCGTGAACCCCCTCAGGGGCCAGAACGACGAGGACCTGTTGGCCACGCATCCGCCCATCCAGGAGCGTGTGGACAGGCTGCGGAGGATGTGAGTGCTAGGGTGGCCTGTATAGCGATCATCCGGTGCCGCAGGTGCCAGGGCCACTTGGGAGGTCCTAGCACATGAGCCGTGTCGCATGACAGAGACGGTAGCGTTCACCCTCAGCCCCGACGGCAGAGCCGCCACCTGGAGCGCGGCCGTGGGGGAAGCGTTCGGCTACGCCGCCCACGAGTTCATAGGCCGCCCGTTCACCGAGCTCTTCGCCCCCGGCGACGACGCGCCCGACCGCGTCGTCGAGCAGGCGTTGGCCGACGGCCACGCGGTGATCGCCGGCTGGCGCGTCGGCAAGAGCGGCCGGCGCTCCCTGGTGAGCGGCTCCCTCACGCTGCTGGTGGAGGAGAACGGCCGGCCTTACGGCATCGCCGTGGCGCTACGGGACGTCACGGGGGAGATGACCCAGGAGCGCCCGGCGCCGCCCACGCCCGAGGAGGACCGCGACCTGGTCGCCCAGGCCGTGTGGACCTTGCCCGAGACGTTCTACGTCCTCGACCCCGGCCTGCGCGTCGTCTACCTGAACGAGGCCAGCGAGCGGCAGTGGGGCATGAAGCGCGACGACGTCCTGGGTCGCCACCTGGCCGACGTGTTCCCCGACCTGCAGGACTCGGAGCTGCTGCAGCGGCACATCGAGGTGGTCGCCCACCAGGCGCCCGTCCGCTTCGAGGCGTTCTCGCCCGTCAGGGGCCGCACCGTCGAGGTCCTGCTGCTGCCGCTGCGCGGTGGGGTGGGGGCGCTGGTGCGCGACCCGTTCGAGCATGCCATGGTCGCCGACCAGCGGCGGGTGAGCATGCCCACCTCGTCGCTGGAGGTGTCGGTGCAGCGGTACGTGCCGACCGCGGGACACCTCGCCGAGTCGGGGGGCCACACCGACGTCTTCGGCCTGCCCGACGGCGAGGCGCTGGCGGGGGTGGAGCGGAAGCTCGCCCTCGTCCTGCCCGCGGACCGGCGCACCTACGAGCTGGTCGTGCGCAACGCCGTCGAGCGCGGCGAGCCGTGGCAGACGCAGTACCGCATCAAGCGCCCGCGCGACGGCGCCGTGGCCTGGCTGGCCGAGAGCTCCACGGTGGAGCGGTCGGAGGGCGACCTGGCCTACGTGGTGATGACCTGGGACGTCACGGCGCTCAGGCGCGTCGAGGAGCAGCTGCGCGCCGGCAGCCGCCGCCTGCGCCGCGAGCTGCTCGTGAACCGCCACCTGTACGAGGTGATCACGCGCGCCGGCGCCAGCGAGGACCCCCGGGAGGGCGTGGAGACGCTGCTCAGGGCCGCCCTCGACCTGGTGGGCGGGCCGCGAGGCGGCGTCTGGCTCCTCGACAAGGACCGGCGCAAGCTCACCGTGTTCGCCCAGACGGGCTTCAAGGGCGCCTACCTGGCCGAGTTCGGGGTCGTCCCGGTGGAGGAGGCCACCATCGAGGAGCCCACCTCGGGCTTGGCGCTCAGGGACGTCCCGCCGCACCACGCCGCGGCGTTGGCGGAGGACGGGGTGGACGCGCAGGGGCTCAAGTGGCTGAGCCTGCCGCTCGTGGGCGCCACCGGGCGGCGGCTCGGCGCGCTGTGCCTCCACGCCGAGGTGAGCGCGCCCCCCAACGCACGCGACTACTACGCCCTGAAGATGCTGGCCATGCAGATGTCCGCGCTCATCGACCGCCAGCAGCTCGACGCCCGGTCGAGCGAGCTGATGCGCCGCCTGGAGGAGCACGCCCGCCTGGCCGGCGACGCGCTGCTGGAGAGCGAGCTCATGTTCCGGCGGGCGTTCGAGCTCGGGCCCGTAGCGGCCGTCATCACCACCAGGGACGAGGACAGGTTCCTGGAGGTGAACGACTGGTACCTGAAGCTCACCGGCTACGAGCGCGACGAGGTGGTGGGCCGCACCGCCCGCGAGCTGGGCATGTGGTCCAGCCCCGAGGACAGGCAGCGGCTCGAGTCGGCTCTGCGGGCGGGCGGCCGGTTCAACGAGCTGGAGCTGCGTCTGCGCACGAAGGACGGCCACGTGAGGGACATCCTGCTCTCGGGCGAGGAGATCCACTACGCCGGCCAGCGCTGCATGCTGAAGATGGTCAACGACGTCACCGAGCAGCACCGCTCGCAGGAGGAGCTGCTCACCGCCATCCGCGAGGTGATGTCGGACGCGGAGTGGTTCAGCCGCTCGGTGGTGCAGCGCCTGGCCGAGATGCGGCACGGCGAGCCCGGCAGCCCGGAGGACGTGGACCTCACCCCGCGCGAGCGCGAGGTGCTGGAGTACGTGGCCGCCGGCCTCAGCGACGACGAGGTGGCCGCGCGCCTGGGCATATCGCAACGCACGGCCCGCAACCACCTGACGAACACCTACGCGAAGATCGGCGCCCACAACCGCGCCGAGGCGATCGTCTGGGCCCGCGAGCGCGGGTTGGTCGCCCGCTTGGGCTGACCTGCGACGCGAGCGACGTCGCCGGCCGGGGGCGCGTTGACCGCCGCGACGGGCCGGCGCGGCGCTACGCGCGTCGGGTCGGGGCCCTCGCCCCGGGTCGGACCGGGGCAGGGCCCTGGTCGCGTCCCGGCCGGGCGCGTACGGTGAGCGAGACGTTCGCGTCCTGGACGCCATTACTACCGAACCGCCGGCCGTTTCTGTGAGAATCCTCATCTTCCGCAGGGCGGTTGGGTACGTTGCCCCAAGCGTCTGGTGTATCTGCTTCTTCTCGTTCGCCTCTCAGGCCGCTAAGGTACAAGCGTGCCGTAAGGTCACGCGGCGCATCTCGGACAGAGGAGGAGGATGACGCGATGGAAAAGGTTGGACCGTCTCGCCCGGCTGCGGCCAAGACAGCGAGCCCGACCTTCGACCGCGGAATCGAGGGGCGTCTCGCCGAGGCCCTCAGGCAGGTGGCGAGCCTGAAGCTGGAGCTCGCTCGCGTGCGCGCGGCGTACGCGGCGGTGCTCGCTGCTCAGCAGGCCGGCGCCACGGTGACCGCGCCTGAGCCGGAGAAGCCCGCGAAGCCCAGCGGCCGCTCGGACGACTTCGATTGGGAGACGTGGGCGCGCGTCACGAAGGCGCGCATCCGCGGTGAAGACGTCGAGGCCACGTCCGCATGACCACGCAGCAGAGGACCTCGAGGATGTTCGAGCGCCTCATGAAGCAGGCGCTCCACGAGATCGAGGCGTACAGGCCCACCCCGGGCTGGCGCCGCCCGTCTCGGAGCCTGACCGTCGACGACGTGGACGCGGTGCCCGTGTTCGACAGGGGCCCCAGGCAAGGCCGTGCGGAGGCGAGGGGCCGGTCGTGAAGCCCTTCGACGCCGCCCGCGGGCAGTCACGCCCGCCGCGCGCCGTCCCCCGCAGGCCAGGACGGCTCGAGCGTTTCCGCGTCCAGAGGCCTCCTCGCTTCAAGCGCTATCTCCAGGTGCGGCCCTGAACTCCGACCCCCCAGACCGGGGCCGCCCGTTCTCTAGGAGCGCCCTCCCGCAAGGGAGGGTGTTCTTCTTTCTGGCGGCGCTTCGGGCCGGGTCCTAGCGGCTCCGCCGCCCCGCACGGCGTGCCGCTCTCCCGCGCGTCGAACGTGGGCTCCAGACCACGAAGAAGCGCCCTCCCCTAGGGGAGGGCGCTCGTCGGCGGTGTTTCGGAGGCTAGGCGCTCAGCCCTTGTCCTCGTCGGCCGCTTCGGCCTGGTCCTCGGCGGCCTTGGCGGGGCGCTTGCCCTGCCTGAAGGCGGCGGTGAGGAGCGCGGCGGCCTCGGCGGCGTCGATGGCGTCGGCCGGGTCGACCTCCTCGGCCTCGGCCCGGGTGGTCTCGGCCGGAGCCTCGGTCGTGGACTCCGCAGGAGCTTCGGCGGGGGCCTCGGCGGTGGTCTCGGCGACGGCCTGGGCCAGCTCGCGCTCGGTCACGGAGCCCGCCACCTCGGCGGCCGACTGGGCACCGCCGGCGTCGCCCGCGGCGTCGATCGCCTCGGCCACGGCCTCGGCCTCCACCGGGCCCGGCTGCGCGCCGGCCTCGGCGTCGGCGGAGCCGCCCGTGGGCTCCTCGGCCTTCGCCTCGCCCTTCGTCTCGGTCAGGCCGAACTGGGCGAAGAGGTCGGCGTACACGTCACCCAGCTTCGTGGTGGTCTTGGAGCCCGCCTCGGCGGCCACGTAGCTGTAGTCGTAGTCGATGTCGGAGGCACCGCGACGGCCCCTGCGACCGCGACGCTGACCGCCGCCCTGCGGGCCGCCCGCGAAGGCGCCCCGGCCGCCGGCCGGCTGGTTGCCGCCGAACTCGGCCGCGTTCTCGGGCGTGTAAGGCATGAGGCGCTTGCGCGACAGGCTGGCGCGCTGCTCCACCGGGTCGATGTTGAGGATGACCGCGGTGATCTCGTCGCCCTTGTTGAAGTGGTCGGCGATGTTCTCGATGTGGTCGTGCGAGAGCTCCGAGATGTGCACGAGGCCCTCGATGCCCTCCTCGATCTCCATGAAGACGCCGAAGTCGGTTATGCCCGTGATGGGCCCGGTGACCTCGGTGCCCGGCGGGTAGCGGTCGGGCAGGCTGCTCCACGGGTCGGGCTGGGTCTGGCGCAGGCCGAGCGAGATGCGCTGCTGCTGCGTGTCGATCTTGAGGATCATCGCCTCGACCTCGTCGCCCTCGTTCACGATCTCCTTGGGATGGCGGACGCGCTTGGTCCAGCTCATCTCGGAGACGTGGATGAGGCCCTCGAGGCCCGGCTCGATCTCGACGAACGCGCCGAACGGCGTGAGGTTCGTGACGCGGCCCGCGACGCGCTGGCCGATGGCGTAGTTCGCCAGCACGTTCTCCCACGGGTTGGGCGCGAGCTTCTTCATGGAGAGGTTGATGCGCTCGCGCTCGAGGTCCATGTCGAGGACCTCGACCCGCACCTTGTCGCCCAGCTTGACGACGTCGCGCGGGTGGTTGAAGCGGCCGTGGGTGAGCTCGCTGCGGTGCACCAGGCCGTCGATGCCGCCCAGGTTCACGAAGACGCCGAAGTCGGTGATCTCGACGACCTCGCCCTCCAGGCGCGCGCCCGGCTCGAGGCGCTTGAGCGTCTCCTCCTTGAGGTGGGAGATCTCCTCCTCGAGGATGGCGCGCCGCGAGATGATGACGCGGTTGCGGCGGCGGTTCAGCTCGATGATGCGCACCTTGAGGCGCTTGCCCACGTAGGGGCTGAGGTCGTTCACGCGCCGCACGTCCACCTGGCTGGCGGGCAGGAAGGCGCGCACGCCCAGGTTCGCCACCAGGCCGCCGCGCACCTTCTCGACGATCTCCACCTCGACCGGCTTCTGCTTCTCGAAGATCTCCTGGAGCAGGTTCCAGGCGCGCTCCTGGTCGGCGCGCTTCTTCGAGAGGACGATGGTGTTGTTGGCGATGTCGGACCTGACGACGTAGACCTGGATCTCGTCGCCGGCCTTGAAGTACTTGGAGGCTTCCTCCTGGTTCGTCTCGAACTCGAACAGCTGGTTGTAGGGGAGGATGCCTTCGATCTTGGCGCCGACGTCGACGACGATGCCTTCCTGCTGCAGCATGATGATCTGACCGGTGGTGATCATGCCGCGGTGGACGGGCTTGCGGGCGAGCTGCTCGTCGGACGCCGCCAGGACGTCCTCCATGGTGATCTCGCCGTTGTCGTCGTCGGCTTCCTCGGCCACGAAGCTCGGGGAGCTGCTGGCCGCGCTGGCCGACGCGGCCACGGAGGCCTCGGGGCTGACGGTCTCCTGGACCATCGCGTCGAGGGCCGCCTGGGCCGAAGCGTCGTCGGTGACGATGCCGCCGCGGTCGGCGGCGTTCTGGTCAACGTCCTGAGGAGCCCGTTCGTCGTTAGAGACTTCGTTTGCCAGCTGCGTGCCGTTACCCTGGTCGGCTTCCGCGGCTGGAGCCTGGCTGGCGCTCGTTTCGTTGGCCTGGTCGGTGCCCGGGACAGGGCTCCCCGGGGCGGGGCGTAGGTCTTTATCCATTAACTGGGGTTCCTCCTGAGGACGGATTGACTCGCAAGTGCTCATTACATCACAGCGAGGCGGGCCAAGGCAAGGCTAAACGTGACCGATTAGCGCCTCGTGAAGCGCGTTTCTGGCGCCCGGCCGTCCGGCGCGGGACGAACCGGGCGCCGGGCCGCCGGCGTGGCCCGGGAACGCGTGCGTGACGGGGGTCCGGCGCGGCCGCACAGTGTTGGACCCCGCGTGGGGGTGCGCGGGGTCCTTCGGAAGAGGATGGGGAGAGGTAAGGGAGTTACCTCGGCCCACGATGGAAGGGCCTTTGGCCCTTCGCCGCACATGATGGACCCCCCTCGTGAGCAGGGCCTGACAGGGCAGTTAGAGCGAGGGGCGATCGCGGCCTGAAGACCCGGCCGTGATACCGACAGGTCTATCTGGTCGCGCAAGGGCCGTCATGGACGCGACTCGCTGCTTCCCGCCTGTCCGAGGTCGTGGCTAGGCCGCGTCCTCCGGCTGCCCCGGACGGCGACCGAAGCTGATCGAGGCTGGAGCGACCCTCCGCGTCGGCAACTCGAGGTTCCAGTCGCATCGTGGGAGCCGCCGGGGCGGTCAGAGCGGAGCGTCTGAGGCCATGGCTCCGTGGCGGCCGGTCGTGGCCGCGCGGCGCCGCGGGGTGGACGAGGGAGCTGCGCGACGCGGAGGGGCAGAGGGAGTCGAAACGAGTTATCAAATCGTGGGGTTCAACTCAGGACTCGTTACCGCCGCCGCGCCCCAGCGCCGGCTCGCCACGAGCCCTCCCAAGAGCGGTCGATCGGCCGTGCGCATGAGTAGGGGACCGGGCAGACCGACCCGGTCACGCCCACGGCTGGCTAGGCGAATGGACGTACGTCTTCGTTAACAAGTCGCGGCCGCCGTCTCCCTACGGCGGCCGGCGACGTCAACCTCTTGTCCCCATCCCCTTCTGCCGCGAATCCTAACCAGCTACCGGGGGGTCTCGTCTAGGCCGTCGTCACGCTCCGGGCTGCGGAGGGCTCCTTGCGGTAGGCGTCCAGTTCCTCGTCCACGCGGCGCGCCCACTCGTTCCGCGAGCCGGGCAGGAACCGGCCGATGCCGGGGACCTCGCGCCCCGCGCGCACCTCGGCCACGTCCCAGATGACGTTGATCTCGGACGACAGCCGGTACATCTTCGCCTCGGACTCGTACTCGATGGCCAGGCCGTCCACGTGCTCGCGCAGCTGGTGCCTGAACTGGTGGAAGTAGGACTTGGCCGACGAGACCTTCTCGTTGGGGAAGACGTCGTCTATGACGTCCTGCAGCGTGACGGCCTTGCGCTCCAGCAGGTAGGCCAGGACCTCGACGCCGCGCTTGAGCGGGATGTGCACCGGCTTGCCGTCCAGGACCACGCTCTCCTCGCCGAGCGTGTGCACCTCCAGCGTGGACGTGCGCGTGCCGGCGATGCGCGGGTGCGTCCTCTCGACGACGGCCTTCAGCGCCGGCAGCAGCGCCAGCTCGCGCGCCACCAGCGACGGGTTCTGCAAGGTGATGGAGAGCGTCTGCAGCTCGTCCAGCAGCCCCGAGAAGTCGCGGCCCGTGACGCGGTAGAGGTCGGCCAGGTGCACCGTCACCGCCGCCTGCTCCTGCAGCAGGCCCATCTCGCCGAACGCGTGGATGAGCCCCTG
>CAZGXF010000112.1:0-7749 GCA_964529575.1 uncultured bacterium
GATCACCGGGTAGATGCCGGAGAACCACACGGGCGTCAGCGACATCGCCCAGTCGATGCCCGCGAAGGTCATCGTGAGCACGTAGAACACGAACCAGAGGCCGGAGGCGCTGCGCAGCCGGTAGCCGATGGTGCCGGCGTTGGAGGCGTCCTCGTCCTGCCGCAGCGAGGTGCGGCGGTAGAGGAGGGCGGCGCCGGTCCAGACGGCGAAGTAGACGACCGCCCTGATCACGAACCAGGGGACGTTCAGGTACTCGGTCTTGGCCGCCACCGTGGGGTGCTCGGCCACGTACGCCGCGTCCGTCCACGGGTAGAGCTGGTTCATGCCCAGCAGCACGGGCACGAAGAGCAGCGCCATCAGCGGGATCAGCGTCATCGCCGACTCCAGCGGCCTGGCGACGAGCGAGCCCCAGGGGCCGCCGGCGAGGTGCTGCGCGAACGAGAGCACCAGCGCGCCCAGCGAGAGGCCCAGCCAGAAGAGGTAGGCCATGAGGTACGACTGGAAGAAGTTCGCGTCCCCGAAGAAGGCGAGCACGGCGGCCCCGACGACGGCGATGACGCCGACGCCGAGCGCCGTCGCCTGGAACCTGTCGGTGGCCGGCGGCGCGAGGTGGAGGGTGGGGCGAACGTGCCCGTCGTGTGCGCTCAGGCTCATCTGGCTGCCTCCACGGTCGGCAGGGTGACCTCGACGCCCTCGGGGATGTCGGCGGGGTCGGCGTTCTGCGAGAGCTGCAGCGCCTTGACGTAGGCGGAGATCGCCCAGCGGTCCTCCACCGCGACCCGCGAGGCGTAGGGGAGCATGCGGCCGAAGCCGTTCGTGATGGCGTTGTAGAAGTAGCCCACCGGGGCGGCGAGGAGCCGCGGCTCGTCGACGAACGAGGCCGGCTGGGGGAAGCCGCGCCTCACGACCGCGCCGGTGCCGCGCCCGTCGTAGTCGTGGCACGGTGAGCAGTAGATGTCGTAGCGCTGCTGACCCCGCCTGAGGAGCTCGACGCTGACGGGGACGGGCAGGTCGGTGAGCATGCCCTGCGCGCCCTGGCCCGTGAGGTACGCCGGGTCGAGGGCGCCGAACTCGCGAGAAACCGTGTTCGCCACCGGCTGCCTCATGCCGGCGCCGTCGTCGAAGAACCGGGAGGCTTCGAACGGCTCCACCTTCGGCTGGTCGGCCATGTTGCGGCCGCAGGCGGTGAGCAGCAGGGCCGCGGCCAGCATGGCCACCGCGGCGCGCAGCGAGGTCGCTCGGCTCACGCCTCCACCTCCACCACGCGCTCGGGCCCCAGGCTCTCGAGGAACGCCGTCGTCCGGCGCAGGTCGAAGCGCGGGTCGGCGGTCTCGACGCAGATGAAGAACTTGTCGCGGCTGGCGGCCTCGAAGCCCGGCGTGTTGAAGATCGGGTGGTAGGCGCGCGGCAGCCCGTTGCGGAAGATCATGACCAGGCCGGCGGTGAACGCCGCGGACAAGATCGTGAGCTCGTACATGATGACGATCCAGTTCGGCCAACTGTTGAGGGGCTTCCCGCCGATTATGAGCGGGTAGTACTGGGTGTTCGCCCACCACTGCATGAAGAAGCCGCCCAGGCCGCCCAGCACGCCCGCGGCCAGGACGATCCAGCCCAGGCGGGTGGGCTTCATCCCCAGCGCCTCGTCGAGGCCCTCGATGGGGAAGGGGGTGTAGGCGTCGGTCTTGGTGTACCCGGCGGCCTTCACGCGCTCGGCGGCCCGCATCAGGTCCTCGACCGTGCCGAACTGCGCGACGACGCCGTAGAGGCCGCCGGCAGCGGTGCCGGCGTGCCGCGCCTCTCCTACGGAGAGCGTGCTCACGCGTTCACCTCCGCGTAGTACCGCTCCCTGACGTCCTCGAAGGGGTCGACCTTCTCATGCTCGTAGTGGTGAGCGGTCTCCTTCGTCTCGGCCGTGGCGATCGACGGCAGCAGCCTGATGAACAGGAAGAACAGCGTCGAGAACAGGCCGAAGCTGCCCAGGTAGAGGGCCCAGTCCCAGAAGGTGCTGATGTAGTCGCCCCACGACGACGGCAGGAAGTCCTTCGTCAGCGACACCACGATGATGACGAAGCGCTCCAGCCACATGCCGATGGAGACGATGACCGAGATCGCGAACAGCGCCAGCGGGCTCTGCCGCACCCTCCGGAACCAGAGCGGTTGGATCGCCACGAAGTTGCAGAGGATCAGCGCCCAGAAGAACTGCGCGTGGTCGCCGAAGAGGCGGTTCCAGACCATGTAGCGCTCGAACTCGACGCCCGAGTACCAGGCGATGAAGATCTCGATCAGGTACCCGTACACGACGATCATGCCGGTGGCGAGCATGAGCTTCGCCGAGTTGTCGAGGTGGCGCATCGTGATCAGGTTCTCGAGGCCGAACGCGCGCCTCAGCGGCACGGCGAGGATGAGCACCATCGCGAACCCGGCGAACACGGCGCCGGCCACGAAGTAGGGCGGCATGATCGTGTTGTTCCACCCCGGCAGCTGCGCCACGGCGAAGTCCATGGCGATCGTGCTGTGCACCGAAAGCACCAGGGGGAAGGAGAGCGCGGCGATGAGCAGGTAGGCGCGCTGGTAGCGCTGCCAGGCCTTCGCCGAGCCGTTCCAGCCGAGGCTGAGGACCGAGTAGAGGACGCGCTGGAACGGCGTCCGGGCGCGGTCGCGGAGGCTGGCCAGGTCGGGGATCAGGCCGATGAACCAGAACAGCACCGACACGCTGGCGTACGTGCCGATGGCGAAGAGGTCCCAGTCCAGCGGGCTGCGGAACTGCGGGAAGAGCCCGAAGGTGTTGGGGTAGGGCAGCAGCCAGTAGAAGACCCACGGCCTGCCCAGGTGCAGGATCGGGTAGAGGCCGGCGCAGACGACCGCGAAGATCGTCATCGCCTCGGCGAACCTGTTGATGGTCGTGCGCCACGGCTGCCTGAACAGCAGCAGCGCCGCCGAGATGAGCGTCCCGGCGTGGCCGATCCCGATCCACCACACGAAGTTGATGATCGGCATCGCCCAGGCGACGGGGATGTTGTTCCCGAAGATGCCCACGCCGGTCGTGACCAGCACGACGATGGACACCAGGTACATCGCCAGGAACAGGAGCGAGATGCCGAAGCCGATCCACCACCAACGCGGCGTCTCCTGGACCTCGAGCAGCACCGGCGTGAGGACCGTGTCGTCGATCGTCCCGAAAGACTGGCCGGGGCCGATGACGCGGTTCGTCTCGACGAACGGCCGCTTGCCTGTCGCTACGGCCATCAGGCGCTCCCTTCGAGGGCGGGGTTGGGGTTCGTCACCTTCGCGAGGTAGCTGGTGCGCGGGAACGTCTGCAGCTCGTCGAGCAGCGTGTAGTTCAGTGGCGAGGACTTGAGCTCGTTCACGGCGCTGGTGGCGAGGTTCAGGTCGCCGAAGACGATCGCCTGTGTGGGGCACGCGGCCTGGCAGGCGGTCATGACCTCCATGTCGGCGATGCGCCGGTCCTCGTTCGCCGCCTCGATGCGGGCGCGGGAGATGCGCTGCGTGCAGTACGTGCACTTCTCCATCACGCCGCGGCTGCGGACGGTGACGTCGGGGTTGTTGGCCAGCGACAGCGGCGTCGCGGTGGCGTCGAGCTCGGCGTACTGCAGGTAGTTGAAGCGCCTGACCTTGTAGGGGCAGTTGTTCGAGCAGTAGCGCGTGCCGACGCAGCGGTTGTAGACCATCACGTTCAGGCCCTCGGAGTCGTGCACCGTGGCGCCCACGGGGCAGACCGGCTCGCAGGGCGCCTTCTCGCAGTGCTGGCACGGCATCGGCTGGGCGAAGAACGTGGGGTCGTCGATCGAGCCGCCGTAGTAGGAGTCCACGCGCAGCCAGTGCATCTCGCGGTTCCTGGCCACCTGGTCCTTGCCCACGATGGGGATGTTGTTCTCGGCCTGGCAGGCCACGACGCAGGCGCTGCACCCGGTGCAGACCGTCTGGTCGATGACCATCCCCCACTTGTAGCCCTCGTAGACGAAGTCGGGGTAGAGGTCCTCGAGGTGGTGCGCCACGGGGTGCGCGAAGGTCGGGTGGTCGGGGTGCTCGCGGAACTCCGCCAGCGTCCCCGTCCGCACGATGTGGCGAGCCTCGCCGGTGCCCTCCAGGGCATGGTGCTCCTGCGTGACGACCAGCCGGTAGCGCCCGCCGGTCGCCGACGCCGTCACCGGCGCCGAGTAGGGCGCCGCCGTGGTGCGCAGGGCGTAGGCGTTGACGCCCACGCCGTTCGCCACGCTGCCCGCCGCCGTGCGGCCGTAGCCGAGCGCGACGGTGATGGCGCCCTCGGCCTGCCCCGGCTGGACGAGCACGGGGACGTCCAGCGAGCGGTCGCCCACGGTGAGCCTCAGCACGTCAGAGGTGTCGACGCCCAGGCGCTCCGCGGTGCGGGGCGCCACCAGGGCGGCGTTGTCCCAGGTGAGCTTCGAGATCGGGCGCGGCAGCTCCTGCAGCCAGCCGTTGTTCGCCAGGCGGCCGTCCAGGACGGAGCTGTCGAGGCACAGGGCCAGCTCGAGGTCCGCGCCGGCCGGCAGCGGCTCGGCGACGGCGGCCGGGGTGACGGCCACGGGCTGCGCGGCCGTGCCCGCCACGACGCCGCGGAAGACGCTCTCGCGCCAGAACGACTCGAAGTCGCCGCTCACGCGGCCCTGCCAGTAGCCGCGCACCACGTCGTAGGCGGTGGCGGCGGGGTCGCCCAGGAGCGCCGCCAGCACCTCGTGGTGGCTCTTGCCGCCGTAGAACGGCAGGATCAGCGGCTGCTGGATGGTGACGGTGCCGTCGAACGCCCTGGCGTCGCCCCAGGTCTCGAGGAAGTGCGCCTGCGGCACGTGCCAGGTGCAGGCCCTGCCCGTCTCGTCGTGGTAGAGGCCCACGTGCGCGCTGAACGGGACGCTCGCGAGCGCGTCGGCGAAACCGAGGTCGGCGGGCGCCGTGTAGACGGGGTTCGCGCCGAGGACCAGCAGCGCGCCGACCTCGCCGGCGCGCATGGCGGCCGTGAGGGCGGCGAGCTCCTCGAGGTGGACCGCCGGGCGGGCCGACGGGCTGGCGACGTAGGTCACCGTGGTGCCCACACCGCCGAGAGCGGCGTTCATCGCCGCCGCCAGCGCGTGCACCACCGGGGGCTGCTCGGCGCCGGCGACCACCACGGCGTTCGCGCCGGCGGCCTGTAGGTCGGCCACCATCGCGTCGAGCAGCGCGCCGCTCAGGGCGGCCGGCGCCTGCGCCGCCGGGGCGTCGACGCCCAGGGCCGAGGCCAGGACGGCGGCGGCCGCGGCGACCTCGGAGGGCTTCAGCGCCACCCGGTGGTCGGCGACGACGCCGGTGGGCGACGGTGAGCTCTCCAGCTGGTAGAGGCGGTTCATCGCCGCGTCGGCCGTCAGGGCGCGCCGCCGCTGCGCGAAGTCGCGGGCGTAGGCGAGGCGGCCGGGACCGCGGTCGAGGAAGTCGGCGCCCAGCGAGACGATCACGTCGGCCTGCGTCAGGTCGTAGACCGGCCTGACGTCGGTGCCGAACGCCAGGCGCATGCCGGCGACCTCGTTGTCGGGGTGGAGCGGGTCCCACTGGTACCAAGTGGCCCCGGGGACCGTGGCGAGGACCTGCTGGAGCTGGGCGGCCAGCGAGGGGGACGTCACGTGCTCGGTGAGCACGGCCAGGCCCTGGCCGGCGCCCAGGCCGCCGACGGCGGCGCCCAGGGCGGCGACGAAGTCGTCCCAGGTGCGCTCCTCCCCGCGCTCGCGCACGGCGGCCGAGCGGTCGGGGTCGTAGAGCCCCAGGACCTCGGCCTGCGTGGTGGCGCCGGTGGCGCCGCGGCTGGCCGGGTGGTCGGGGTTGCCCTCCAGCTTGGTCGGGCGGCCCTGGTGGCTCTCGGCCAGCACGCCCTCGGCGTAGCCGCCGTAGGTGACGGCGGTGGCGTAGAAGAGCGGCTTGCCGGGGGTCACCTCGGCCGGGCCCCTGACGTAGGGGACGATCTTCTCCTCGGGCAACGGCGGCCTGGCGCAGGCCGAGAGGCCGGCCAAGGCCATGCTGGCGCCGAGCAGCTTCAGGAAGTCGCGACGGTCGACCCCGTTCTCGAGCGGAGCGGCCTGGCGCGGGAACTCCTTGGTCAGGAACTCCTTGAACTCGTCGGTCTCGGCCAGCTCGCCCAGCGACCGCCAGTAGGCGGGCCCCTGCTGCGAGGCGAGCTTCTCGCGCAGCGCCCCGAAGTCGCGGCGCTCGCCGTCGCCGCCCTGGTTCATCGGTGGCACGTCGAGCATTGGATGAGCCTGTCGGTGTCGATGTGGTACGCCTCGATCAGCTCGTTGCCGATCGCCCTCTGCAGCCCGGGGTCAGACGGGAAGCTGTAGTCCATGTTGAACACCTCGCTGCGCGGCCTCAGCTGCGTCGCCGGGTCGCGGTGGCATTCGAGGCACCAGCCCATCGTCATCGCCTCGGTCTTGAACGCGGTCCGCATCTGGTCGACCCGGCCGTGGCAGCTAGAGCACCCCACCCCGTTGTTCACGTGCACGCTGTGGTCGAAGTACACGTAGTCGGGCAGGTCGTGCACGCGGTTCCAGGCGATCGGCTGGTTCGACTCCCAGCTCTCGAACACGGCCTGGAGCTGGGGGGTGTTCGTGCGCACCTGCGAGTGGCAGGTCATGCACGTCTCGGTGGAGGGGACCGAGGCGGTGCTGGAGGTCTCGACCGTGGAGTGGCAGTAGCGGCAGTCGAGCCCCACGTCGACCACGTGCGTGTTGTGGGGGAAGTCGACGGGCTGGGCCACCGGCACGCCGATGCGGTTGTTCGAGGTCCTGGCGAGGAAGGTCATCGCCGTGACCAGCAGGACGACGAACACGCCACCGCCTACGAGCGTCCACCGCACGAGGGCGTTGGCGGAAGGGGGGTATAGCTGCGGCATGCCTCAGCCCCCGGGCGCGCAGGCGCCTGGGCGGACCAGGCGCGCTCGCCGGTGCGCGGCGTCGCCGGCGGTCTCGTTCGGGCACGGCGTGGTCGACATCATGCTCGGGGGACTACCTCCTCGGAACGGTCGCAGAAAGCGGTAGGCACTGAGATGTATTGACGTCCAGCGCGGCCGAAGCGGCGCGGCCTGCCTGAAAGCGATGCCCAATCTAGCACGGGGCGCGACCGCGCCCGCCCAGGACTTTCGCCCCTGAGCGAACAACGGTCGCGCCCTCGTGACTGGTGGTGGAGCCTGCCGGACTCGAACCGGCGACATTTCGCTTGCAAAGCGAACGCTCTCCCAACTGAGCTAAGGCCCCGGACGTCGACGCATGACGCCGACCTGGTGCCGCCACAGCCGCAGAGCCGAGCTTAGAGCCGGCGCCGAGGGCTGTCAACGCGCTGCCGAGCGCCCCAGCCTACCGGCCGGGGCTGCCGGCGGGCGTATCCCCGCGCGGCCGGAACCGCGCCCCGGCCCTCAGTCGTCCGCGGCCAGGCGGGCGAAGATCATGCGCCCCATGTTCGTCTGCAGGCTCGAGGTCACGACGGCGTCCACGCTGCGCCCGACGAGCTCGGCGGCGTCCTCGACCACGACCATCGTGCCGTCCTCGAGGTAAGCCAGGCCCTGGCCCGCCTCGCGTCCCGGCTTCACCACGTTCAGCGACAGGCGCTCGCCCGGCATGTACGTGACCTTCACGCCGTTCGCGAGCTGGTTGACGTTCAGCACGCGCACGCCTTGCAGCGCCGCCACGCGGCTGAGGTTGTGGTCGGTGGTGACGAGGTCCTTGCCCTCGGCCTGGCAGTAGCGCACGAGCC
>CAZGXF010000113.1:0-7669 GCA_964529575.1 uncultured bacterium
GAGACCGTGCTGGAGCCGCTCGACGGGCTCGTGGGCGCGGCGGTGTGAGGACGGCTGGCGGCAGGACGGCCCCGACCGAGCGCACCGCCTCGACGAACCCTCCCGGCCGTGAGGCCGACCGGACCGCCTAGTCGACCAGGTAGCCCTCGGCGTCGAACACGAGCGGAGCGAAGCCACCGGCGAGCTCGAGGTCGCCCCGGTCCGCGACGTCCTCCACCACGGTCTTGGAGGCCCACACCGTGTCGAGGTGCTTCGTGTCGCGCACGCGCACCACGCGCGCCTCGCCGGGCGAGACGTGGTTCAGCGTGACCAGGGCCCCGCTGAGCGCCAGGCGGTCGTTCGGGAGGACCACCGGCAGCTTGGCGGCCTGCATGACCCGCGCCGAGAAGACGTTCGTGTACGTGGCCACCAGGTCTATGTCGGCGACGCACCTGACGGTGGTGAAGTCGGCGTTGCCGATGCCGGCCGCGTTGCCGTGCGTCTCCTCGGTGAGCCCGCGGACGATGATCTTCTGGATCCCGACGTTGGGGAAGCCGGGCGCGGGCCACGACGGCCTCCCGGTCACGTTCGGGTCCATCCCGGTACCGCTGATGTTCTTGCCGATCCTGTCGACCACCAGGACGTCGACCCGCGGCATCAACAGCCGGCCCATCAGGCGCTTGGCCTCGGTGAGCAGCTCGGCCTCGCGCTCGAGGAGGCGCCCCACCTCGACGGCCTCGACGATGGCGAGCTCGCCCCAGGCGTTCTCCACGACGGCCAAGCCGAAGAGGACCGGCAGGCTGCCGAGGACGACGCCGGCAGCTGTGGGCAGCAGGCGCCCCATCTCGGTGAGCTCGTAGTTGTGCATCGTCCGGGCGCCGTCGTGCTTGCCTAGGCCGATGACGAGCATCTTCGCGAGGCCGCTCTCGTGGGTCGCCTTGAACGAGGTGTGCGGCTTCACCTTGTTGAAGACGACGATCCCGTCCGCTTGAGCGGCCAGCCTGTCCGTGTAGACAGGGGTGCCGTCCGGCAGCCGCCCCGTCACCACGGTCTCGAGCGAGGAACGGACCGGCGCCCCCACGGTCGCCTCGGTGATGCCGTAGTCGGCCAGCACCTGCGCCTGGCCCTCCGCGCTGGCCGCGCCGTGGCTCCCCATGGCGGGCACCACGAACGGCTCGGCGCCGGCGCCCCGCAGGACGCTCACGAGCTCGCGCACGATGACGGCCACGTGGGGGATGCCGCGGCTGCCGGCGGTGATGGCTACGCTCCTCCCCTTCAGGTCGGGCAGTCGCAGGCGCGAGAGCGCGCGCCGCGTAGCCGCGGCCGGGTCGCCTACGCGCACCTCCGGGAACCTCTGGCGGAGAGGGGCCAGCGCCGGCAGCTCCACGTCGAGGCCTTCCGGCACGACGGGCAAGACCGCGGGGAAGTGGAGGGTCGCCATCGTCACATCATGACTTCAGGTTGAGCGTGGCCAGCAGGGTGAACCTGGTCCCCGCCGGCAGGTCCGCCGCGAGGCGCAGGTACTGGCCGAAGTGGGACACCCGCGCGAAGGTCACCTCTGGGCCGGTGGGGATGGCCACCTCCGTGCCTTCGTCGACCCAGTGCATGCCGTCGGGCGAGATCTGCACCCTGGCCCTCAGCCCGGCCGGCGCCGTCGTGCCGTCCAGGAGGCGCAGGAACACGACCGCTTCGGCGGCCCAGGGGGCCTCGTACGGCTCGCTGACGCAGGTCCCCGACCACTCCTCGCCCTGGACCAGGATCGCCGTGTAGTTCTCGCGCATGCTCACTCCCAGTCCCCCGAGAGCAGGACGGAGTCCAGGTAGAGGAAGGCGCGCTTGTCGCTGTCGGTCTCCACGAACGGGATGACGTTCAGCAGGTTGCGCAGGTTCGGCATGGCCGGGTTGGTGATCCCCGTCAGGCCGGCCACGTCCAGCTCCAGGTCGTTGCACTGCAGCCGTGTGTAGGTCATGGTGCGAAGGTCCCAACCGAAGCGCAGGTAGTGCCAGTTGATCTTCGTGGGGAGCTCGTTGTAGCAGAGCTCCTGCTGTCCGTTCGGCACGTCCTCCCAGCTCTCCTCGCCGTAGTGGTAGACGGTGACCGTCTTGTCGCCCACGTCCATGAACGGGATCGTGCGCTCCTTGTACTGCCACTTCCCGACGCGCTTGCCGTCCATGGCGTTCAGGTAGCGGAACTGGGGCAGCACGCGCCGTTCGGCGTCCTGGAAGTCGAACGCGAAGCCGAAGGAACGCACGTCCACGTCGGAGAGCTCGAGCTCGCTGGCCTCGGGCTTGAACGTGAACCAGCACTCCATCTGCAGCTCGCCCGTCCGCGGGAAGGTGAGGCGCTTCAGGGCCACGGTCTGGGCGCCCTTCTGCGGCCGCGTGGCGAGCTTGAGCGCGTAGCTCCCGCTCAGGCCGCCATGGCTGCCGCCGTCCCAATGGGTGACGTTGCTGATCATCGGCGCCACGAACCCCACGTAGCCCGGATGCCGCCGTGAGAGGCTCTTGGTGTAGTTGCCCAGGAGCATGTTCCAGCCCGACATCCCGTGCTGGAAGTCGTCGTAGAAGAGGATGCGGCGCAGCGGCTGGAACTTGCTCAGCCGTGGGTCCGCCTCGAGGAGCGCGCGTCTCAGGTCTTGCATCAGGTGGTCTACTCCCTTCGGGCGCGGTCGGTCATCCCTTGACCGAGCCGGCCGTCAAGCCGGTGATGATGTAGCGCTGCAGCAGGGCCACGAACGCGACCACCGGGACCACCTGCAAGGTCACGGCGGCGAAGAGCACGCCCCACCTGATCCCGTCGATGGCGCCCAGCATCTCGCTGATCATCAGCGGGCCCGTGCGCGCCCTCGTGGACGAGAAGATGAAGGCGAACGTGAACTCGTTCCAGGCGAAGACGAAGGTGAAGATGCCCACGGCCACCAGCCCGGGCGCCACGAGCGGGGCGATGACCGCGCGGATCACCTGCAGCGGCGTCGCTCCGTCTATGGCGGCCGCCTCGTCCAGTTCGCGCGGCACCTGGTCGACGAACGTCCTGACGATCAGCGTGCCCAACGACACGTAGAACGCCGTGTAGAGCAGCACCAGCAGCAGGTGGGTGTCGTTGAGGCCGAGCCGGTTCACGACCGGGAAGAGCGGGACGGTGATCACGATCGGCGGCAGCATCCTGATGAGCAGCAGGAAGAAGAGGCTGGCCGAGAGCGCGCGGCCGCGGTAGCGGGAGTAGGCGTAGCCGGCCAACAGGCAGACGACGAGCGTGAGCAGCGTGGCGCCGCCGGCGACGACGAGGCTGCTGCGCAGCGACAGCAGGAACGCCGGCCACTCGGCGAAGAGCGCGGCGTAGTTGTCGAGGACGGGGCGGAAGAAGAACCTCGGCGGGTAGGCGAAGATGTCGCGGTTCAGCTTGAAGGAGCCGGAGACGATGAAGGCGATGGGCGCCAGCGACCACAGCACGAAGCCGAGGACCGCGAGGGCCTTGAGCGTCGAGCCCAGTGCGGGCCTAGCCATGGCTGGCCCTCGATGACCGGTTGAGCAGGTAGATGTAGCCCGCCGCCAGCAGCAGCGACGCCAGGAGCATGAGCCAGCCGCTCGCGGCCGCCATGCCGAAGTCGTTGTAGCGGAAGCCCTGCCTGTAGAGGTAGGTGGCCAGCACCTCGGTCCTGCCCACCGGTCCGCCGCGGGTGAGCAGCCACACCTCGGTGAAGAGGCGGAACGCGAAGACGAACCGGAACAAGAGCGCCACGAGCATGGCCGGGGTGATCCAGGGGATCGAGATGTGCCGGAACAGCCCCCAACCCGTCGCGCCGTCTATGCGGGCGGCCTCGTACAGCTCCTTCGGGACGCTCTGGACCGCCGCGTACAGCACGACGAACGTGAACGGCAGGTGGATCCAGACGGACATCACCGAGACGAGCCCCAGCGCGTGCCAGCGCTGCACCGCCCAGTTGAGCTGGATGCCGAGGGACTCGAGGAGCGCGGTGAGCACCCCCACGTCCGGCTCGGCCAGGAAGCGCCAGATGACCACGGCCACGACCGGGCTCACGGCGTACGGCGCGAGCATCACGCCGAAGAGGAGGCGCCTCAGGGGCACGCCGGAGGCGAAGAGGAAGGCGGCGGCCAGGCCGAGGAGCAGCTCGCCGTAGATGACGACGTTCACGACGACGAGGGTGTTCGCGAACGCCCGGCCGAACGCCGGGTCGCCGAGGATGCGGGCGTAGTTGGCGAGCCCCGCCCAGGTGGTGTCGGCGCCGAAGCGGGAGTGCGTGAAGCTGAGGACGAGGACGTAGAGCGCGGGGAGGCCGATGAGGAGCACCAGCAGGAGCTGGCCCGGGGCCACCAGCGCGAAGGGGACGAACGACCGGCGTCTGGTCAAGCGTGCTGCTCCGGAAGGGGGAGAGGAGCGGGCGACCCTCGGGTGGTGCCCCGAGGGTCGCCCTGGCGCTACGTACTCAGCGGCGGAGCAGCGGCTCTACCTGGCGGACCACGTCGTCCATCGCCTCCTGCGGCGAGACCATGCCGAGCACGGCGGCGTGGACGCCTTGGAGGAAGATGTCGCCCGCCTGGACGACGTCGTCGAAGGCGGGTACCGGGATGCGGGCCACCGACAGCATCGCCTGCTCGACCGCGGCCCACGGCAGGGTCTCCTGGTAAGCCGGGTCGTCGTAGGTGGAGCTGCGGATCGGCCCGTTGCCGTTCATCGCGGCGGTCAGCACGGCTTCCGACGACGACATCTCCCTGATCAGGTCCCAGGCTGCCTCCTTGTTGGAGGAGTTCCTGAGGATGGCCATGGACCAGAACTCCACCTTGGCGGGGGCCACGGGGTACCTGTCGATGACCGTCTCGGAGGACGGGAGGTTCACGACCTGGAACGCACCGGGGAACAGCGAGTTCTGGGGGTCGTTGTAGTTGCGGGTCTTGCTGATCGTGGCGATGCTCATCGCGGCACGGCCCTGCTGCATCCAGACGTCGATGTCGTCGGACGTGAGCTGCGTCCAGTTGGGCGGCAGCACGCCGGCCTCGTACAGCTCCTGGATGAGCGTCACGGCCTGGACCATCGCGGGCTGGTTGGCCACCACCTGGTAGTCGGTGGTGATGAAGTCGCCGTCGTAGGCGCGGGCGAGGTCGATGATGTTCGCGTAGTGGTTGCCCGTGAAGACGAGCCCGTAGACGCGGGTACCGTCCTCGCGGGTGTAGGTGAGCTGCTTGGCGGCCTCGACGAGCTCCTCGAGCGTGGTGGGCACCTCGGTGATGCCGCGCTCCTCGAAGTACTGGGCGTTGTAGTGGAGCCCCGAGGGGGTCTGGCGGTAGGGCACCGCGTAGAGGACGCCGTCGAAGGTCGCGGCCTCGCGCATGCCCGGGAAGACGTCCTCGAAGTCCTCGATCGGGTTCGCGGCCATGTACGAGTCGAGCGGTTCGAGGAGCTCCACGACGGCGGGCGTCAGCTGGGAGTTCAGGACGAACGCGACGTCGACGCTGGAGCTGTTCAGGCTCCCCTCGCGCACGAGCCGCTCGAAGAGGGCGGGGATGTCGAACGTCAGCCAGTTGAGCCGCGTCCCCGTCCGCTCCTGGTAGGCCGCCGTGATGTCCCCCACCGGCCCTTCGGCCACGCGCTGGTGCACGGCGTGGGAGATGATGTTCAGCTCGCTCGGCGCCTGCGCCAGCGCGAGCGAGACGAAGGCTACGGCGACCGCCCCCACGGCACGCCTGAACGAGAACTGCGTCCTGGGCTTGGGTCCAGACACGGTGACGCCTCCTCGGGTTGTGGTTGGCGGGAAGGTAGCACATCTCTGAAAGGCGCACAAGGTTTGTGATATCTGGGTTCGAGAGCGCAACCTATAATGAAGGTCTACGAAGCCCGAAGGAGCACGACTATGGAGAAGGGGGAGAGCCCTCAGGAGCGCGGTTCCCTGGCACACCAGGTGGCCGAGGCCGTGGCTCGCCTGATCATCGACCAGGGCTTGAAGCCGGGCGACGCCCTCCCCGCCGAGGGCGTGCTGGCCGAGCGGTTCGGGGTGAGCAAGCCCGTCGTCCGCGAGGGCCTCAGCCAGCTGGTCGGGCTCGGCATCATCGAGTCGCGCAAGGGCAGCGTGGCCACGGTCAGGCGCCTGAGCGGCAAGCCCCTGGAGGCGTACTTCAGCGTGGCGGTGAGGCAGGAGCCGCAGGGCCTCAGGCAGGCCATCGAGCTGAGGCGCATCCTCGAGGAGCACGTGGTGGCCGTGGCCGCCGACCAGATCACCGACGAGGACGTCAACTCGCTGCGCCGCTGCCTAGGTCACCTGTACGTGACGAAGGACCTCGACGAGGAGTGGGCCGTCGCCGACGCCGAGTTCCACAGGGAGATCCTCCGCATCGCCGACAACGCCACCATGGGTCGCATCCTCGACGCCCTGCACGGGGCCCTATGGGAGACGGTCAGCGGCGTGAGGCGGCTCCACCATCCGTCCGACACGCTGGCCTCCTACAAGCGACACGAGGCCATCTTCGAGGCCCTCGCTCGCCGGGACAAGGAGGGGGCGAGGGCGGCCATGAGGGCACACTTCGACGCCATGAGCGAGGCCATCGACCGCCTGTCCGACGACCTCTACGTCGAGGCGGCGGCGCATGAGGGCGTGGGTTGACGTTGCGGGCCGTACGGCTGGAGAGGCCGGGGCGGGCCGAGGTCGTGAGCCTGTCCGCTCCGGCGCCGCCGGGACCCGACGAGGCCACGGTGCGGGTCTTGCGCGTGGGCGTGTGCGGCACCGACCTGCACGCCTACGCCGGCCGGCAGCCCATGGTCGCCTACCCCGTGGTCCCCGGACACGAGCTGGCGGTGACGGTCGAGGCGCTCGGCGACGACGCGAGGACGGGCGGTGTGGCGGTCGGCGACCTGTGCACGGTGCTGCCGTACGTGAACTGCGGCGACTGCGCGGCCTGCCGGACGGGGCGCACGAACGCCTGCGTGCGCTTGCGGGTCCTGGGCGTGCACGTTGACGGGGGCCTCGTGGAGCGGATGAACGTGCCCCTGAGGCTGCTGGTGCCCGCCGGCGGGCTCGGTCCCGACGCGGCCGCGCTCGTGGAGATGCTGGCCATCGGCGAGCACGCCGCGGCCAGGGGGCGGGTCGCACCCGAGGACCGTGTGCTGGTGGTCGGTCTCGGGCCGATCGGACTGGGCGCCGCCCTGGCGGCGCTGCGACGCGGCGCGCGGCTCGGGCTGGTCGACACGAGCGCCGAGCGTAGGGACTTCGCGGCGTCGCGAGGCTTGGGCGCGCCGGTCGACGCCGCCGGCGGCGCTGACCCCGAGGGCCGGGTGCGCGAGGCGTTCGGCGGCGAGCTGGCGACCGTCGTGGTGGACGCCACCGGGAGCGTCGCGTCGATGGTGGCGTCGCCCCGGCTCCTGGGGCCGGGCGGCCGCCTCGTGCTCGTCGGGCACACGCCGCATCAGCTCCCCTTCGAGAACCAGGTGCTGCACCAGAGGGAGCTGACGGTGCTGGCGAGCCGCAACGCCACGCGCGCCGACTTCGACGCCGTCATGGCCGACATGGCGCGGAACGGCCCCACCGCGCTCGACTGGGTCACCCACCGCGTCGCGCTCCAAGACGTCCCTTCCTCGCTGGAGGCGTGGAGCGAGAGGCCGGCGGGGCTGATCAAGGCGCTGGTGGACGCGGCGTAGCCTCGGGCGTGGACGCGAACGCGCCTGCCCAGCCGCCCGCGCGCCT
>CAZGXF010000114.1:0-7665 GCA_964529575.1 uncultured bacterium
GAAGACGAGCCGGCGGGTGGCGAGCGTGCCAGGGTCCCAGCGCTCGGCGACGGGCAGGCGCATGTTGGGCAGCACCTCGACGCCCGCCACGCCCAGCTCGGTCAGCTCGCGGCGCAGCCACTCGCCTTGGACCCACACGGGCTGGCAGCGCGACAGGCACCAGAGGTAGAAGCGCCTGGCGGGGCCGGAGAGGCGCCTGACGTTGTCCGGCAGGCTGCTGCCCACGGCGAGGAACGTGACGCGCTGCCGGGGCCGCAGCGCGGACGCGAGGGCCGCGAGCACGACCAGCGCCACGGCGCCGTTGCGCGACAGCGAGAGCACCACCTGTCCGTGGCGCGCGAGGGCGCCCAGGAGGGCCACGAGCTGCCGCAGGCGGGCCGCCGCGCCGGAGGGCCCCGTGTCGATGACCTCGACCGCGACGCCCCTCTCGCGGAGGGCCGGCACGAGGAGGCCGTTCCTCACTGTGGCGCCGCCCGCCTGGCGCGAGGTCAGCGCGCCGACGAACAGCAGGCGCGACGGGGCCGTCACCGCGTCGCTCCCAGCGCCGCACCGACGCGGCGGCGCTCCGCGAGCCTCACGAACAGGGCCTCGTACTCCTGCGCGTAGCGCTCCAGGGCGAGCTCGCGTTCGGCGAACCCGCGCGCGGCGCGCGACATGTCGTGGCGCTCCTCGGGCGATGTGGCGGCGAAGCGCGCCAGCGCCGCGGCCATGTCCTCGGGGCTGGAGGGATCGAAGAGGAGCCCCCTGTCCGCGCTCACGAGGCGCGGGTGGTCGCAGACGTCGCTGGCCAGTACCGGCAGGCCGCTGGCCAGCGCCTCGCAGACCGCGTTCGGTAGCCCCTCGAAGAACGCCGGGTGCACCAGCGCGTCGTGCTCGCGCATGAGCTCGGGCACGTCGCTGCGGTTGCCGAGCCATCCCCAACGGTCCGCCACGCCCTCCTGGGCCAGGGCGGCGTCGACCTCGGCCTTCGCCGCCCGGTCGTCGGCGGTCTTCGGCACCCCGGCCCACGACACGAGCGGCACCTCGCGGCCGCTCCGCCGCAGCAGCCCGAGGGCGCGCGCCAGGCCGAGGGCGTTCTTCTTGCGTGCCGTGCTGGCGACCGCCAGTAGGCGCGGCGGGCCGCCGGCGTCGGTCCGCCGGGCGGCCGGGGGCGCGAACGTCCCCAGGTCGACCCCGTTGTAGATCGTCGACAGCTTGCCCTTCATCCACGGGAAGAGGCGCTCCATGCGCTCGCGCTGGTGGTGCGAGTTCACGGTGATCCAGGTCGCGAGGCGGTGGAGCTGCTGCTGCGCCCGCACCCGTGGCGACAGGTGCGTGTACATGAACCGCTCCGAGACCACGACGGGGACGCGGCGGTCGGCGAGGCTGGCGAGCTCGGCGTACACGGCCGGCGTGCGCAGGTAGGCCAGCACCCCGTCGGGCCGCCAGCGCCTCACCAGCCGGGCCAGGGCCAGCACCGGCCCGGGCGAGAGCTTGGCCCGCTTGCGCACAGCGTGCACCGGGATGCCGAGCGCCTCCGCCTCCGGCGCGAAGTGCCGGATGTCGGGGTGGTAGACGAAGATCGCGACCTCGTGCCCTCGCGCGCGCAGGCCGCGCGCCAGGGCGACCAGCTGTCGCTGCGCTCCCCCCGGGCCGAAGTGGTCGATGCAGAGCAGGAGCCGCATCTGGGCCTAGTCGGCGACCCTCCTCGCGGGTGCCAGCGGATGTGCCCAGAGCGGGCGCGAGGAGACGGCATGCCGGCCCATCACGAAGGCGCTGCGCGTGGCCGCCAGCGACAGAGCGAACCACACCTGCTTGCCGTTCTCCAGCGTGGAGGGCATGAGGATCATCGCGACGGTGGCGAGGACGACGAGGTAGATGATGCGGTCGCCCGACAGGCTGATCACGAACGGCAGCCCCACCATCACCAGCGTCGCGACGAACAGGACCAGGCCTATCACCCCGGTCTGGGCGGCGACGTTCAGGAACGCGTTGTGGGCCGTCTTGTCGTCGCCCAGGTAGGGGCGGATCGCGGTCGCGAAGCCGTCGGCGCCGACGCCGATGATGGGGTGGTCGCGGAACATCTGCATGCCGGCGACCCAGATCTGCCCCCTGCCGGTGAGGTCGCCGCTCTGGAGCTGCTGAGGGATCTCCGCGAACCTCTGTATCCCCGAGGGCAGGTTCTGCTCGAAGGCCGGGGCCAGCCAGTACGCCGCGAGGCCGACGATGACGAGGCCCACGACGACGGTCACCTGCACCCTGGGCCCGAGCTTGGCGTAGGTGAGGGGGATCACCGCGAGGGCCAGCACGGCGGTGATGAGGCCGCCCCGCGAGCCCGTGAGCACGATGGCGACGATGACGGCCGGGATCGCCAGGAAGTTCAGCAGCGTGAGGAACCGGCCCCGGCCCGCGAGGACCAGGTGCCAGGCCAGCGGGATGCCGAGCGCCAGCGTGCTGGCCAGGTAGTTGGGGTTGAACCCGGCCGCGGCGAAGCGCTGTTGGGCCGAACCCTCGAAGGCGTTGCCGGCCAGGTACTGCGCCACCGTGCTGGCCACGGACACGTAGCAACCGAACACGTAGGCCTGCATCAGCAGCGTCCGGTCGCGGGAGTCGCGGCATTGCTGCCATACCAGCCACGACATCAGGAAGAGCTGCACCAGCGTCGAGGCGTAGCGGATGCCGTCCTCCCGCTCCGGGGACCACTGGACGCTGGCGACGGTCCAGATGCAGAGGAGCGCGAACGGCACCAGGAAGGCGGCGGGCCTGCGCACCGCCACGCCGTCCCGGCGTATCACCGACGCCACGCCGACGGCGAACGCGATCAGCCCCATGAGCCTGCTAGCGGTCCCGACGCCGGGCAGGACCACCGAGTCGTCCCAAGGGATCGTGAAGACGAACGCCCACAGGGTGGTGAAGCCGGCGATCTGGAGCATGGAGGTCCGGCGCGACCGCGCTTCCAGCCAGCGGCTCATGCCACCAGCTCCCGGCGTTCGCGCTGGCCCGCGTGCCAGGACCTCAGGCTGTAGAGGAGCCACAGCCAGCGGCCGAAGTCGGCGCGGCCCGACAGGTGCTCGCGCAGCATGGTCCTCACGGGCCCGGCGTCACCGATGCCGATGGCGGCCAGGCCGTCCGGCGTCAGCTCGTCTTGCAGGGCCTCGCGGAGGTCTTCCCTGAGCCAGGTGGAGACGGGCACGGAGAAGCCGTGCTTGGGCCTGTCGACGAGCTCCCTCGGCACCAGGCGGTGGAGGAGCGACTTGAGGACGCGCTTGCCCTTCACCAGGGGGTCGGGCAGCCGCAGCGCCCACTCCATGACCCGGTGGTCGAGGAACGGCGCGCGCGTCTCCAGCGACACCGCCATGGCCGCCCTGTCGACCTTGGTGAGCACGTCCTCCGGCAGGTAGGAGCTCACGTCGGTGACCCTCCACCTGAGCAGGGGCGTCGCGCCCTCCAGGGCGCGCCACGTCGCCTCGGCCGCGGTCTCGCCGAGGTCGGTCACGCCGGTCATGCGGCGCACCTCGTCCGGCGTGAAGTAGTGCCTGTAGCCCACCCCGACGCCATCGCCAGCGTAGCGCTGCAGGCGTCGGGCCTGGCGCCCCGGCTTGCCGGGGAGCCGCGTCAGGGCCGGCAGGACGGTGGAGGCGAAGGGACGGGCCAGCGCCACCGTGCGCTCCAGGCGCATGAGGCGCTCGTAGACGGCGTAGCCGCCGAAGAGCTCGTCGCCGCCGTCGCCCGAGAGGCTCACCGTGACGTGGCGGCGCGCCACGCCCGCCACCAGCCGCGTGGGCAGGGCCGAGGGGTCGCCGAACGGCTCCCCGAAGCTGGCGGTGAGCTGCGTGGCCAGCTCGAGCGCCCCGCGCAGCGACAGCCGCTCGGTGACGTGGCTGGTGCCCAGGTGCCGGGCGACGTCGCGCGCGCGCTCCGACTCGTCGTAGCCGCTCTCCTCGAAGCCGACGGTGAACGTCTTGATCTCGCCGCCGGCCCTGGCCATGAGGGCCACGATCGTCGAGGAGTCGACCCCGCCGGAGAGGAAGGCGCCGAGGGGGACGTCGGCGATCGACTGTTGGCGCACGGCCCGCGTGAGCAGCTCCTCCAGCGCGTCCACGGCCTGTGCCTCGCTCACCTCGAGCCGGGGGGCGAGGGCGTGGTCCACGGGGTCCCAGTAGCGCTCGATGACGACCTTCGCGCCGTCGTACAGCAGGTAGTGCGCCGGGGGCAGCTTGCTCGCGCCGACGTAGGCGGTGCGCGGCGAGGGCACGTAGCCGTAGAGGAGGTACTGCGCCAGCGCCGTGCGGTCTGCCGCGGTGTCCACCCAGGGGCAGCGGGCCAGGGCCGCGAGCTCAGAGGCGAAGGCGAAGCGCTTGCCCGCGGCCGCGTAGTAGAGCGGCTTCTCGCCGGCGCGGTCGCGGGCGAGGAAGAGGACCCTCTCGGCGGGGTCCCAGATCGCGAAGGCGAACATGCCCACCAGGCGCTGGAGCACGTCCACGCCCCACTCGGCGTACCCGGCGAGGAGCACCTCGGCGTCGGTGCGCGAGGCGAAAGCATGGCCCTTCGCCTCCAGCTCCTCGCGCAGCTCGAGGAAGTTGTAGATCTCGCCGTTGAACGTGAGGACGTAGCGGCCGCGGTACGACATCGGCTCGTGCCCGGCGGGGGACGTGTCGATGATCGCCAGGCGCCGGTGTCCCAGCGTCAGGCCCGCCGCCTCGTCGCTCCACACGCCCTCGTCGTCGGGGCCGCGGTGGGCCAGGGCGTCCAGCATGTCGCGGACGACCCGCTCGCGCTCGGCTGCGTTACGAGCTTCGAGGACCCCAGCTACGCCGCACATCGCCCGACACCGCCGACCTCGCGCACCTCAAGCGCTCCTGGCCGAGACCTCTGCGGCGAGTGGGGCGTAGGGCGCTCGCACCGGCCGCGGTGCGGCCTGCGCCGCGACCGGCTCGCCTGCCGCGGCGCTCCTGCGGGCCGCGTAGAGCAGAGCGCGGGCGTCGACGACCGACGGGTGTTCGGCGAGCAGGACGTCGAACGCCTTGTGGGGGATGAGCAGCACGACGAGGCCGTCGGCCGACATCGCCCGCTCGAGGGGCACGAGCCTCACGTTGGGCAGGTCCGCCAGCTCCGCCGGCAGCGTCTGGCAGTGCGGCTCCACGACGTCGACGCTCAGCCGCTCGTCGGCGGCGAGCTCGCGGACGACCTCGACCGCCGGCGACTCGCGCACGTCGTCCACGTCGGGCTTGTAGCTGAGACCGAGCAGCGTGACGTGGCCTTCGCCGTCCAGGCGCTCCCTCACCGCGTCGGCGACCCGACCGGGGAGCGAGTCGTTGATCTCCCTGGCCGTCCTGAGGAGACGCGCCTCGGCCGGGTCCACGGCGACCAGGAACCACGGGTCGACCGGGATGCAGTGGCCGCCGACCCCGATGCCGGGCTTGTGCAGGTTCACCCGCGGGTGCCGGTTCGCCAACGCGAAGGCCGCGTCGGCGTCCACGCCCACCGAGGCGGCGAGCGAGGCCAGCTCGTTGGCGAGCGCGATGTTCACGTCGCGGAAGGTGTTCTCCAGCAGCTTGGCGGTTTCGGCCGTACGGGCGTCGGTCTCCACGACGGCGCCGCGCACGAACCGCCGGTAGAGGCTCGCGGCCGCGGCGGTCGCCTCGGGCGTCGTACCCCCCACGAGCCGGTCGTTGTTCACGAGCTCGGAGACCAGGTTGCCGGGGAGCACGCGCTCCGGGCAGTGGGCCAGCAGGTAGTCGACGCCGTGGCAGAAGCCCGTGCGCTCGCGTATCACGTCGGCGACGAGGCCCTCGCAGGTGAGGGGCGGGACCGTGGACTCGACGATGACCAGGTCGCCTCGCCGCAACACGCCGGCGATGGCGCGCGCCACGGCCTCCACCGCGTCGAGGTCCGGGCTCTTGTCGGCCTTGATGGGGGTTCCGACGGCGATGACGTGCACGTCGGCGGGCACCGGCTCCACGGCAGCGCGCAACCTCCCCGCCGCCACCGCCTTGGCGACCAGCTCGGGCACCCCGGCCTCGTCGCTGTGGCGCACGCGGCCGGCGTTGACGAGGGCCACGAGCTCGGCGTCGAGGTCGATGCCGGTGACGTCGAGGCCCGAGTCGGCGAGGATCGCGGCGGCTGGGAGCCCGACGTACCCGAGGCCATACACGGCGACCGAGGGCTCCTGCGGCGACCTGAGGACGGTGGATGACGAGGGAGAAGCGTCCGCGAGGCCCATAGGAACCGCAGTCTAGCCACGGGTAGCGTCATCTCCCCCTCACCTGTCACAACGTCCCTGGCGCGCGTTCGAGCCGCGGGTTCACCTGCGCCGCGCCTCGATGAGAGCGCGTCTTATAGTTGGGTCCTCAGCGCCGGTCGATAGGACGATGCCCCACGGGAACGAGGGAACGGGTTCGAGAAGGAGGTACGGCCTCTACGCCGCCGTGCTCGTGCTGGCGGCGCTCGCCGTCATGCTCGGCCCCTGGCGGACGGCCCCTCGCGAGGACGTCGTGAGGGTGGCCGTTGCCGAGGCTGACTACTACGTCTCCCCCGAGGGCGACGACGACAACGACGGCCGCTCCGTCGCCACGCCGTTCCGGACGATCGCCAAGGCCGCCTCGGTGGTGAGGCCCGGCGACGTGGTGATGCTGAGGGGCGGGGTGTACCACGAGTACAACGTGAGGGACAGCTGGGTCACGAGCGGCGAGCCGGGGAGGCCCATCACGTTCATGAGCTACCCGGGCGAGCGGGCGATCATCGACGGCAGCCACGTGCCGCGGGACCCCGAGTCGACGAACCCCAGCGCCCCCGAGCTCATCAAGCTGGTGGGCCTCGACTGGTACGTGTTCGACGGCCTCGAGCTCCGCAACGGCGCCGGGCGCGGCCTGGCGCTCGAAGGCGACCATCACGTGGTCAGGAACGTGGTCTCGCACTCGAACCACGGCGACGGCGTGTTCGTACGCGGCAGCTACAACCTGATCGAGGACACCGTCAGCTACGACAACTACTCCCGCTCGAACGGGGGCGACAGCGCCGACGGTATCAAGATCGACTCGGGCAAGGGGAACGTGATCAGGCGCTTCCTGGCTTTCGAGAACTCGGACGACGGCATCGACCTGTGGGCCTCGACCGAGACCCTCGTGGAGTACAGCGCCGCGTACCGCAACGGGCGGGGGACCACC
This sequence comes from uncultured bacterium, assembly GCA_964529575.1. Classification (GTDB taxonomy): domain Bacteria; phylum Deinococcota; class Deinococci; order Deinococcales; family Trueperaceae; genus DASRWD01. The sequence goes on from CAZGXF010000114.1 coordinate 7,146, forward strand.
GGGAACGGCATGGGCTTCAAGATGGGCCGGGAAGGCCTCGGATCGGGCAGCGTGGTGCGCTACAACGTGGCCTTCGCGAACCGGGTGCACAACTTCACCGACAACGGCGGTGGCGGCCTCAAGGTCCACAACAACACGTCGTTCGAGGCGGGTGGGTACGGGTTCGTCGTGCGCGGCCGGCCCGGCGTCGAAGCGTCCGTGGTCGTCAACAACATCAGCTACCGCGACGCGAAGGGCGTGTTGATCGACGTCCAGGTACGGGGCGGCACGTGGCCGGAGAGCCGGAACAACTCCTGGGACCTGGGCGTCACCGACCCGCGGTTCGTGTCGACGGAACCCTCGTCGGCCGACTTCCTCCGGCTGAGGCCCGACAGTCCCGCGGTCGACGCCGGCCTGGACCTGGGCCTCACCTACTGGGGAGCGGCGCCGGACCTCGGGGCGTTCGAAACGCCCGGCCCCTCCGTCGGCTCAGCGGGCCCCGAAGCCGCTGAACAGTACCCCTAGCGTCCTGACCGCGATC
>CAZGXF010000115.1:0-3425 GCA_964529575.1 uncultured bacterium
TGACGCCGTGGAACGTGCCGTCGCCGACGTTCCAGGCGGCGTCGGCGCTCATCCAGACGAGCTCGACCTCGGTGCCCGGAGCCAGGCCGGTGGCTACGGCCGTCACGGTGGTGCCTACGACGCCGTCCATCGGCTCGAGGGTGAGCCTCCCCGGCGCCTGGGCGGCTGCCACTCCCAGCAGCAGGGCCGCCGTCATGACGATGGTCCTCAACACGGCACTACGTCCTTCCCGTCCGCGGTCGGCCTGCGGCCGCGCGGACCCGGAGCTACCTGTCCATGGACGAAGCGCCGTGCCCACGCGGACACGGCGCTCGGGTTCGCTTCGCCGCCGCTCTAGCGGCTCAGTTGGCCGGCGGCTGGATGATGAGGCTGGGGAGACCGACCTGGGCGCCGATCGGCTCGAACGTCGCCGTGTTGCCCGCGGAGTCGGTGACCTCGATGTGCCACGTGTACATGCCCGCGGGGAAGTCGGCCGGGACCGTCCACGGGCCGCGGAAGAAGTCGGCGCCGGGCGGTGGGCCCTCCCCTTCGGCGGGCGGGCCGCCTTCGGCCGGCGGAGCGCCCTCGCCCTCGGCGGGCGGAGCGCCTTCGCCCTCGCCCATGGGCGGCGGGTAGAACATCTGCATCGGCTCGACGCCGTCGATCACCACCGTGGCGGTGATGCCTCGGGCCTGGACCTCGTCGAACTTGAGCTCCTCGCCCGTGGCGGCGTCGTAGACGATCGCGCGGAACACGACCATCTCGCCGCCGAAGAAGACGGAGTTCGGCACGCAGACCGGGCCCATGGCCCCTTCGGCGCCGCGCACCATGTCCGCCTTCACGAAGTAGGCGGGAGCCTGAGCGGTGGCCAGCGTGCCCGCGAGAGCGAGCGCGAAGGTCACCACAACCTGTTTCGCTGACCACCTGATCCTAGTCACGGCGCGGAGCATAGGGCAGCCCCGTCTAAGACGCAACAGCAGGTGACGTACCTCCCCGAACGATGAAGGTGCGGCGCGACGAGGGCGCGGCGCCTCGCCGGCGCTGGAGCGCCGCGCCCTCGCACGGGCCGTCGAGCTCCCGACCCCGCTCGCCCCGCGCTTCGCCTACCATCGCCCCCATGGCACGAGCCGGACGGACGCTGAAGACCTGGGCCCTGGCGGCCCTGGCGGCCCTGGCGCCGCAGACGCTGGCCGCTGGGGACGTGGACGGCATGACGCTCGCCGGCGGGCGCGTGAGCCTCGACCTGCCGCCCGGCCTCTCCCTGGCCGTGAGCCGGCAGCAGCTCCTCACCGACGCCTCGCCGCCGCCCTGCCGCGAGGGCTTCGACTACTGCCTCTACCTGCCCGAGGGGACCTACGCCGGCACGAACCTCCGCTCCGCCGGCCTGGCCGTCACCCGCCGCGAGGAGCTGCGCGCGCCCGTCTCCTGCCTCCTGGCGCAGCCCGAGGGGTGGTCGGGTCTGCAGCCGGGGATCGTCTACCCGGACGAGGCACAGCTCGCCTCCGACACGGCGCGTCCCGTCGTCACCTCGCGCTTCGGCGACGTGGGCGAGGGCGCGGCCGGCAGCTACACGCTGGGAGAGGTGCTCAGGCTCTTCGACGGCGAGGAGTGTTGGGAGCTGGAGACGCGCCTGGCGCTCACCCGCTTCGAGAACTACCCGCCCGGCCAGGTGGCCGAGTTCACCGCCGCCGACCGCGCCGACGTCGAGCAGCTCCTCTGGTCGGTCCTGGACAGCGCGACGGTGCTGGGTACGCCCGTCGCCTGGCCGACCGAGGGCTCCAGCGACCTCTCCGCCTTCGTGCGCGTCGACGTGCCCGCGGAGGCCACGAGCCCGCTGACCCTGAGCGGCGAGGCGCGCGGCACCTGGTTCTTCGAGGGCTCGTTCCCCGTCCGCCTGCTCGCCGAGGACGGCACGGAGCTCGCCGCCGGCTTCGTGACGGCCCGGGGCGAGTGGATGACGGAGGCCTTCGTGCCGTTCGAGGGCCAGCTCGAGTTCGCCGTCGACGGCCCCACGCCGGCGGTCCTGGTGCTGGAGCGCGACAACCCCTCCGGCCTGCCCGAGCACGACGCCGCCGCGCGGTACCGGTTGACGTTGCGCTAGCCGGCGCCTCACTCCCCGCGCAGACGGGGGTCGAAGGCGTCGCGGAGCCAGTCGCCCACGAGGATCAGCGACAGGCACAGTCCGGTGATGAACAGGCCGGGGAAGGTGGCGAGCCACCAAGCGGTGGCGACGTAGTTGCGGCCGTCGGCGAGCATCCGGCCCCACGTGACGGTCGGAGGCTGCACGCCCAGGCCCAGGAACGAGAGCGAGGCCTCGAGGATGATGACCGTGGCGACGCTGAGCGTGGCGACCACGATGATCGGCCCCACGACGTTGGGGAGCACGTGCCGCAGAAGCACCCTGGGCGTCCCCTGGCCGAGCGCGCGGACCGCCTCCACGTACTCGCGGCTGCGCACCGAGAGCACCTCGGCCCGCACCACCCGGGCGAAGGTCGTCCAGTTCACGAAGCCGATAACGGCCACGAGCACCCCGAAGCCGGGGCCGAAGACGCCGAGCACCGTGAGGTAGAGGAGCACGTTGGGGACGGCGATGAGCGTGTCGACGAGCCGCATGATCACGGCGTCGACCGTGCCCCCGAAGTAGCCGGACACCAGGCCGAGCGCGATGCCGACGGTGGCCGCGAGCAGCACCCCGGCGAAGCCGACGGCGAGCGCGACGCGGCTGCCGTGCAGGAGGCGGCTGAGCATGTCGCGACCCAGGTGGTCGGTGCCCCAGGGGTACTCGGGGTCGCCACCCAGGAGCGCGGGAGGGCGCAGGCGGTCGAGCAGGTGCGCCTCCGTCGGGTCGTGCGGGCTGAGCCAGGGCGCGGCGAGCGCCATGGCCACGAACCCCGCCAGTCCGACGGCGCCCAGGAGCGCGGGCAACGTGACGCGCCGGCCGAGGAGCCTCACGAGTACTGGATCCTCGGGTCGATCACGGCGTAGAGGACGTCCACGACCAGGTTCGCGAACATCACCACCAGGGACGAGACGATGACGATGGCCTGCACCACGGCCATGTCGCGCGAGTTGATCGCCTGCACCGCCAGCAGGCCGATGCCCGGCCAGGCGAAGACCTGCTCGGTGACGACGGAGCCGGCGAGCAGGGACGCCATCTGCAAGCCGAGGACCGTGAGGTACCCGAGCAGCGCGTTGCGCATGGCGTGCTTGACGAGCACCACGGACGGCCTCGCGCCCTTGGCGTGCGCCGTGCGGACGTAGTCCTGGTTCAGGGCCTCTATGAGGCTGGAGCGCAGCAGCCGCGTGAGGACCGCCGCCAAGCCGGTGCCCAGCGTGACCGCCGGCAGCACGAGGTGGGCCAGCGTGCCGCGGCCCGAGACCGGCAGGAAGCGGAGGTTCACGGCGAAGACGAGGATGAGCATGATGCCGAGCCAGAAGTTCGGCAT
>CAZGXF010000115.1:3525-7602 GCA_964529575.1 uncultured bacterium
GCGTCCTCCGGCAGCATCAGCACCACCGGGTCGCCCGAGACGCGCAGCAGCACGAAGACGATCAGCGTGATCCCGAACAGCACCGGGACCATCTGCACCAGACGCCGCAAGACGTAGACCGCCATCCGTCCCTACCCGTCGCCCTCGGACCCCTAGCGCGGTCCCCAAGCCGCGGGACCCCGACCACCACCGTTCGGCCGGGGTCCCGCGGCGGCTAAGCGCTCACTCCCGCGGCTCGGCCTCGAACATCCACAGCAGCTCGTCCTGGCGCGGGCGCCAGTCGACCGCGTTGGAGACGCCTACGAGGTTCTGCTGCTGGAAGAGCGTGATCCACGGCCGCTCCTGGGCCACGATGTGCGTCGCCTCGTGGAGCATCTCGGCGCGCTTGGCGGGGTCCACCTCGGTCTCCGCGGCGTACATGAGCTCGTCGAAGCGCTCGTCGCACCAGCCGACGCGGTCGGCGTAGGAGCCGTCGCAGAGGAGCGCGCGCATGGCGAAGATGTTGTCGCGCATCGAGTTGCCCAGGCCCGTGACCACCAGGTGCTCGAACGCGGCGGCGTTCCAGACGCGGCTGGTGTAGGCGCTGAACTCGAGCACCTCCACCTCGGTGGATATACCCACCTCCTCGAGCATGGCGGAGACGATCTCGGTCAGCTCCGGCAGCAGCGGGTGCCGCCCGGAGGAGCCGTAGAGCTTGATCTTCAGCTCGCCGGGCCCGTAGCCGGCCTCGGCGAGCGCCTGTCTGGCGCGCTCGGGGTCGTACGGGTTGACGCCGAAGTACTGGTCTACGGGCGCGGCGGAGATGCCGGGGTTGAGGCGCGCGGCCGTGACCGCGCCGAGGCCGCCCATGACGCCCTCCACGAGCAGGTCGCGGTCGATGGCCTTGTCGATGGCCTCGCGCACCAGCGGGTCCGCGGTCTCCGTGCCCTCGCGGACGTTGAACACGATCATGTTGACGAACGTGCTGGGCTGCAGCTCGACCCGCGCGACGCCGCTGGCCTCGACGCGGTCGCGGTCCTGCACCGGCACGTTCGCGGCTACGTGCACGCCCCCGGTGATCAGCTCGCCCACCCGCGTCGAGTCCTCGGGGACCGTGCGGAACACCAGGCGGTCGAAGGCGGGGCGGCCGCGCCAGTGGTCGTCGAACGCCTCGAGGACGACCCTGTCGTCGCGGCGCCACTCCACGAAGCGGTACGGGCCGGTGCCGATGGGGTTGACCGCGAACTCGTCCCAGCCCACCGCCTCCACGTAGTGCTTGGGCGCGATGCCCGAGTTCAGGCGCGAGAGCCGGTTCACCAGGATGGGGTCGGGACCGTGGGTGTGGATGATCACCTCGTGGTCGTTCACCACCTCGACCTCGCGGATCTGCCGGTAGTTCTCGTACTCCACCAGGCTCTCGTCGCGCGAGATGCGCTCGAGGGTGAACTTCACGTCCTCGGCGGTGAACGGCTGCCCGTCGTGCCAGACGACCCCCTCGCGCAGCTCGAAGCGCCAGGCGTCGTCCGCGATGGGCTCCCAGCTGACGGCGAGGCCCGGCTCGAAGTCGCCGTCGGCGGTGCGCCAGACGAGGTAGTCGAAGACGTTCACCAGCACGGATTCCTCGGCCGTGACGCTGGAGCCCGACGAGTGGACGTCGAAGCCTTTGACGTCGATGCCTTGGGCGACGACCAGCTCGCGTACCTGCGCGTGGGCGGTGCCCAACGCCAGCACGGCGAGAAGTGCGCCGAGGTAGCCCCTTGGTCTCATCAGCCTTGCCTCCCTCTCCGAGGCCGTCACGCGGCCCCCGAACGAGCCAGTACCGTCTCCTCGAACTCGCGGCGCGCCCTGGCGAGCAGCTCGCCGTCGGTGAGCAGGTCGTGCCCCGTACGCGCCAGGCAGCGCGCCGCCAGCTCCATGGCGCGCAGGCCGGCCTCCGAGGCGGCCGCGGCGGCGAACTCGGCGGTGTGGGCGGAGACGTCCTCCCCCACGATCCGGACGTAAGGGTGGATGGCGGGGACGACCTGGCTCAGGTTGCCGTAGTCGGAGGAGCCGACGCCCCCCGTGGCGGGCGGGTCCCTGACCTCCTCGCCGAGGGCCTCCAGGTGCGCGCCGAAGCGCTCGGCCATGGCGCGGTTGATGACGCGCTCCTTGTAGCTGACGCCTTCCTCGAGCTCCACGGTCGCACCTACCGAGGCGGCGGCGTGGCGGGCGGCGGCGAAGACCTTGTCGCGCACCTCGCGCATGTACGCGTACTGGCGGTGCCGGATGAGGAACCGCGCCTCGGCGTAGTCGGGGACGATGTTCGGCGCCGTGCCGCCGTGCGTGATGACGCCGTGGATGCGCGTCTCGTCCCTGACGTGCTGCCTGAGCGCGTTGATGGCGTTGAAGGTCTGGATGCAGGCGTCGAGGGCGTTCACGCCCATGTGCGGGCTGGTGGCCGCGTGAGCGGCCTTGCCGCGGAAGCGCATCGTCACGCGCGTGGCGGCCAACGAGCCGCGCACGACCATCGTGCGGTTGCCGGGGTGGAACATCAGCGCGACGTCCACGCCCTCGAAGGCGCCGCGCTCGAGCATGATCACCTTGCCGCCGCCGCCCTCCTCGCCAGGCGTCCCGATGACGACGACCTCGCCGCCCACACCGGAGCCGCGCAGCGCCTCGGCCAACGCCACGGCCGCACCCACGGAGGCGGCGCAGATGAGGTTGTGCCCGCAGCCGTGCCCGATGCCGGGCAGGGCGTCGAACTCCGCGATGAAGGCGACCCGTGGCCCTGGACCGTCCAGCGGGTAGCCGGCGCGGAAGGCCGTCTCCAGCCCGGCGAAGGGGCGCTCGACCGCGAAGCCGTGCTCGGCGAGGAACGCGGTGAGCCTGGCGGCGGCGTGGCGCTCCTGGAACGCGAGCTCGGGATGGGCATGGACGTCGAGGCTCAGCTCCCGCAGGGCCGGCGCGAGGCGACCCACGTTCTCGTCGATGTGACCGTGCCTGGCGATGGCGACCTCCAGCCTGCCCGCGAAGCGTTCTGTCTAGCAGAATTGTGTTCTACTTTGGCCGGATTATATGCTGTCGCGACCCGCCGCTTGTCAACGGCTGCGTCGCTCAGCGAGGGGAGAGCATGGCCGAGCAGGGTGTGGCAGCTGTCGACAGGGCCCTCGCGATCCTCGACGCGCTCGGCGAGGGCGGTGAGCCGCTGACCCTCGCCGAGCTGGCCGACCGCACGGGCCTCTACAAGAGCACGATCCTGCGCCTGGCCGCCTCGCTGGAGAGGGCCGGCTACCTGCGGCGCCGACACGACGGCCGCTTCGCCCTCGGCCCCGCGCTGCTGCGCCTCGGCGAGCTCTACCGCGCCTCCTTCGACCTGGGCGAGCTCGTCATGCCGGCGCTGCGCCGCCTCTCGCGCGATACGGGCGAGAGCGCCGCGTTCTACCTGCGCGACGGCGAGGAGCGCGTGTGCCTCTACCGCGTGGCCTCGACGACCCACAGGGTGCTGCACTACGTGACGCCCGGCACCCGCTTCAGCCTCACGACGGGCGCCTCCGGCCAGGTGCTGCGCGCCTTCGAAGACGGCGCGGAGTCCCTACCGCCCGAGCTGGAGGAGGTCCGCGCGCGCGGCCTCGCGGTGTCGCTCGCCGACAGGAAGGCCGAGACGGCCGCCATCGCCGCGCCCGTGTTCGGGGTGGACCCCGCGGACGGCCAGGTGCGCCTGGTCGGAGCGCTCAGCCTGGCGGGCCCCGCGAGCCGCTTCACGGACGAGTCGATCGCGCGGATGTCCCAGAGCCTCAGCGCCGAGGCGCGGTCCCTGTCGCGGGCGCTGGGCGGCGGGTGAGCGCGGCCCCTGAGCGTTGGGTGGCTGGTGAGCGCGGCTCCTCCGCGTTGGGCGGCCGGTGAGCCCGGCCCCTCAGCGCCGCGCCGCGGCCATCGCCGCCACCGCCAGGCGCACGACGCCTAGCGCGGTGATGCCGTTGACGTCGCTGTCGGGGTAGTACTCGGCGAAGCCGAGGCCGACGATCCGCCCCCGCTCCTGCAGGCCGCGCAGCAGGTCGAGGCCGTGCCAGTACGTGAGCCCTCCCGGCGCCAGCGCCAGCGAGCCCGGCATCACCGCCG
>CAZGXF010000116.1:0-7508 GCA_964529575.1 uncultured bacterium
CGTAGTGCTGGCCGCTCGAGATCATCGTCCCCCAGGCGGGCACGCGCGGCGGCACGCCGAAGCCGAGGTAGCTGAGGCTGGCCTCGGAGAGGATGGCGATGCCCAGACGGATGGTCGCCAGCACCATGAAGGTGTGGAAGACGTTGCGCGCGATCTCGCGCGCCATGATCGGCAGCGCCCGGCGGCCCAGGGCGCGGGCGGCCTCGACGTAGGCCTTCTGCGACTCGACGATCGCCTCGCCGCGGATGAGCCTGAAGAAGTGCGGCCAGCCGGCGAGCGAGAGCACGAGCGTGAGGTTCGTGATGCCGGGGCCGAGCATGCCCATGAGCATGATCGCCAGGATCAGGAACGGGAACGCCAGCGTCCAGTCGGCGAAGCGGCTCAGCACGTCGTCGGTGAGGCCGCGGGTGTAGCCGGCGAGGAGCCCCAGGCCCCCGCCGATGAGTCCAGATATCAGCACCACCCCGATGCCCACGCGCAGGGACGAGCGGGCGCCGTAGATGACCTGCGACAGGGTGTCGCGCCCGAGCTGGTCGGTGCCCAGCGGGTTCTGCGGGCTGCCGCCCTCGACCCAGGCCGGCGGCCGGAGCCGCCCGCGCAGGCTGCCCTGCGTGGGGTCGTGCGGCGCCAGCAACGGGGCGAGCAGCGCGACGAGCACGTAGATGCACATGACCACCAGCCCCGCGGTGGCCCACGGGTTGCGCAGCAGGCGCCTGAAGGTCCTCGTCCTCAAGCGTTCCTCCGGGTGCCCCCATGGCTCGCGCTCGCGAGCGCCAGCCACGCTACGCGCCTCACCAGCGGATCCTCGGGTCGATGAGCGAGTAGACGACGTCGACGACGAAGCTGAGCATCACGAACATCACGCACAGGGCGATGACGGTGCTCTGCACCAGAGCGTAGTCGCGGGCGTAGATGCCGTCGACGAGCAGCCGGCCCAGGCCGGGCCACGAGAAGACCGTCTCGAGCACGACGCTGCCGCTGAGGAGCGAGCCGGCCTCGAGCCCCGCCACCGTGACCATGGGGATGAGCGCGTTGCGCAGGGCATGGACCCTGACCACGCGTCCGAAGGTGAGCCCCTTGCTGAGACCGGTGCGGATGTAGTCCTGGCGGAGGATCTCGAGCAGCGACGAGCGCACGACGCGCGCCACGATGGCGCTGTAGCTGGTGCCGGCCGTGACGGCCGGCAGCACCAGGTGCCTCAGCGAGTGCTTGAGCGCCGGCCAGTCACCGGTGAGCAGCGAGTCGAGGACGAGCAGGCCCGTGACGTGCTCGGGCACGAAGCCGTAGGTCGTGCGCCCCAGGCTCGGCAGCCAACCGAGCGTGACGCTGAAGAGCAGGATGAGCATGATCCCCTGCCAGAACGACGGCATGGAGAGGCCGAGGAAGTTCACGCCCATGATGAAGCGGTCGAGCGTCGAGTTGTGCCTGACGGCGGCGATGACCCCCACCGGCACGCCGACCGCGAAGGAGAGCAGCATGGCCACGATGGTCAGCTCGAGGGTGGCGGGGAACCGCTCGAGGAGCAGCGCCCTGACGGGCCTGTCGCTCACCAGGGAGCGGCCGAGGTCACCGGTGACGAGCCCGCCGATGAAGCGGGCGAACTGCGTGGGGAGGGGGTCGTTAAGGCCGAGCGCGTCGCGCTTGCGCTGGATGTCGGCCTGGGTGACGCCCTCGTCCTGGCCCATCATCAGCGCCACGGGGTCGCCAGGGGTCAGGCGCATGAGGACGAACACCGTGACGGCGATGACGAACGCCAGTACCACGAGCTGGACGAGGCGTCGGAGCAGGAACTCGAAGGACATCGCTCACCGGCCCCAGCGTCTCGTCCAGCCCATGGGCTCAGTGCCTCAGGGTGTGGCCAGGTCGACCCTGTGCATGTTCACACGGCCACCCGGGTGCGGCTGGAAGTTCTGGACGTTGCTGCGCGCGGCCTCGACCGTCTGCGGCACCACCAGCGTGACGTAGGGCACATGGTCCATGACGATCTCGTAGGCGCGCCGGAACGCGGCTACCCGCTCGTCGTTGTCGGCGATGTCGGACGCCGTGCCCATGATCTGGTGGAACTCCTCGTCGTGCCAGTACGAGTACCCGGGCTCGACGGGCCACAGCGGCCACTGCGGGTCGCCGGAGGCGTTGCCCCACAGGTGCACCGTCGCCTGGCGCGAGCCGTTGCCCACGGCCTCCATCAGCGCGCCGGCCTCCCACGTCCTCACCTGGGCGTCCACGCCGATCTCGCGGAGCATCTGCGCGATGGCCTCGGCCAGCAGGAGGTTGTCGCCCAGGGTGTCGATGGTGAAGGAGAGGTCCGTGGCGCCGGCCTCGGCCAGCAGCTCCTGCGCGCGCTCCGGGTCGTAGGTGAACGGCTCGAGGTCGGGGTGCTGGATCTCCGAGTTCCAGGAGAGCGGCACGCCGTAGAGCGCGTCGGCACGTCCGCCGTACACCGCCTCCACGAGCAGGTCGTAGTCGATGGCGTAGGCCATCGCCTGGCGCACGCGCGGGTCGTCGAACGGCGCCTGCTCGGTGTTGAAGCCGAAGAAGTAGAGGTTGGTGCCGGGGCCGGTCCTCAGCTCGACGCCTGGGGTGCTCTGGATGACCGGCACCTGGTCGGCCAGGACGCCCTGCATGATGTCGATGTCGCCCGCGCGCAGCGCGGCCAGGCGCGACGCCGGGTCGGGCACGATCTCGAAGATCACGCGCTCGAGGAGCGCCGGCCCGGGCTCGCCCGGCATGTCGGGGGCGCCGCCCCAGTAGCCGTCGTAGCGCTCCAGCACGATGCGCTCCGAGTAGCTGCCCTCGACGAACCTGAACGGCCCCGCGCCCACGGGCGCGGCGATGAAGCCCTCGACGCCCACGCTCTCGAAGTAGTCCTTGGGCATGATCTGCATGAAGACCGCCGCGGTCTTCACGCTCAGCTCGGTCTCGGGCGCCGCGAAGTGGAAGCGCACGGTGTAGTCGTCGACGACCGTGACCTCCTGCAAGCTCGCCATCAGGCCCTTGCGCGGCGAGGTCTCGCCTTCCATGGCGCCTTCCTTCACGACGCGGTTGAAGGTGAAGGCCACGTCGTCGGCGGTCAGCGCTTCGCCGTTGTGGAACGTGATCCCCTCGCGGACCTTGAACTCCCAGGTGAACTGGTCCACCTGGGTGACGCCCTCGGCGATCTCGGGCACGGTGCGGCCGTCGGGCAGCACCGTGTAGAGGCCGTCGAACATGTTGCGGATGACGTTCTCGGTGTTGCGGTTGCGGTAGTTGGCCGGGTCGAGCGTGACGATGGGCCCGGTGAGGGCGATCCTGATCGTCTTCTGCGCCTGCGCGTAGCCCAGCCCCGCTTGGGCGACCACGATGGCGGCCAGGACGAGGCCCACTACGCGCCGGTCGAGGTTAAGTCGCATCATTCCTCTCCCTTCAGTGGCTGCTTCGGGTCGTGCGGCCTTGCGCTGCTCTGCTCTCTCCTTTCGTGCCCGTACTCGTGCCCGAACGGCTGCGAGCCCGACCGGCCCGGGCTGGAAGTGGCGTGGGTGATCAGCCGACCGCATAGCAGGTCCATTCGCTCCGGCAGACGGGGTGCGCGGCCACGTGCATGGTCCTGGCGTCCAGGTCCATCACGATCGTCGCCACGGAGCCCGTCGGGTGCCGCTCGCCCGGCTTGGGGTGGGAGCAGACGGAGTCCGGCCAGCCGAAGTGGTCTTGGAACGCGCGCCGCAGCTCCTCGACGCCGATGGCGCCGTGGCGGGCACGCAGAGCCTGCTCCACGCGCGCGTGGCGGTAGAGCGTGGAGGGCGCCCTCAGGGGCCCCTGGTCGCGCAGCACCACCGCGGCGCTGGGGGAGCGGAAGTGGTTCGAGTGGGTGACGATGCCGTCCTCCGGCAGCACCCAGAAGACGTCGCGCGGCGCGGCCTCGACGTCGACGGCGGCCCCGCCGGCGGCGGCGAAGAGGTGGTTGATCGAGGTCGAGGTCGGCGCCTCGAACGCCTCCTTCACGGCCCGGGCCAGGCTGGCGTGCCGCAGCGCCTTGCGCCGCACCATCCCGGCCGGCATGCCCTTCGCGTCGCCGCCGTCCTGATGGCTGTAGAGCGAGTTGCCCGTCACGCCGATGCCGTGCTCGTTCACGCCGTCGCGCAGGAGGATCCCGGCCTCGGTGAGCATGACGAACCGCGGGCCTTCGCTGGGACGCGCCCTGATCACCACGGCGTTGTCCAGCAGGCGCAGGTCCTGGTCCCAGTTGCGGCCCAGCAGCGTGGGCCCGCCGGTGGCCTCGGGCAGGCAGGCCGCCGAGGTGCACTCGTGGTCCTCGACCGGACTGGCGCGACGGCCGGCCAGCGTGAGGATCTCCGACCGCGAGTTGATGGCCACGACCGTCAGCAGCTCCTGGCCGGAGCCGGCGGCTATGCCCTCGAGCTCGCTCGCCAACCCCGCGTCGTAAGCCACGACGTCGCCTACGATCTCGCGCGCGAGCTCGACGACGGTGGCCCAGTCGAGGCCGGCCTCGGCGAACTTGTCGCGGTAGACGTCGACGCTGGCGGCGACCTGCTCCTTGAAGGCCTCGCCGTGCTGCACGCCCATCTCGTAGTGGGTGCCGCTCACCTCCGCGAAGGGGAACGGCCCCCGCGGCGGGAAGCGCGGGTCCTGATGGGCGCCGTCGCTCACAGCGGCACCTCGATGTCGTAGAGGGGCGCGTGCTGCTGGCAGCCCAGGATGTCCGGGTCGCCGGGGTTGCCGCTGACGCGTTGGCGCTTGAGGGTGATCTTGATGCCCTGGCCGGGGTCGTGCGCCACCACCGACACCACGTCCTCCACAGGGACGCGGTACAGCCGCGCCACCACCTCGGTGGTGATGACGCCCGCGTCCCGCACGGCCCGGTAGGTGGCCGGGTCGTCGAACATGACGTCGCAGGTGACGCGGAAGAGCCCCGCGTTCTTGCTGCGTATGGCGGTGGCCAGGTCCACGAGGCGCGCCATCAGGCCCCCACCGTCTCCATGACCAGGCGGCTGTGGTCCAGCGGCGAGTCGACGGCGATGGTGTGGTAGACGGTCCACTGGTAGGAGTCCATGCCCTTGAGCTCCTCGTCGGCCATGACGGCGGCCTTGCCCGTGGTGGCCTTCTGGCCCGGGTACTCGGCGATCATCAGCGTCTTGCGGAACATGCGGCAGACGGTGCGCGCCACGGCCTCGTCGGGCGCCGTCGCCTCGACGACGATGCCCACCTCGACCGGCGGCCGCGGCAGCGGGGCCTCGCGCTCGCCCATGATCGTGCCGGCGCCGTAGGTGTGGACGTGCACCTGGTAGTCCTGGCCCTCGACGAGGTCCGGACGGTTGTTGCGCACGCGCTGCCTGGCGTACTCGACGAAGGCGTCGAGGTTGGCGATCGTGAGGGGGTCGCGCACGCCGACGATGCCCACGAACCGGTAGCCGACGAAGCCGGCGCCCTCCACCTTCAGGCGCAGCGGCACCTCCTCCAGGCGCGCGCCGCGGACCTCGACGGTGCGCGGGTCGTACTGCGTGAAGGTGCAGTCGGCCAGGTGGACGAGGCCGCCCGGGATGCGGTGGTAGTGCGGGTGCGACTCCTCGTACATCGAGTGCGCCGCCACCGACACCGGCGTGCACACCTGCTTCGGGCTCATCGGCTCGAACAGGATGGAGTCGCGCCTGATCGTTCCCATCATCGTGTGGCGCGCCATGTACGGGGTACCCGCCACCGAGGCGCACTCGAGCACCTTGCCGAGGTGGATGGCCAGCGCCTTGTCGAAGCCCTTGAAGATCGGGTAGGCCGCGAAGATGGCGTCGTCGCAGGAGCGGCCGGCGATCACGACGTCGGCCCCCTGCCGGTAGGCCTCGATGTACGGCTCGACGCCGATGACGGCCACGGCGTGGTCGGTGGCGTCGATGGCCTCCTCGGTGAGCTCGGGGCTGTCGTCGAGCGAGGACACCTTGCCGGCACGGAGCGCCTCGCGCAGGGTCTCCTTGTCGAGCTCGGTGTAGACCTTCGCCAGCCGGAAGGGCTCCAGGCCCTCCTCGGCCGCGATCTCCCTGATCAGCTCCGCGTGGTACTCCACGCCGTTGTCGGTGCCCATGTGACCGGCCGTGCCCACGGCCATGGGGACCTTCCGCTCCCGGGCGGCGAGGAGGAGCTGCCGGAGGTCGTGCTTCACCCACTCCCGCGGGAAGTAGCACCTGTCGGCCCCTAGGCCGTAGGGCCCCACGTCGTTGCTGCCGGCGTCCGCGCCGACCATGTGAGGGTCGCGTCGCAGGCCGAGCTGGAACGACTCCACGTCGAACGGCGTGGCGCCCAGCGCGCCCGTGGCCGACAGGATCCGCATCTCCTCCATCCTCGACTCCTTCGGTCGCTACGCGGGCCTAGGCCGCGGCGACCCGGACGGCGCTAGCAACTGCTGTTGCTGCGTATCCCTCTTGACAAGTGTTGTTGCAAGGTTACGGCGCCTCCCGGCCAGGTGTCAACGCTCCCGGCGGCGGCTCCGGGGCCGGGGTGGAGCTGACGGGCGCGGGGCGCCCAGCGACGCGGCCGGCCCGCTCCATGTCCGCGCCCGGGTCCGGCGGGCGCGCGGTTCACGGCACCTCGACGTCGAGGAGGGGGGCGTACTGCTGCGAGCCGAAGATGTCGCTGTCGCCCGGGCTGCCGCTGGGGCGGGAGCGCAGGATCGTGAACTTGATGGCGTTGGCCGGGTCGAACGTCACGAAGTCGGTGATGCGCTCCGGTCCGATGCCGTAGAGCCGCGCGACCGACTCGCGGCTGAGCACGCCCGAGCGCTTCACGTGCTCGTAGGAGTCCCGGTCCGCGAAGATCACGTCGAAGGTGATGCGGTCCACGCCCGCGTTCTTGCTGCGGACCGTCTTGGCCAGCTCGGCCAGGCGGCGGGGACGAGAGGCCCGGCCGCTCACCGCGCCACCCCCGCCGCCGAGCCCACCTCGGTCGTGTGCAGCTCGAAGAGCTCGAGAGGGTCGTCCACCCGCATGGTGTGGTTCAGCGTCCAGCGGTAGGCGGGGCTCACGCGCACGACCTCGTCGATGGGGAACGCCACGCCGCCGGCCGTGCCCTTCACGTCGGGCAGGCGCGCGTAGAACATCTGGCGGGTGCCGGTGAGGGCCACCTCCTCGGCCATCTCGGCCGTGGGCGCCACGCCGAACACGAGGACGCCGAGCTCGTGCGCCGGCCGGTCCCTCAGCGGCTCGAGCTCGCCCATGACGCCGTCGCGGCCGTACACGTGGTAGTGCAGCTCGTAGCCGCCCTCCTCGGGAGTGCCGAAGCGCTCCTCCACCTGCCTGCGCGCCCAGGCGATGACGTCGTCGATGCGGGCGACGGTGTACGGGTCCCGCACGCCGGCGAAGCCCATGTAGCGCTCGCCCACCTTGCCGGCGCCCTCGAGCTTCACGCGCAGCTCCTCGGCGGGCACGAACCGGGGGCCGGTGACGCGCGTCGTCTTCTCGTCGTGCTGCTCGTAGCGGCACTCCGACATGTCGAGCATGCCGCCGGCGAAGTGCTCGTAGTACGGGTTC
>CAZGXF010000117.1:0-7442 GCA_964529575.1 uncultured bacterium
TGACGTAGCCGAGGTCGACGAGGATCTCGCCGAGCGGCTTGACGCTGCCCAGCTTCGTCTGCTCCTCGAGGGCGCGCCTGAGCTGCTCGCGCTTGAGGCGGCGGCTCTGCAGCAGCGTCTCGCCGAGGCGGCCCTTGTCGTCGGCGTAGAGCTTGTCGATGCGCTTCTGCACGGCGCCTTCGGGGGCGGCCACGAAGCGTACGGGCCGGCTGGCGATGGCCTCGATGTCGGCCATGCGGCGCGGGTCGGCGATCGCCACGACCAGCGTGTCGCCCTCGAGCTTGTACGGCACGGCCGAGAACTGCACGGCGTCGAGCCTGAGCAGCTGGCTGCCCAGCTTGTCGGAGACGGGCTCGTCGTCCAGGTCGGGCAAGTACTCGATGCCCATCTGGTCGGCCAGCAGCTGGGCGAGCTGCTCCTCGTCGAGGGCGCCGGCCTGGACGAGGATGCGTCCGAGCAGGCCGCCGGTGCGCTGCTGCTCGGCGATGGCGGCCTCGAGCTGCTCGGGCGTGACGAGCCCGCGGGACACCGCGAGGTTGCCCAGGCGCTGGCTGATGTCGACCTCGACGTCGACGGGCGGCTCGAGCCCCAGCTCGGGGTAGTAGGTGGCGAGCGCCCACATCAGCTCCTTGTGGAGCGCCTGGTAGGGCTCGACGAGGCAGCCGGAGGCGTCCTCGACCTCTTCTATGAGGAGGGCGTCGAGCGGGTCGACGAAGGCGACGCGCAGCCGGTCGCCGTCGATGGCGAAGGGCATGGCGAGGAGCTCGGACGCCAGCGTGGCCGGGACCTTCGCCAGGGCGTCGGGCATGATGTCCACGCGCGGGAGGTTGACCAGCGGGATGCCGATCGACTCCTCGACGGCGCGGGCGATGCGCTGCTCGGAGATGACCCCGAGTTGCATCAGGATGTCGGCGAGGCGCCCGCCCACCTCGGAGTGGCGCGCGATCGCCTGCTGCAAGGCGTCGTCGGTGACGTAGCCGCGCTCAAGCAGGACGGCGCCAAGCCGCTTGTCGCCGATCGAGAGGACTGCCAAGGTCAACGCTCCTCGAGGATCATTCTCTCAAGCCGGCGGGCGAGCCTGGTATGAGGAAGCTTACCCTCCGTCAGCGGCCTGACGAGGACCGTGACGAGCCCGGCGCGCTTGGCGCCCAGCACGTCGGTGAACAGCTGGTCGCCGACCATCGCCGTGGTGGCGGGGGAGGCTCCGGGCAGCATGGCCAGCGCCTTGCGGAACGCCCAGCCGAAGGGCTTCCCGGCCAGGGCCACGCCCGGCACGCCCAGCAGCTTCGACGCCCGGGCGACGCGCTCCGGCTTGCCGTTCGAGAGTATGGCCACGCCCATGCCGGCCGCCCGGAGCCGGGAGACGAGCAGCGGCGCGTCGTCGACGAGGTCGTCGCCGTTCGAGGCGACGATCGTGTCGTCGAGGTCGATGAGGGCGTACCTGACCCCCAGGGAGCGCAGCAGGTCCGGCGTGACCTCGGACAGACGGTCGACGCGGACGTCCGGACGGAGCATCGGCGGAGTCTAGCACCCGACCTCTCACCGGCCCCTCAGGCAGGTGACGCGTGCCTAGGGCGGCTCGGCTCATGCCCTCAGCCAAGCTCGGCGGTCAGCGCCTCCATGAGCGTGGCGGCGAAGCCCTCGTCGTCGATCCACGGGTAGTGCCCGCCGTCAAGCAGGCCGAACGTGGCGTTGGGCGCCGCGTTCAGGACGAGTTCCGCCTGGCCGGGGTAGCTGGTCCGGTCGTGCCGGCCGCACAGCAGCACGGTCGGTACGCCCGCCACCGCGACCTCGCGCAGGTCGTGCAGGCCGTCGGCCAGCCAGACCTCGTCGCCCACCTCGTCCGGCACGTCGCCGGACAGCGCCACGGCGTCGACGTGCTCCAGGAACAGGCGCGACCGCGGCGACGGGAACTGCATGGCGTCGAACAGGACCTTCGGGTTCACCGCCGCGAACGCCTCGTCCACCAGCGCGCGCGGGTCGGTGAGCTCCTCCTCGGGGCTGCCGCGCGCCGCGCCGCCGGTCGCCTCGGCGTGCAGGTCGCGCGCCAGCTGCGGCATGGAGAGCCACGGGTTCACCAGCACCAGCCGCTCGACCCGCTCCGGCGCCGTCCGGGCCGCCCGCAAGGCGACGAGGGCGCCGAAGCCGTGCGCCAACAGCGTCGCGCGAGCGATGCCCAGCGCGTCCATCACCGCGAAGACGTCCGCGGCCAGGAGCGCCACGTCGCTGCCCCCCTCGCCGGTGCTGCGACCCGCGCCGCGCTGGTCGGCGTAGACGACGTCGAGCTCCTCGAGCTCGCCGCCCGCGATCTCCCGGAACGAGGCGGCGTTGTAGCCCGGCCCGCCGTGGAGGAAGTAGACGGTCGGGGCGCCCACCGGACCGACCCGCTCCACGTACAGGCTGGCCGGGCGCGAGCCCTGGTAGGCCGCCGCGCCGGAGGCGTCGAGGGCTACGTCCACCCGCAGGGCCTCGTCGCGGAAGCCTTGGCGCTCGCCGTCGCGGCCGGGGATCACCGCCGCACCTCGTCGGGCGCCGCGGACTCGCCGGCGGCGTCGCCGGCGCCCCAGCCGAACAGCGCGGCCGCGTTCGCGTCGAGCACGGCTTCGAGCGCCGCCGGGTCCGCGCCCCTCACCTCGGCCAGCCTCGCGGCCGTGAGCCTCGCGTTCGCGGGCGCGTTCGGCTGGCCGCGGTGCGGAACGGGGGAGAGGAACGGGCTGTCGGTCTCCACCAGGAGCCGATCCTCGGGCACGGAGCTCGCCGCCTCGCGCAGCGCCCCCGCCGACGGGTAGGTGAGGTTGCCGGCGAACGAGACGTGCCAGCCGAGCTCGAGGCCGGCCTCGAGCAGGGCCTGGTGGCCGTTGAAGCAGTGAAGCACCCCCCGGCGCACGCCCGCCTCCCTGATGGCCGCCGCGGCGGCCCGGCTGGCGTCGTCGGCGCCTTGGCGGTCACGCACGTGCAGTACCAGCGGCTTGCCGGTCCTCGCCGCCACCTCCGCGTGCCAGTCGAAGGCCGCGCGCTGGGTCTCCAGCGTCTCGTCCTGCCAGTGCGTGTCGAAGCCGGTCTCGCCGACGGCGACGACCAGCGGGTCCTCGGCCAGCTCCTCGATGCGGCGGCGCACCCTCTCGTCGCGGGCGGCCGACGCTTCGTTGGGGTGCACGCCCACGGCGACCCGCACGCGTGGGTGCCGGCGCGCCAACGCCAGCGCGGCGCGCGAGTCCTCGAGCGACGTGCCGACGGTGACGATCCACGCGAGGCCGGACGTGGCGACGGCGACGTCGGGATCGGGCAGGCGCGTCAGGTGGCAGTGGGAGTCGATCATCGCGCCACACGATAGCCGCAGCGCAGCGCGGCGGGGGTGCAGCACCAGGCCCGTGAACCGCCGGTGAGAGTTCTGTAAGAGACCCGCTGCTACCTTCCCAGCCATAGAGCTATGGTCGAGCGCCGACCAGGAACGAGGAGCAGGATGGTACAGAGTCGCCCGATGGCCGAAGCCATCCGGTACTACAGCAACGAGGAGCTCTCCGAGATCATCTCGAAGTGCGAGTCGGCGATCACCGACGGCACCGCCGAGATCGAGGACTACGAGGCCTTCGTCCTGTGCCAGAAGGAGCTCGCCCGGCGCACCTGGGCCTGAGCCCTGCGGACTTTCACACCAGACCCGGTGTGCGTGCGGTTACCATCGGTCGTGCACGCGCGCCGGGTCTTCGTTTCGGGCCGCGCCCCTACGCTGGCGCTGGTCTGCTGCTCGCTCCTCTTCGCCGCCTGCGCACCGTCCGTCGCCCGCTCCGAGGCCACCCCGACCGCCTTCGTCGTCGAGACGCAGGCGCCTCCCTTCCGTGTCCAGGAGGGCAGGGCCTCGTGGTACGGCCCCGGCTTCGCAGGGCGCCGCACCGCCAACGGCGAGGTCTTCGACCCCAGCCAGCTCACCGCCGCCCACCGCGAGCTCCCGTTCGACACCCTGGTCAGGGTCCACAACCTGGGCAACGGACGTAGCGTCGTGGTGCGCATCAACGACAGGGGCCCGTTCAAGGGGAACCGCGTGATCGACCTCTCCCGCGCCGCGGCCGAGGCGATCGGCATGGTGAGCTCGGGCGTCGCCGACGTGCGCCTCGAGGTGCTGACCTTGCCTTCCGGCGTCGTGCGCGTGGCCGCCTACGGCTCGCTCCGCGGCTACGAGGCCGTGTCTCGTCACCACCGCCCCGGCACCCTGCTCGTGCTCGACCCGCCCGGCGGCGGCGCGCCCATCGTGGTGCGCGTGGTGAGCCAGGAGGTGCCGGCCGGCATACCCGCCGACCTGCTGCTCGCCTACGACCTGTTCGCGGTGGTGGGCTCCGAGGTCACGGTCCTCAGCAACTGAGCCGGCGCTCCGCGTGAGCCGACCGCTCGGCCCCCGCTTCCCCCGACCTGCCTGCATCGGCTACGGTCCGGGCCGGCCGCCTCCGGCGGCGTGGCGCCGGGCTCAGCGCTGGCAGCCTTGCCTGAGATCGCGCGCCAGCGCGCCCAGGTCGCGGCCCTCCTCCAGCGCCCTGATGAGGGCCGAGCCCACGACCACCCCGTCGGCGACCCGCGCCACCTGGCGCGCCGTCTCCGCGCTGGCCACGCCGAAGCCCACGGCCACGTTCCGCGCCCCGGCCGCACGCGTCCGGGCCACCAGGTCGGCCACCTCCGCCGGGAGCGAGTCGCGGACGCCCGTGACGCCGGTGACCGAGACGGCGTAGACGAAGCCACGGCACCGGCTCACGACCAAGGCCAGGCGCTCGTCGGTGGAGGTGGGTGCCACTAGGAAGACCGTGTCCACGCCCTCGGCGCGCGCCGCGGCGATCAACGTCTCGCCCTCGTCGGGCGGCAGGTCGGGGAGGATCATCCCGTCGCCGCCAGCCGCCTTCAGGTCGCGCACGAACGCCGCCTCGCCGCCGGGGTAGCAGTAGACGGGGTTGTAGTACGTCATCACCACCAGCGGCTTGTCCGTCAGGCGCCGCAGCTCGGCGACCTGCTCCAGGGTCTCGCGCGCGCCCACGCCGCCGGCCAGGGCCCGCTCCGAGGCGCGCTGGACGGTCGGGCCGTCGCCGAGAGGGTCGGAGAACGGCAGGCCCACCTCGAGCAGGTCGGCGTGCTCCAGCACCGCCTGGGCGGCGCGCAGGAACCCGGCGCGGTCGGGGAAGCCGGCGGTGAGGAAGCCGACGAACGCGGCGCGCCCCTCGGCCCTCGCGGCGTCGAAGGCCGCGTCCACGCGGCCCACGGCCCGGTCTGCGTTCATCGTCATCGGTGCCCTCCGGCCGCCGCGGGCGCCGGCGCGCCCACGGCCCCGCCGCGCAGGCGGCTCACCTCGGCCACGTCCTTGTCGCCGCGCCCCGACAGTCCGACCACGACCACCGCCTCGCGGGGCATGGTGGGCGCCAGCTTGGCGACGTGAGCCACGGCGTGGGCGCTCTCGAGGGCGGGCACGATGCCTTCCACGCGGGCCAGCAGCTCGAAGGCGTCGAGGGCCTCGTCGTCGGTGGCTACGGCGTACTCGGCGACGCCCGTCTCGGCGAAGTGGCTGTGCTCCGGCCCGACGCCGGGGTAGTCGAGGCCGGCCGAGACCGAGTGAGGCGGTGAGACCTGCCCGCCGTCGTCGGAGAGGAGGTACATGAGCGAGCCGTGCAGCACGCCCGTCTTGCCGCTCGAGATGCTGGCGGCGTGCTCGCCGCTGGCGAGCCCGCGCCCGCCGGCCTCGACGCCCACGAGCCGGGGCCGTTCGTGCGGCGGCAGGTAGGCGAACGGCGCGAACAGGCCGATGGCGTTGCTGCCGCCGCCGACGCAGGCCACCAGGGCGTCGGGCACGCTCCGGCCCTCGCGCTCAGCGAGCTGGTCCATGACCTCGAAGCCGATCACGCTCTGCAGGTCGCGCACCAGCATCGGGTACGGGTGCGGACCGACGACGGAGCCGAGGACGTAGAAGGTGTCGCGCACGTTCGTGACCCAGTCGCGGATCGCCTCGTTGGTGGCGTCCTTCAGCGTGCGGGTGCCGGAGGAGACGCTCACGACCTCGGCGCCGAGCAGGCGCATGCGGTAGACGTTCAGCTCCTGGCGCCTCACGTCCTCCTCGCCCATGTAGACGACGCACTCCAGCCCGAACAGGGCGGCCGCGGTCGCCGCCGCCACGCCGTGCTGGCCAGCGCCAGTCTCGGCGACGATGCGCTTCAGGCCCATGCGCCGGGCGAGCAGCGCCTGGCCGACGGTGTTGTTGATCTTGTGGGCGCCGGTGTGGTTCAGGTCCTCGCGCTTCAGGTACACCTTGGCCCCGCCCAGCTCGCGCGTCAGGTTCTCGGCGAGGTAGAGGCGCGAGGGGCGGCCCACGTAGTCGCGCAGCACGTGCCTGAGGTCGGCCACGAAGCCGGGGTCGGTCCTCGCCTCCCCGTAGGCGGTCTCCAGCGCCTGCAGCGCCGGTACCAGCGTCTCCGGCACGTAGCGGCCGCCGAAGCGGCCGAAGCGGCCGCGGGCGTCGGGCAGGGGGAAGTCGGGCAGCCCCCGCGGCAGCACGGCTGTCGGGTCCATGGGTCAGGAGTCTACGCCGTGCAGCCGCGCCAGGTCGGCGGTGCGCAGGCGCGTGGGCCCGGCCGGCGCCGTCACGGGCCCGCTGCCCAGCGCGGCCAAGAGGTCGGCCGCCGTGAGGGGGGCGGGCTCCGCCGCCCAACCGAGCGTGTGCGCCAGCAGGCCCAGCACGGCCCTGGGGTCGACGCCGGCGCACTCCAGCTCGCGCAGCGACAGCGCGCCGCCGCGCTTGGAGAGCTTCGCACCGTCCTCGTCCTCGAGGAGGCCCACGTGGGCGAACGCGGGCGGCATGAGCCCCAGGGCCTCGTAGAGGGCCAGCTGGGCGGCGGTGCTCTGGAGCAGGTCGGCGCCGCGGGCGACCTCGGTGACCCCCATGGCGGCGTCGTCGACCACCACGGCCAGCTGGTAGGCGAAGAGGCCGTCGGCGCGCCGCACCACGAAGTCCCCGACCTCGGCGGAGAGGTCCACGACCACTGGGCCCTGCACGGCGTCGTCGTACGTCACGGACCCGTCGGGCACGCGGAAGCGCAGGCTCGGGGCGCGCCCCTCCGCTCGCCGGCGCGGCGCCAGCTCGTCGTTCAGCGCGCGGTGCGCGGGCCCGTAGACGCGGGAAGGCACCGCCTGCTGGCCCTCGCCGGCGTCGTCCACGCCCGGCGCGCCGCCCGCCAGCTCCGCCACCTCGCGGCGCGTGAGGTAGCACTCGTAGACGAGGCCTTCGTCGCGCAGCCGGCGCAGCGCCGCCTCGTACAGCTCCAGGCGCTGCGACTGCCGGTAGGGGCCGTGAGGGCCGCCGCGGTCGGGCCCCTCGTCCCAGTCGAGACCCAGCCACGCCAGCTCCTCCAGGTTGCCCAGCACGGCCTCGGGCCGCGTGCGGGGGCCGTCGAGGTCCTCGACGCGCATCACGAACG
>CAZGXF010000118.1:0-7397 GCA_964529575.1 uncultured bacterium
CCGTTCCAGGCGCCGAGCCGGCGGAGGCCGCCGACGACGCCGGTGAGCCGGCCGACGACGCCGGTGAGCCGGCCGAGGGCGCGCCCGCCGAGGAGGGCGCTCCGGAAGGTCAGGCCGAGTAGGCGTGGCGGCGCGGGCGCCGCGCGCGCTGGTGTCCGTCTCGGACAAGGCCGGGGTGGAGGACCTCGCGCGCGGGCTCGTCGCGCTCGGCTACGAGGTCGTCTCCACCGGCAACACGCTGCGCGCGCTCCGCGACGCGGGCGTGGAGGCCATGGCCGTCTCCGACGTCACCGGCTTCCCCGAGATCCTGGGCGGCCGCGTCAAGTCGCTGCACCCTGCCGTCCACGGCGGGGTGCTCGCGCTCAGGACACCCGAGCACCTGTCGCAGCTCGAGGAGCACGGCATCGTGCCGGTGGACGTCGTCGTCTGCAACCTCTACCCGTTCCGCGAGACCGTGGCCGGCGCGGGCGTGACCGACGCCGAGGCGATGGAGCAGGTGGACATCGGGGGGCCGGCCATGATCAGGGCCGCCGCCAAGAACCACGCCCACGTGACGGTCGTCGTGGACCCCGCCGACTACGGCGCGGTGCTCGCGGACCTGAAGGCCGGCATCACCGCGGAGAGGCGGCGTCAGCTGGCCCTGAAGGCGTTCGCCCACACGGCCGCCTACGACGCCGCGATCGTGGCCTACCTGAGCCGCGGCGCCGAGCTGCCGGAGCGCCTCGTCGTGCCGCTCGAGCGGGCGCAGGAGCTGAGGTACGGCGAGAACCCGCACCAGGCGGGCGCCCGTTACCGCGTCGTGGGGGAGCGCAGCGTCTGGGACGGCGCCGTGCAGCGCTCCGGCCCCGCGCTCTCGTACCTGAACGTCTTCGACGCCGAGGCGGCGTGGCGCCTGGCGCACGAGCTGCCGGCGACGGCCTGCGTGATCGTGAAGCACGCGAACGCCTGCGGCGCCGCCGTCGCGGACGACCTGGTCACCGCCTACGAGCGCGCGTTCGACGCCGACCCCAAGTCGGCGTTCGGCGGCGTGGTGGCGCTGCCGGGCGTCGTGACCCTCGAGCTGGCGCAGCGCATCGCCGAGAACCCGAAGTCCGACGTCCTGCTGGCCGCCGGCTACGAGCCGGAGGCGCTGGAGCTCCTCGCCGCCAAGCGCAAGAGCACGCGGGTGATCGAGCTGGCGCCCCCCGGGCCGCGGGGCCTCGACCTTCGGAGCGTCGACGGCGGCTACCTCGTGCAGCGCCCGGACCTCGTGGAGGGCCGCGAGGGCTGGCGCGTGGTCACCAGGCGCGCGCCCACCGACGCGGAGTGGCGCGACCTGGAGGTCGCCTACCTCGTCTGCGCGCGCACGTCGTCCAACGCCATCGTGCTGGCCAAGGACGGGGTCGCCGTGGGGGTCGGCGCGGGCCAGCAGAGCCGCGTGGACGCCGTGGAGATCGCCGCCAAGAAGGCGGCGGGCCGCGCCCAGGGGGGAGCGTGCGCCTCCGACGCGTTCTTCCCGTTCCGCGACGGCCTCGACGCCGCCGCCGCCGCGGGCGTGACCGCGGTCGCGCAGCCGGGCGGCTCGATCCGCGACGAGGAGATCGTCGCCGCCGCCGACGAGCTCGGCCTGGCGATGGTCATGACCGGGCACCGGCACTTCAAGCACTGAGCCAGGAGGCGAGGGCCGCCACGGGTCCGGCACGTTCGGGGCCCCGGCTCTTCCGGGGTGAGCGGGCGGGCTCCGGCCACGCGGGCGAGGACCGGGCCGCTCCCGTCGGCCTTGTCTCCGCGTTCCCGCGACCCCTCCACCCCCCGGCCGCCGAAGGGGTATATTCGGCCACACACGCCACCCTTGGTAGGCGCTACATTGCTCGGTACAACATCTAGTACCTCTTCCTCCCCGTACGTACCGAGCTCGTTGCCGTGCGGGGAGCCCTAGAGGCCCGAACACGGCAAGAGGGGCGTGCCGACCGAGAAGGGGCGACCACCTGGACGTTCGAGCGGCGAACGCGGGGGTGGAGGGAGTGAGTTCGCTATGGCGAAGCTGTCGACTTCTTCGAGCGCCGTGCCGGGAGCGTTCGGCGACCACGCCGTCAAGGTCGCCAAACGCCAGTACTTCCAGCCGGGCGACGAGGACGTCTTCGACATGTTCGAGCGCGTCGCGCGGTGGGTGGCGCAGCCGGAGCCCCAGGAGCGGCGCGACGCCGTGGCGGCCGAGTTCTACAGGCTCATGGTCGAGCAGCGGTTCTGCCCCGGGGGGCGCGTGCTGGCCGGCGCCGCCACCGAGCACGGCAACGTGCTCAACTGCTTCGTGCAGGACGGCAGCCCCGAGCCGGAGGGCACGAACGCCTGGGTGCTGCGCCTGGCCACGAAGCTCGCCCTCGTCACGAAGGTGGGCGGCGGCAACGGCCTGAACCTCGACCCGATCCCGCCCAAGCGCCGCTTCACGGGCAAGGTGGGAACGCTCTTCGTCACGGTGGACCGGTCGCACGCCGACTACGAGGCCATCAGCAGCGGCACGTTCCTTGACCTCGTGCGCGACCAGTTGGTCACGAAGGGCTACCGCGTGGCGAGGTTCGTCGAGCGCTCCGAGGCGCCGGGCGCCGCCCAGGTGGTCCGGGTGCCCGACTCGGTGGAGGGCATCTGGGACTCCGCCGGTCAGGCGGCCATGACGCTGCTCGCCGGCCGCGACGTGCTCGTCGACCTCTCGGACCTCCGGCCCGTGGGCTCGCCCGTGCGCGGCTCCGGCGGCACCAGCTCCGGGCCCGCCAGCTTCGCCGTGGAGATCTTCGACAACTTCGCCATCTGGGCGGGCCTGGGCGGCGCCGAGCACGCCGGTCCCGTGGCCACCCTGCGCTACGTGTTCGCGCCCACCCTGAGGGCCATCAGGCAGGGCGGCACGCGGCGCGGCGCCGGCATGGCCACGATCTCGATCACGCACCCCGACGTGGCCGACTTCATCACGGCCAAGGACCTGGAGCGCGAGCGCGACGAGGGCGACATCTCGACCTTCAACATCTCGGTCCTCGTCACCGACGACTTCATGCGGCGCGAGTCACAGACCCGCGGCGGGGTGCTGTGGGAGATCGCCCAGCACGCCTGGGCCACCGGCGAGCCGGGCCTCATCTACATCGACCGCATCAACGAGCACAACGCCATGCGGGGCGCGCTGGGCGACATCAAGAGCACGAACCCCTGCGGCGAGATCCCGCTCTACCCGGGCGAGCCGTGCGACCTGGGCGCCATCAACCTCGCGGCCTACGTGACCGAGAGCGGCGTCGGCCTCGAGGGCTTCGACATGCCCAGCTTCCGCGGCGACGTCGCCACCTGCGTGCGCTTCCTCGACGACGTCCTGGACGTGAACAGGTTCGCGCTGGAGGACAACCGGGAGATGAGCATGAAGCTCAGGCGCCTGGGCCTCGGCGTCATGGGCCTCGCGGACGCGCTCATCAAGATGGGCTACCCCTACAACACCGACGAGGGTCGCGCCGCCGTCGACGCGATCATCTCGGCCCTGCGCGACGCCGCCACGGAGGCCTCGGAGCGGCTCGCCGCGGAGCGCGGCGCCTTCCCCCTGGTCGACCAGGCGGACATCGACACCCCGCGCCGCAACGTCGCCATCCTCACCGTGGCCCCGACCGGCACGACCAGCATGCTGATGGGCGTGTCGTCGGGCGTGGAGCCGGTGTTCGCGCCCTTCATCTACCGGAAGATCGGCGCCTCGTACCACGCGCTCATCCACCCGCTGTTCCAGGAGCTGCTCGAGGCGCACCAGCCGCCGCGGGGCTACGCCAAGGACGGCCAGTGGGACTGGGACGCGGTCGTGAAGGCGGTGCAGGACAACCACGGGTCGGTGCAGGGCCTCGACTTCATCCCCGAGTCCGTGCGCCGCGTGCTGATCTGCGCGCACGACATCACGCCCGCCGACCACGTGCGCATGCAGGCCACCGTGCAGCGCGCCTTCGACGGTGGCAAGAAGGTCGCGAACTCGATCTCGAAGACCATCAACCTGACGAACTCGGCCAGCGTGGACGACGTCTACGACGCCTACCGGCTGGCGTTCGAGACCGGCTGCAAGGGCATCACCGTCTACCGCGACGGCTCGCGCGAGTTCCAGGTCCTCTCCACCTCGGCCGAGAAGCAGGAGGAGAAGAAGGAGCCCGCCGCCGTGGCCGCGCAGCCGAGCGTCCCGGCCAACGGCGCCGTGTCGGTGAACGGCCGTTCCAGCGCTCCGACCCCGGTGCGGCGCGAGCAGCCCGTGAGCGTGGCGGCGCCCGCGGCGCCCAGCGCCCCCGTGGCGGCCCGGCCCGCGGCGTACGACAAGCTGCCGGGCGAGCCGCTCTTCCAGAGGCCGGTGCGCCTCTCCGGCTTCACCGACCAGGTCAAGCTGATCGACGCCAGCGGCGAGAAGCGCGGCTTCTACGTGACCGTGAACAAGCAGGACGGCCTGCCCACCGAGGTGTTCATCGTCTCGGGCAAGGGCGGCGACGAGGCGAACGCCGACAGCGAGGCGCTCGGCCGCGTCGTCTCGATCGCCCTGCAGTACGGCGTGCCGGCCGAGGCGCTCGTCAAGACCCTGCGCGGCATCAACGGCGGCATGTACGGCACCTACCACGGGCGCATGGTGGCCTCCAAGGCCGACATCCTCGCCGTGGCGCTGGAGACCGCCGGCGTGGAGAACGTGTTGAACAAGGGCAAGGCCTGCCCGGACTGCGGCGCCCCGCTCCGCTTCGAGGAGGGCTGCCAGAAGTGCGAGAGCTGCGGCTACAGCAAGTGCGGCTGAGCCGGTAGCGGCCAGTCCCGTCCACGAGGGGCCCGCGTCCGTGCGGGCCCCTCTCGCCGCTTCACGGCGTTAATGCCGTGCCTCCCTATGGTCGGACAAGGAGGCGCCGCGCGACGGCGCCGGAGGAGGACCCATGGGCGTCAAGGTGGCCGTGCTGGTAGGCAGCCTCAGGGACAGGTCGTACAACCACCGTCTGGCGCTCGCGCTGCAGCGCCTCGGGCCGCCCGACTGGGAGTACGTCAGCGTGCGCATCGACGCGGTGCCCTACTTCGACCAGGACATCGAGCGTGAGCAGCCCGAGAGCGTCCTGCGCCTGAAGGAGACGATCGAGGGCGCCGACGCCCTCATGTTCGTCACGCCCGAGTACAACCGCTCGATCCCCGGCGTGCTGAAGAACGCGATCGACTGGGCCTCGCGCCCGAAGGAGCGCAACTCGTTCGCCGGCAAGCCGGCGCTAGTGGCCGGCACGTCGCCCGGGAACATCTCCACCGCGGTGGCGCAGGCGCACCTGCGCAGCGTGCTCGCGTACCTGGACGTGCCGGCGATGGGCCAGCCCGAGGTGTACGTGAAGTTCGAGCCCGACGACCTCATGGACATGGACGGGAAGGTGACCGTGCCCGACACCGAAGCGTTCCTGCGCGACGTCATGTCCTCGTTCGCGGAGTGGGTCGCGGCGGTGCAGGCCGGCACCGCGGCGGTGAGCGCCGAGGAGGAGGTGGGAGCCGACTGAGCTGCCCGGCCGCGCCGCTCGCGGACCCGCGGGTGCTGGACCGCGCGGCGCCCGTGCCCCTGCGGGTGCCTAGGCCCGCTCGGCACGCGCCCACGCGGAGCGAGGACCGCGGCGCGACGGGGCTACGATCGCCCCATGGTGAGGCTCAAGAGGGCGTACGACGAGAGGTCGGAGGACGACGGCACGCGCGTGCTGGTCGACCGCATCTGGCCGCGCGGCGTCACCAAGGAGCGCGCCGCCATCGACTGGTGGGCCAAGGGCCTGGCGCCCAGCGAGGAGCTGCGGAGGTGGTTCGCGCACGACCCGAAGCGCTTCGACGAGTTCGCCGAGCGCTACGAGGCCGAGCTAGCCGGCAGCGCCGACCTGGAGAGGCTCAGGAGGCTCGCCGCCGCGGGCGAGGTCACGCTGGTCTTCGGGGCCAAGGACAGGGAGCGCAACCAGGCCGTGGTGCTGAAGCGGCTCCTCGAGGCGGCGCCCGGCTAGGACCGTCCGGGGCTCAGCGGTCGTCGCCGCTGCCGTGCAGCACACCGCGCGCCTTGCGGCTCGCCAGCTTGGCGAGGTTGCCGCCGGCCACCTCCTCCAGCGACAGGCCGAGGTCGGCGGCGAGGTTCGCGACGTACCAGAGCACGTCGCCCAGCTCGGCAGCCAGCGCGGCGCGCTGCGCGTCCGACAGCTGCGTGCCCGGCAGGTAGCCCTCGTCCCGCATCAGCTTCCCTAGCTTCTCGGCCACCTCGCCGGCCTCGCCGGCGAGCTTGAGGGTGGGGTAGAGGACGCGCACCTCAACGGGGTAGAGGGCCGTGGTTCGCGCCGCCTGCTGGTACTCGGCCAGGGTCATGGGGCGATGCTAACCGGCGCGCGGGCGACGGCGCGGCCGGCGCTCGTGGCCGGTCGCGAGCAGCGGGCCCACCCCTGCGTCTCCGGCGAGGCGGGCAGGTCGGCCGACGGGCCACGGGCCCAGCGGGCGCGCCGACTACACTCGGGGCATGGAAGGCGCGCTGGACGTCGTGAGACGCATCTGCCTCTCCCTGCCGGCCGTGGAGCAACGCCAGAGCCACGGGCGTCCCGCCTGGTTCGTGCGGCGCGGTCGCCAGTTCGCCGCGTTCCACCCGACGCACCACGACGTCGCTCGGCCCCACCTGTGGTGCGCCGCCCCGCCCGGTGCCCAGGAGGCCCTCGTGGCCGAGCGCCCCGAGGCGTTCTTCCGGCCGCCGTACGTGGAACACCGCGGCTGGCTGGGCGTCTTCCTCGACGCCGGCCTGAGCGAGCGGGAGCTCGAGGGCCTGCTCATCGAGGCACATCGCCAGGCCTGCCCGCCGCGGCTGCGCGCCGCCCTCGACGCCGCGGCGCGAGGCTGAACGTCGGCCGTGGCGGGCGACCGGTTCGTCCTCTACGGGGCCAACGGCTTCGTGGGCCAGGCCGTGGCTCGCTTGGCCGGCGCCGAGGGTCTGGCTCCGGTGCTGGCCGGCAGGGACCGTGAGGCCGTCACCCGCTTGGCGGGCGAGCTGGGCGTGGAGGCGCGCGTCTTCGCGCTCGAAGAACCCGCGGCCGTCGACGCCGGCCTACGCGACGCCGCCGTGGTGCTGAACATGGCGGGGCCGTACGTGGGCACCTGGCGCCCGCTGGTGGCAGGCTGCCTGCGCGCCGGGGCGCACTACGTGGACGTAACGGGCGAGCTCCCCGTGCTGGAAGGCATGACGGCGTGCGACCTAGCGGCGCGCGAGCGCGGGGTCATGCTCCTGCCCTCGGCCGGCCTCGACTCCGTGCCGGCCGACTGCCTGGGCGCCCACCTGCTGCGGCGGCTGCCCGGCGCCACCAGGCTGCGCTTCGCCCTGCGCACCTCGGGCCCGGCCGGCCTGCCGCCCGGCACGCAGCGCACGATGATCGCGCTCTCGCACCTGCCCGACA
>CAZGXF010000119.1:0-7174 GCA_964529575.1 uncultured bacterium
GCGTCACCGTCAGGCGTGACCAGGGGTACATCGGCGTGATGCTCGACGACCTCGTTCGCGGCGGCATCGAGGAGCCGTATCGCATGCTGACCTCCCGCAACGAGTTCAGGCTCCTGCACCGCCAGGACAACGCCGATGAGCGCTTGGCCGAGGTCGGACACCGCTGGGGCCTGGTCTCTGACGAGCGCCTCTCCGAGGTGAGGGAGTCCGAGGCGCGTGTGGCTGCCGAACTGGCTCGCCTGCAAGCGGCACGCATCGGCGGCGAACCCGCCACCAAGGTCATGTGTCGGCCCGGCGAGTCGTACGAGAGCGTCACGGCGGCCGTGGGCCCCGGCGACCCCGCGCTCACCGCCAAGGAGAAGCAGCGGGTCGAGACGCTGGTGAGGTACGCCTCCTACATCGACAGGGCGAAGCGCCACCTCGAGGAGCGCTCTGAGTACGAGGCGCGTTCCATCGCGCACGTCGACTTCTCGCGGGTGGCCAGCCTCTCCACCGAAGGGCGGGAGGCGCTAGAGCGTGCCCGACCCGCGACGCTTGGCGCCGCGCAGCGTCTCCGCGGCGTCCGCGACAGCGACGTCGCGGCGCTCTTGGTCCACCTGCGCACGGGCCGCGACAAGGCGGTCGTGGCGGGCTGACGTTCGTGGGCCGCCAGCTGCCGACGCTCCCCTGAACGGTGTGAGGGCGTTCGCGAGGCGCTCACTCGGGCTGGCTCGGAGGCACGACGGACGTCGGTGCTGCTCGGGAGGGGCAACCGGCCGTCGAGGCTGCGGCGCCCGTCCGGCGCTGTCAGCGCGGCCGCGTAGACGGAGAAGCAGCGGCCCACACGTCGATATCGCGAGATGTTTCACGTGAAACAACGGCGGGGGGACGCAGGCGAGGAGCCCCGGGAGACACTAGGGAAGATGCCAGAGGAGAAGCTGCAGCGCTACGCGGAACTGATCGAGAGGTACCACGACACGCTGGACCTGGTCTCCTTCCGGGCCCTTAGCGAGGTGCGCACGCTCATCGACGAGGCGCGCCAGTACGCGGAGGTGATCGCCGAAGCCGCAGGGCCGGACGTCACGGTGGTCGACCTCGGCTCCGGCGTCGGCTTGCCCGGCATCGTCCTCGCCGTCATGATGCCGGCTGCCACCGTCCACCTGGTAGAGCGGCGACGCCGCCGCGCGGCGTTCCTGTCGATGGCCGCGGGACAGCTCTCCCTGGACAACGCGCGGGTCTGGTCCGGCGACGTCAGAGACCTCGAAGGGGTGTGCGCCCACGTGGTCACGGCCCAAGCCGTGACGACCTTCGCAGGGATCGCACGCCTGACGAGACACCTGCACAGGGACCCATGCTTCCTGGTCAGTCGGCGGGGTCCCGATTGGCTCGGCGAGCTGGACGAGCTGCGCGGGGTCCTGGCCGGTGGACCGGACGTGTCCGGAGGCGCAGCCGCTGCCCAGGGAGGCGCGGTGATCGGTCCGGACCTTGCGCCGCATGGTGAGCTGTCGCCAGGAAGGCCGGTTCCTGCCCAGGATGCCCCGGCGTTGACGGTGGTGGCGGAGCGGCGCCTGGGACGCGATGGTAGCCTCGTCGCACTGCGTCTCCGCGGAGGACCGGCTTGCCCATCATCGGGGTGATCAACCAGAAGGGTGGCGTAGGGAAGACGACGACGGCCGTCAACCTCGCGGCCGCACTGGCCCAACGCCGGCGGATCCTGCTCGTGGACCTCGACCCGCAGGCGAACGCTAGCAGCGGGGTAGGCGTCACGGACCCGGAGACCACCATCTACGACGTGATCTCCGGCCGCGCCTCCGCGAGGCACGCGGTCATGCCTTCGACCACCGAGAACCTGGACCTGCTGGCGGCGTCAGACGACCTCGCGGGCGCGGCCGTCGAGCTCGACGCCAGCCGCGACAACCTCACCCTCCTCTCTCGCTCGCTGATCGGTGTGCGGCCGACGTACGACTTCATAGTCGTGGACGCCCCTCCCTCCATGGGTGCGCTCACGCTCAACGCCCTAGGCGCCGCCGACCAGCTCATCGTGCCGCTGCAGACGGAGTACTACGCGCTGGAGGGGATCGCGAGCATGATGGAGACGGTCGACCGCGTCCGCGGCTCTCTCAACCGCGACCTCCGCATCCTCGGCATCCTCCTGACCATGTACGACGGTAGGACCCGGCTCTCGCAGGAGGTGGAGGAGAACGTGCGCCGTCACTTCGGGGACCTCGTGTTCCGGACGGTGATCCCTCGCACGGTGCGTCTGGCCGAGGCGCCGTCGTACGGTCAGTCGATATTCGCCTACGCCCCGAGCTCCCAAGGCGCGGCGGCGTACCAGGCGTTGGCAGAGGAGGTCATCGAACGTGTCAGCCAAGGCTAGGGGACTCGGGCGGGGTCTGGACGCGCTTCTGCCCAAGGCCGACAAAGGCATCCAACAGGTGCCGGTCGCGCGGGTGGAGGCGTCGCCGTTGCAGCCGCGGCAGCGGTTCGACGAGGCGGCGATCGCCGAGCTCGCCGACTCCGTCCGTGAGAGGGGTGTCCTCCAGCCGATCCTGGTCCGTCCAACGGACTCCGGCTACGAGGTGGTCGCCGGGGAGCGGCGCCTGCGGGCTGCGCGCATGGCGGGCCTCGATACCGTGCCGGCGGTGGTCCGCGAGATGTCCGACCAGGAGGCCCTGGAGGTCGCGATCGTCGAGAACCTCCAGCGCGAGGACCTCAACGACGTGGAGCAGGCACGGGCCTACAAGCAGCTCCTCGACTTCGGCCTGAGCCAGGAACAGGTCGCTAGCGCGGTCGGCAAGAGCCGCAGCCACGTCGCCAACACCCTGCGCCTACTGACCCTCGACGACGCCGTGCTCGCAGCGCTCGAGGAAGGGCTGATCACGGCCGGCCACGCCAGGGCGGTCCTCGCCCAGCCGGAGGCGGACCGCGCTTGGGCGTTCCAGGAGATCGTGACCAAGGGCCTCTCGGTGCGGCAGGCGGAGCAGCTGAAGCGACCTGCGGCGCGGACGTCGAAGGGTCCGAAGGCCTCCCCCTACCGTGGGTTGGAAGAAGACCTCAGCCGGCACGCGGGCACGCGGGTACGGATCACCGGCGGCAAGCGCGGGAAGATCGAGCTGCACTTCCATGGCGAGGACGAGCTACAGAGGCTGCTCGACCTCCTCGGCTACCGCGCCTAAGCTTCCGGAGCGTCCGTTAGCAAGGGAGGTGCAGAGATGCCCCTCCGCTGGCTCGCCCGCTCGCTCTACCCGCCCGCCGCGTCACGGCGCCATCGAGACCCGTTGCTGACGCGAAAGCGCGGCATTGTTTCACGTGAAACACGGCGGCGGGCGTGCGCTCATGGCGGTGATAGCATCGTCCTGCGTATCGGCCCGGCGACAGTCGCGGAGCGGTGAGCGCCCGCGAGACGCCACGCCCGACCCGAGGTGATGTGATGAAGCAGCCAGTCCGCGTCGCCGTCACCGGCGCTGCCGGTCAGATCGGATACGCCCTCCTGTTCCGTATCGCAGCGGGCGACATGCTGGGCAAGGACCAGCCCATCAAGCTACAACTACTCGAGATCACCCCGGCGCTGAAGGCCCTCGAGGGCGTGATCATGGAGCTGGAGGACTGCGCGTTCCCGCTGCTCCACGGTGTCGAGGCTACGGACGACGCGGCGACCGCGTTCGACGGTGCCGATTACGCCTTGCTCGTCGGTTCGCGGCCCCGTGGTCCGGGCATGGAGCGCAAGGACCTCCTGCAGGCGAACGGCGCGATCTTCACGACGCAAGGCCGAGCGCTGAACGAACGCGCCTCGCGCGACGTGAAGGTACTGGTGGTCGGCAACCCCGCCAACACCAACTGCCTCATCGCCATGCGCAACGCTCCTGACCTCTCGCCCTCGCAGTTCAGCGCTATGACCCGCCTAGACCACAACCGTGCCCTGAGCCAGCTGGCCAACAAGGTCGGCGCCCAGGTCGCGGACGTGAAGCGGATGATCATCTGGGGCAACCACTCGAGCACACAGGTGCCAGACTTGAGCCACGCGACCGTCGGGGGACGGAGGGCGGTGGAGCTGGTCGACGAAGCTTGGGTCAGCGACACCTTCATACCCACCGTGCAGAAGCGTGGCGCGGCGATCATCGAGGCCCGTGGAGCCAGCAGTGCCGCCTCCGCCGCGAACGCCGCCATAGACCACATGCGGGACTGGGCGCTGGGCACGCCGGAGGGGGACTGGGTCAGCATGGCCATCCCCACGGAGGGCTCAGGGGCCTACGGCGTAGAAGGCGACGTCGTCTACTCGTACCCGGTCACCGTCCGGGACGGACACGTCAAGGTCGTCGAGGGCCTCGACGTCAGCGATGCCGTGAGAGCGCGCATGAAGGCGACGGGGCAAGAGCTGCTCGAGGAGCGCGCGGCCGTCGCGGACCTCCTTGAGGGCTAGAGGGATCGACTGAGCACGAGCGCCGAGCGCCGCCGTGTACTCGACGCCGCCTCGCGGCCGGATCCGAGCGCTGGCCGCTCGGCCGTATCCCTTCGAGGCCCCGAGGGCTCGCCCGTTCTTCGGGCAGCGGGGCGAGAGCCCCCTCTGCGCAAGAGTCCTAAACCCAAGTCGGAAGGATTCCGACATGCTATGTTGGCCCCGGAGCTCGAGGTCGAAGCATGCCGTCAGACCACGCCAGCCACGCGCATCATGCGCCCGTCGCGGACCGCGGCGGAGCGGCCGACGCGCGTCGAGTCCTGAGGGAGAAGGGTCTGCGCTACAGCCGGCCCCGCGAGGCGATCCTCGCCTACCTGCGAGAGAAGGACAGGCACGTGAGCGCGGAGAGCCTCTACCTGGAGCTGAAGAAGCGCGGTGAGGACCTGAGCCTCTCGACGGTCTACCTGAACCTGGCGGCCCTGACCGAGGCCGGCTTGGTATGCGAGTTCAAGGGGGCCAACGGCGAGTCGCTGTACGACAGCAACGTGACCCCCCATTACCACGTGGTCTGCAAGGAGACCGGCGAGATCCTGGACGTGCCGGCCCCGATGATCGACGGCAAGCCGCTCGGGCTCTACCTCAAGGAACAGATAGAACGCGCCACCGGCTGGCAGGTCGACGAGCCGCAGTTCAGCCTGAGCGGCACCTCCCCGGCGGCTCGCCGAGGCTGAGCGGACGCTCTCGAGTGGGTGCCGGCGTACTCGCCGTGGACCCACGCGGACCCACGCGAACCCACGAGTGCGGCTTGGCTCAGTGGGGCGCGGCGCGTCCTGAACCTTTGCCGGCCGCGCCCACCGCGCTACCCGACCTCTGGCTATCCTGGGCCCGATGGCCGCTGACCGAAGCGTTCCTCCCGAAGCAGCCACCATCGCGCAGCTCGCTGACGCCGTGGAGCTCCGAGAGCTGGAGACCATGGACGAGCTACGGCCGCTCGAGCGACTACAGCGCGAGGTCTGGGGGATCGAGGACGTGGAGGTCGTCCCGGCGAGCGCCATGCGGGCAGCGGTGCACGCGGGCGGGTTGGTCGTCGGGGCGGTCGCGGCCGGCGAGGTCGTCGGGTTCGCGTTCGGCTTCGCGTCCACCCCTCACGGCCGCGGGATGTACGGCCCCGGGATGCACTCCCACATGGCCGCGGTGCTGCCCGGCTTCCGCCGCGCCGGGGTGGGGCGCAGACTGAAGCGCTACCAGGCGAGCTGGTGTGCGGCCCGAGGCCTGGGGTGGATCAGCTGGACGTTCGACCCGCTGCGCGCTGAGAACGCCAGCTTCAACCTGGCGATCCTCGGGGCGCGTTGCTACGACTACCTTCAGGACTTCTACGGCCCCATGCCCGGCGCCCTAGGTGGCGGGCTGGAGAGCGACAGGCTGCTGGCCGTGTGGCGGGTGGCCGACGCCGCGAGGGGCGACGTCGAAGGCGCCGAGCAGCAAGGGCCCGAAGTTCGAAGCGAAGCGAGGCAGCTGGGGCAGCTCGAAGTAGCGCCTGCAGAGGCCCGTCGGAACCCACGGGGGCTCGTGAGGACCGCGCCCGTCGATGTGGGGTCTGCTCCTAGCAAGGGGGCAGGGGGCGCGTCGGCGCCGACGACAACCACCCTGGAGCACGACAGCGTGTGGCTGCTGCCACCTGGCGACGAACCTAGGGTCCTCGAGGCGGCGGCCCTGGAAAAGGCTCTCGGGACGGCCGGGACGCTTGGCGTGGCCACCCCGAGCGCGAGGGCAGACGTCTTCTCCCGGCCCCGGTTGGCGATCGCGTGGCGCCATGCCCATCGCCAGACCCTGGGCGCCGCGCTGGAGCGCGGCTGGACCGTGACCGGCTTCCGCGACGGCGGATACGCGCTTCGGCGCTGGGACCCGGACACCGACCCTCACTAGATGTAAAGCGGCACTTGACAATCTCTGAACCCGCGCTTAGCATCTTCGCAAGGAGGTTGGCCATGACGTACCACCAGCTCACGCGGGTCACGAGCATGCGGCTCGAGGAGCTCCACAAGGAGCGCTGGGCCATCGCCCAGGCACGGTGGGCTGGAAGGCCCCACCTCGTGCGCTCCCTCGCCAACGGCCTCAGGCGGATCGCCAGCGCGCTCGACGGCGAACCGACCCCCACCTACGCGGCGGCGCGTTGACGTCCGCCAGCCGAACTTCAGGCGACGCCCGCCCCGGACGGCGGGCGTCCGCGGTCAGGAGAGCGACTTGAGCGACATCGACAGGATCAAACAGATGGTCGAGGAAGGCCGCATCACCGCGGAGGAGGCCGAGCAGCTCATCGCGGTGCTGCGCGAGGTCGACGCCGCCGGCGAGCGGCTGGCCGCGGCCGGCGCCGCCGCGACCGGGAGGCAGGAGTCCCACCCGGACGGCGACGAGTTGGACGATGCCGCGTTCGACGCCGCCTTCGACGAGGCCTTCGAGGCCGAGTACATGGCGGCCGGAGCCGCCGCCGAGTCACAGTGGACCGAAGTACCCCAGCCCGAGAACGCCGCTCCGGCCGAGAACGACGTTCCGGCCGAGAGCCAAGCTTCGGCCGGGAGCCAGGCTCCGGTCGAGACGGCCGACCCGGCCCCACGCCCCGACGCAGTGGAAGCCGGGGCCGGGGAGCGCACCCACCTCCGGGCCGAGGAAGGCACCCATCGCGGAGCCGACGGCCCCGCCGACCATCCCGCCGACCACGCTGCCGACGGCCCTGCCGACCACCGCGCCGACCACCGCGCCGACCACCCCGCTGACCACCCCACCGACAACCCGGCCGAA
>CAZGXF010000120.1:0-6851 GCA_964529575.1 uncultured bacterium
CGGGCGGCGCGCCAGGCGCTGGTGGGACCGGCGGACGATGCCGCGGTTCGCCAGCGTCGGGCCCGGCTTCGTGATGCAGCAGCCGCGCAGCGTGGTGGGAGCCGAGCGCATCCATGTGGGGGCGGGCGTGAAGCTCGGCCCGGGCAGCGAGCTGAAGGCGAACGCGCGCTACCCGGGCGGCTGGATGCTCCACCCCCAAGGTACGCACGTGGAGCAGGTCTTCGAGCCCACGATCCGCATCGGCGACAGGGTCACGGCCACGGCCTCGCTGCAGGTCGTGGCGTTCCGGGAGGTCGTCATCGAGGACGACGTCATGTTCGCCGCTAACGTGTTCGTGGCCGACGGTACGCACGCCACCACCACGGCCGAGGTGCCCTACAAGTACCAGGGCATAGCCCCCGTGGCGCCGGTGCGCATCGGCCGCGGCGCCTGGCTCGGCCAGAACGTCGTGGTACTGCCTGGCGTGACCATAGGCGAGCTGGCCGTGGTGGGCGCGAACAGCGTCGTCACCCGCGACGTGCCGCCACGCACCGTGGTGGCGGGGGTGCCGGCGCGGCCGGTGAAGGCCTGGGACGAGGCGGAGCGCGCCTGGCGGCGCGCGGAGGGGAGGGTGGAGACGTGAGCAGCGGAGGCGGGCCGCTCGTTACCATCGGCATCCCGACCTACAACCGCGCGCGCGGCTACCTGCGCGAGGCGCTGGGGTCGGCGCTGGCGCAGACGTACGACCGCGTGGAGGTGATAGTCGCCGACAACTGCTCGGACGACGACACCGCCGACGTGGTCAGGGCGGTCGGCGGCGACCGCGTCAGGTACCACCGGCACGAGCGGAACGTGGGCGCCCAGGGCAACTTCAACTCCCTCGTGGAGATGGCCTCCGGCGACTACTTCCTGCTGCTGCACGACGACGACTCGGTCGACCCGGACTTCGTCGCCACCTGCGTGACGGCCATGGGGGAGAGGCGCCCCGGCCTGGTGCGCACGGGCACGCGGGTGATCGGCCAGGACGGACAGGTCGTCTACCAGCGCGTCAACCAGGCCCCCGGCACCGACGTGCGCGGGCTGATCGAGGCCTGGTTCGCGAACCGCACCTCGTTCTACCTGTGCAGCACCCTGTTCCACACGGAGGTGCTGCGGAGCGTGGGCGGGTTCGACACCCCCAGGCAGCTCTTCAACGACGTCGCCACGTACGCCCGCGTGGCCGCGGCCGCCGGGACCGTGGAGGTGCCGGCCGTGAAGGCGACCTTCCGGATGCACCAGGAGAACGCGGGCAAGGCCGCGAAGGTCAGGGCCTGGGCGGAGGACGCCGCCTACCTGGTCGAGCTGATGACCGACCTGGTCTCGCCGTCGGCGGCCATGCCGGACAGGGCCTTCGAGGCCCGCGCCCGCGAGTTCTTCTGCAGCAACTGCTACCACCGCGCCAGCCGCATCGCCGACCCGCAAGCGCGGCGCGAGGCGATGGCGGCCGTGCACGAGGCCCTCGGCTGCACGCCGCCCTGGCGCTACGCGTTGGAGCGCCGGGCGCTGCGCATGCGCCGGCGCCTCAAGGCCCGCACCGCTTGACCGACGCGGCGGGACCGGGCCGCCTGAGGGTGGCCTTCCTCACCCCGGAGTACCCGACCGAGCTGACCGGCGAGGGCGGGGTGGGCAGCTACGTCCACAAGACGGCCCACCTCCTCGCCGGCCTGGGCCACGACTGCACGGTCTTCGTTACCAGCGACGAGGGCGGCCTGCTGCAGGACGGCGCCGTCGCGGTGGTCCGCGTGCCCCGCAGCCGCTCGCTCGCCGCGCGCGGCCTGTCGTGGCTGCTGCGGCGGCTCGACCCCGCCTCCGGCTACCTGCCCGCCTACCTGGCCAACGCCCGGCTGATGGCGCGGGCGCTGGAGGCCGAGCACGCCCGCTCGCCCTTCGACCTCGTGCAGTCGGCGAACCTGCGCCTCGTGGGGCTGTTCGTGGCCAGGCGGGCGGGGAGGAGGCACCTGGTGCGCATCAGCACGTCGCGGCTCCTCTACGAGGCCGCCGCCGGCCGGCCCGTGACCGCGCTCGCGCGGCTCACGGAGCGCCTGGACGTGCTCGCGCAGCGCCGCGCCGACGCCACCTACGCCCCCAGCCGCCTGCTGCAGCGGTACTTCGCCGAGACGTACGGGCTGGACGTCGGTCTGGTGCGGCCGCCCCTGCCCGTCGACGTCGCCGGCCGCGGCGACCCCCCTCCGGGCCTGCCGGGCCGCTACCTCGTGCACTTCGGCACCCTCGGCCGCCGCAAGGGCACCGAGGTCCTGGCGGCGGCCCTGCCGCGCGCCTGGGAGCACGCCCCCGACCTGCGCATGGTGTGGGCCGGCCCCCTGGCCGACGCGGCGCGCGACCGCTACCGCGCGGCGTGGGGCGAGCGCGCCGGTCAGGTGGCCTTGCTCGGCCCTCTGGACAAGCCGCGCCTCTACGCGGTCGTGGCCGCCGCGGAGGCCAGCGTGCTGCCGTCGCTGATGGACAACCTGCCGAACACGGTGATCGAGAGCCTCGCCCTCGGCGTGCCGGTGGTGGGTACCGCCGGCGCGAGCGTCGACGAGCTGGTGACGCACGGCCAGAGCGGCCTCCTGGTGCCGCCCGGCGACCCCGAAGCGCTGGCGGACGCGCTCGTGGAGGTGTGGCGGGGACGGACGTTCCCGCGCGTGGCACCGCCGGCGGAGATGGAGCCCGAGCGGGCTGTCGCCGCCCTGCTGGGCTTCGCCGGGCTTGCGCCTGGTACGAGACTGGTATAGTCCCCGCGTAACGTACTACCCCAGCAGGAGGTGCTGATGCGACGGTCCGCACTCAAGGTGCTCGTGGCGCTCCTGGCTCTCACGCCGGTCGCCGCCGCGCAGCCCGAGATCGAGCTCACGTGGTGGATCAACCCGTGGAGGATCGTGACCCCGGACATGGAAGAGGGTCAGAGCCCCACGGGCGAGGAGTACGCCCGCTACATGAGCGAGAGGTTCATGGAGCTCCACCCGAACGTCACGGTCCACTACGAGATCGTCCCCAACGCAGGCTACGGCGAGAAGATCACCACCGCGATCTTCTCCGGCACCACGCCCGACATCGTCAAGGACCTCAACTGGAACCCCGAGTGGGCGCGTGAGGGCCTGCTCGAGCCCATCGACGCGTTCCTGACCGACGAGGACCGCGAGGACTTCCTGCCCTACGCCCTGGCCAAGGGCAACATCGACGGCCAGCACTACATCTGGCCGTGGAACAACTCCAACAACGGCATGGGCTCCACGCTGCTCCTCAACACCGCCCTGTTCGAGGAAGCGGGCGTCGAGGTCCCGGCGCTGCCCGACCGCGCTTGGACGATCGACGAGTTCCTCGCCGCGGCCGAGAAGCTGACGATGGACCGTGACGGCGACGGCACGACCGACGTCTACGCGATCACCTTCGCCGCCCGCGACGTCGAGAACATGCTCGCGTGGCTGATGCGCTTCGGCGCGAAGCTGATGAACGACGAGGGCACCGAGTTCGTCCTGAACTCCGAGGAGGGCGTGCGCGCGCTCCAGCTCATCGTCGACCTGATCTACGAGCATGGCTACGCGCCGCGCGGCGGTGAGGCCCTCGACGTCTACGGCACGATCGAGAACCTGCACAACGGCCGCGCCGCGATCGGCTACGGCGGCATCTACGAGATCGGCCGCATCGACCGCTACCTCAAGGAAGGTCGCATGCCGAACGCGATCGACGTCGTGATCGCGCCGTTCCCGCACGACCCCGCGGTGGGCCCCATCGCCTACGAGACCTCCGGCGGCTTCATCGTCTTCAAGCAGGAGGACGATTACAAGCGCGAGATGGCCATGGAGTTCGCTCGGTTCCTCACGAACACCGAGAACATCCAGCTCCTCGAGAGCCTCCTGTACGTCACCGCGCGTCGCTCCGCCAACGCCCTGCTCGACTTCGCGGACGTGGCCGACTACACCGACGACGTGCAGACGGAAGTGCAGGTCTACCAGTCCGCGATCGACCACGGCGTGCCGTACTTCGGCCCCGCCGACCTCGACATCTCCGCGGCCATGGAGCACTTCACGGCCGCCATGGAGGCTGCGCTCAGCCGCAGCAAGACCCCGCAGCAGGCCCTCGACGACTTCGTGAGGGAGGCCAACCGGGCCGTCTTCGGCCGCTGAGGCCGGCCGCGGAGTCGTAGGGTGTCGACCACCGGTTCTCCCGCCGCGATCGGCGGGGACACGCGACCCCGGGCGCAAGCCCGGGGTCGCGTTCAGGGGCCCGAGGGTGGGCGGCGTCGCCGCGCCCCCGGGTCCGGCGGCCTCTGGGGCGTCGCCTTCGTGGCGCCCCAGACGCTGCTGTTCCTCGCCTTCTTCCTGATCCCGGTCGTGATCGCCGTCGCCCTGGCCTTCATGGAGGTCAGGCCCACGCGCATGTCGTGGGTGGGGCTCGACAACTTCGAGCGCGTCCTGAACGACCAGCTCTTCCACAGGGCGCTGCTGAACACGACGGTGTTCACGGCGGTGGTGGTCGTGTTCTGGCTGGGCAAGGCGCTGCTCATCGCCTACCTGCTCGACCCCATGAACACGGCGCTGCAGACGTTCTTCAAGTCGGCGTTCTACCTGCCGGCGGTGACGTCCAGCATCATCATCTCGCTGATCTGGCTCTGGATATTCAACCCCACCTTCGGCCTGCTCAACGCCTTCGTGGGGCTGTTCGGCGTGGAGCCCGTGGCCTGGCTGGGCAACACCAGCACGGCCCTGCCGGCCCTTATGTTCATGCAGGTCGTGATGGGCGGGGGCTCGAGCATCGTGCTCCTGTCGGCGGCGCTGGCGCGCATACCCCGCGACCTCTACGAGGTGGCGCTCATCGACGGCGCCAAGCGCCCGACCATCTTCACCAAGGTCATCCTGCCCCTGATCCGGCCGACGCTCCTCTACCTGGTCGTGACCGGCACCATCAACACGTTCCAGGTCTTCGACGCCGTCTACGTGATGACGCAGGGCGGCCCGCAGTTCGCCACCACGACGGTCGTGTACCGCATCTACCAGGAGGCGTTCCAGCGCTTCAACCTGGGCGTCGCGTCGGCGCAGGCGATAGTCCTCTTCCTGATCACGCTGGTGCTGGCGGCGGTGCAGTTCCGGATGCTCGGCCAGAACGTGGAGTACTGATGGCGGCGATCACGCGCCCCGACCCCTTCCTCCGCGACCCGACGCACCCGGTGAAGCCGACGCCCCTGGGCGCCGTCGTCATCCTCTTGGTGCTGGTCGTCCTCTCCCTCGCCGCGCTGGTGCCGCTCTACTGGATGTTCGCCACGTCGCTCACGCCGTCGGCGATGACCGTGCGCTTCCCGCCCGAGCTGGTCCCCTCCGAGACGACCCTCGACAACTACCGGGCCGTGCTGCGGCAGCCGAACTTCTGGAACTGGGTCAAGAACTCCCTCATCCAGTCGCTCTCCGTGACGGCCGTGGTCGTAGCCACGGCCTCGATGGCGGGCTACGCGCTGGCGAAGCTCCCGTTCCCCGGGTCGCGGGCGCTGTTCTGGCTGTTCATCCTCTCGATGATGCTGCCGTTCGAGGCGATCCTCGTCCCGCTCTTCCTCGTCGTCACGCGCCTGGGCCTGATCGACACCTACCTCGGGCTGCTGTTGCCGCTGATGGCGGCGCCTTTCTCCATCTTCTTGATGAAGCAGTTCATACAGACTTTGCCCAGCGAGCTGATAGACGCCGCGCGCGTCGACGGCGCCAGCGAGCCCCGCATCTTCTGGGAGGTCGTGCTGCCGCTCGTGCGGCCCGGCCTGGCCTTCCTCGGCATCATC
Organism: uncultured bacterium; assembly: GCA_964529575.1. Classification (GTDB taxonomy): domain Bacteria; phylum Deinococcota; class Deinococci; order Deinococcales; family Trueperaceae; genus DASRWD01. The sequence goes on from CAZGXF010000120.1 coordinate 5,783, forward strand.
ACCTTCGTCGCGCAATGGAACTCGTTCGTCTGGCCGCTGGTCGTGACCCGCTCGAGCGGCATGCGCACGCTGCAGGTGGGCCTGGTGCTGATCAGGGAGCAGGAGCCGCTGTTCTTCGGCCTGCAGATGGCGGCCGCGATGCTCGCCGCGGTCCCGGTGGTCGTCATCTTCTTCGCGTTCCAGCGCTACTTCCTGCGTGGCGTGACGGTGGGAGCGCTCAAGGGATGACCGCGACCGTGCACCGGGCGGGAGCCCTCCCGCGCGCCGGCGACAGGGTCGCGGTCGGCTTCGACCTCGACGGCGTGCTCATCCGCAACCCCTTCGAGACGTGCGTCGTGCCGCGCTTGGCGGCCCTGCTGAAGGCCACGCCCGGCCTCAAGGACCTCGGCGAGCAGGAGGCGACGCGCGCCGTGCGCCGTCACGTCTCCGGGGGCTGGCAGCGGCGCATGGACGCCGGCGACCTGGTGGGCGCGTACGACTGGGACGCGATCTACCGCGAGGTCGCGACCGAGCTGGGCGGCGCGCCCGACCTCGTGGGCGGCATCGACGTCGCGGGGTGGGTCGTGGAGTGCTGCGGCCAGGACGGCCACATCGCGGCGCTGCCCGGCGCGCGCGACGCTCTGGCCGGCCTGCACGACCTGGGTGCCCGCCTCGTGGTCGTCACCAACGGCTTCGCCGCCTACCAGGAGCCGGTGCTCGACGCGCTCGGCCTCCTGCGGTACTTCGAGGCGGTCGTGACGCCCGAGCGCGCCGGGGCGGCCAAGCCCCAGCGACGGATCTTCGAGGCGGCTGGCCCGCTCGACCTGTTCGTGGGCGACACGCTGGTGCACGACGTCCTGGGCGCGCGCGCCGCGGGCGTGCCGGCGGCGTGGCTGCACCCGCGGCTGCCCGAGGGCCTCGCCCGCCTCTCGCCCCAGGAGCGGGCGGAGCACCCCGACCTTCCCGAGGTCATCGCCCGCTCGCTCGCCGCCTCCCCGCACGCGCGCTTCCACCCGGAGGCCGACGCCGCGAGCTGCCGGCCCGACTTCGTGCTCGCGCGCGTCGACGAGGTCGTGGGGGTGGTGGCCGC
>CAZGXF010000121.1:0-6826 GCA_964529575.1 uncultured bacterium
TCCTCTCGAACCACGACCTCGAGCGGATGATGGACACGTCCGACGAGTGGATCACCTCGCGGACGGGCATCAAGCGCCGCCACGTGGCGGGTGAGGACGAGTACACCAGCGACCTGGCCGTCAAGGCCGTCGAGGACCTCCTCGCGCGGCACGGCGACGACGCCCTGGCGGGCGTCGACATGGTCATCGTCGCGACCAACACGCCGGACGCGCTCTTCCCCGCGACGGCCGCGTTGGTCCAGGACCGCTTCAAGCTCGCGGCCGGGGCGTTCGACCTCCTGGCCGCCTGCCCCGGCTGGCTCTACGCCCTGGGCGTGGCGCGCGGCCTGGTCGAGTCGGGCCAGTGCCGACGCGTGCTCACGATCGGCAGCGAGGCGCTGACGAAGATCGTCGACTGGAACGACCGCTCCACCGCCGTGCTCTTCGGCGACGGGGCGGGCGCCGCCGTCGTCGAGGCCGTCCCGGCCGAGTACGGCATCAGGTCGATGGTCATGGGCGCCGACGGCTCCGGCGGCGTCCACCTCCACAAGCGCTCGGTGGGCAAGTGCCTGCCCGGCGGCGAGCCGTTGGCCGAGCACGTCTACATGAACGGCCGCGAGGTCTTCAAGTTCGCGGTCAGGGTCATGACCACCTCGACGTTCGAGGCGATCGAGAAGGCCGGCCTGCAGCCGGCCGAGATCAGCCTCTTCGTCCCGCACCAGGCGAACCTGCGCATCATCGACGCCGCGCGCGAGCGCCTCGGCCTCGAGCGCGAGCGCGTGATCGTGACCGTGGACGAGTACGGCAACAACTCCACCGCCAGCATCCCGCTCGCGCTGCAGCACGCCCACGACGAAGGGCGCGTGGCGGCGGGGGACCACCTGCTCCTGGTGTCGTTCGGCGCCGGCCTCACCTGGGCCTCGTCGGTCGTCACCTGGGCGCCAGAAGCGGCCTGAGCATGTTCGTCGCGTTGTTCCCCGGCCAGGGGTCGCAGCGCCTGGGCATGGGCCGGGCGTTCTACGAGTCCTCGCCGGCGGCGCGGGAGGTGCTCGACGCCGCCGAGGCCGCGCTGCCGGGCCTGTTGGCGCTGATGTGGGACGGGCCGGAGGACGAGCTCAGGCTCACCGCGAACCAGCAGCCGGCCCTGGTGGCCGCCGGCGCCGCCGCCTACGCCGCCTACCTGGAGGCTGGCGGCGCGCGCCCCGCCTACGCCGCCGGGCACTCCTTGGGCGAGTACACGGCACTGGTGGCCGCGGGCAGCCTGGACGTGGCGGACGCCGTGCGCCTGGTGCGCGCCCGCGGCACGTACATGCAGGAGGCCGTACCGGAGGGCCAGGGCGCGATGGCGGCCGTGCTGAAGGTCGAGGCGCAGGTCGTGGAGGACGCCCTGCTCGAGGCGAGGGCGACCGGGGTCGTGGAGGTCGCGAACTACAACGCGCCCGGCCAGACCGTGATCTCGGGCCAGGCCGCGGCCGTCGAGGCCGCCGCCGCCCTGCTCAAGGAGCGGGGCGCCCGCGCCGTGCCGCTGCCGGTCTCGGCGCCGTTCCACTGCAGCCTCATGACGCCGGCGGCCGAGCGTCTGGCCGAGGACCTCGCGCGGGCCACGTTCCGCGAGCCGGCCTTCCCCGTCGTGTGCAACGTCACGGCCCGGCCGCTCGCCTCCGCCGCCGACGCGCCCCGCCTGCTCACCGAGCAGGTCACGGGCAGCGTGCGGTGGGTGGAGACGCTGAGGTGGCTGGCCGCTACCGTAGGCGAGGGCGTCAGGTTCGTCGAGTTCGGCTCCGGCGAGGTGCTCACGGGCCTCGTGAAGCGCACGCTGCCGGGAGCGTGGGCCGGGGCGGTCTCCGACCCCGCCGGCCTCGAGGAGGTGCTGGAGACGCATGCAGGGTGAGGGTCGCGTCGTGCTGGTAACGGGCTCGAGCCGCGGCATCGGCCGCGAGACCGCCGCCTACCTGGGGGAACGCGGCTACCGCGTGGCGGTGCACTACGCCAGCTCGGCGAACCCCGCCGAGGAGCTGGTGGCGCGGCTCAAGGAGGTCGGCGGCGACGCCGAGGCCTTCCAGGCCGACGTGGCCGACCCGGAGGCGTGCACGGCCCTGGTGAAGGCCGTCGCGGAGCGCTTCGGCGCCCTCGACGCCTTGGTGAACAACGCCGGCATCACCCGCGACGGTCTGGCGCTGCGCATGAAGGACGACGACTGGCGGCAGGTGATCGACACCGACCTCTCGGCGGCCTTCTACCTCTCGCGCGCCGCCCTCAGGTACCTGCTGAAGAGCGAGACGGGTCGCATCGTGAACGTGAGCTCGGTCGTGGCGCTGCGCGGCAACGCCGGCCAGGCGAACTACGTGGCGGCCAAGGCCGGCCTGATCGGCCTCACGAAGGCGCTGGCGCGCGAGTACGGCGGCCGCGGGGTCACCGTGAACGCCGTCGCGCCCGGCTTCATCGAGTCGGACATGACCGACGCGCTGCCCGAGGAGCTCAGGCGGCGCTACCTGCAGGAGATCCCCGCGGGACGCTTCGGCGCGCCGCGCGACGTGGCGCACGCGGTGGCGTTCCTGGTCAGCCGCGAGGCGGGCTACGTCAACGGCCAGACGCTGGCTGTTGACGGTGGCATGGTCATGCCGTAATGATTCGGGGGCCTTGAAAGGCCCCGAGCGCATGCGGGCCGCCGCCCATCATGTCGTCCATGAGGCGGCGCCATGGGCAGAGTCCGTCAGGACCTGGCAGGGCGTGCGCCACTAGGATGGGCTCAGGAGGAAGGGCACAGTGGACGAGCAAGAGATCCTCGAGAAGATCCGAGACATCATCGCTGACAAGCTGGACGCTGACGCCAGCGAGGTGACCAACGAGTCGCGCTTCCAGGAGGACCTCGGCGCCGACTCGCTCGACGTCGTCGAGCTGATCATGGGCCTGGAGGACGAGTTCGGCGTGGAGATCTCGGACGAGGAAGCCGAGGGCATCCGCACCGTCGGCGACGCCGTCAAGTTCATCGCCGAGAAGCAGTAAGGCAGACGGCCCCGGGTACCGTCGGGCGCGCCCCGGTCGGGTACCCTTACATCCGTCATGAGACGAGTCGTCGTCACCGGAGTCGGCCCCGTCACACCGATCGGGGTCGGCGCCGCTGAGTTCCTCGCCGGTCAGCACGAGGCCAGGAACGGTATCCGCCGCATCACCCGCTTCGACGCCTCCGAGCTGAGCGTCCAGATCGCCGGCGAGGTCGACGTGGACGTGTCGGCCTACATCGAGCGCCGCGAGGCGCGTCGGTTGGACCGCTTCGTGCAGCTGGCGCTCATCGGGGCCGCCCTGGCGCTCCAGGACGCCGGCCTCACCGAGGAGGAGGTGGCCGGCGAGCACGTAGGCACCTGCATCGGCTCCGGCATCGGCGGGCTCGACACGTGGGAGGCGCAGTCGGCGATCGTGCACGACCGCGGCCCCATGCGCATGAGCCCGTTCTTCATCCCCATGCTCATCGCGAACATGGCCAGCGGCCACGTCGCCATGCGCTACGGGCTCACCGGGCCGAGCTCCAGCGTCGTCACCGCCTGCGCCACGGGCTCGGGCAACATCGGCGACGCCTTCCGCATGATCCAGCGCGGCGACGCCGACGTGATGTTCGCCGGCGGCACCGAGGCGTGCGTCACGCCCATGGGCATCGGCGGCTTCGCGGTCATGAAGGCGCTCTCCACGCGCAACGACTCGCCGGAGACGGCCAGCCGGCCGTTCACGGCGTCCCGCGACGGCTTCGTCGCGGGCGAGGGCGCGGGCATCCTCGTCCTCGAGGAGTACGAGCGCGCCGTCGCCCGCGGGGCGCGCATCTACGCCGAGATCGTCGGCTACGCCACCAGCGCGGACGCGCACCACATCACCGCGCCGGCCCCCGGCGGCAGCGGCGCCGCCCGCGCCGTCAGGTGGGCGCTGCGCGACGCCGGCATGCAGCCCGAGGACGTCGGGTACATCAACGCGCACGGCACCAGCACGCCGGCTAACGACCTGGCCGAGACCCAGGCCTTCAAGGCCGTGTGGGAGGGCCACGGGCCCGTGCCGCCGGTGTCCAGCACGAAGTCGATGACCGGCCACATGCTCGGCGCCGCCGGCGGCGTGGAGGCCATCGCCACGGTGCAGGCGATCCACTGCGGGGTCCTGCCGCCGACGCGCAACTACCACGATCCCGACCCCGAGCTGGACCTCGACTACATCCCGAACGAGCCCCGCAGGCAGCAGGTCGACGTCGCGATCTCGACGAACTTCGCCTTCGGCGGGCAGAACGCCTGCCTGGTCTTCAAGCGCGTGTGACCCGGGGGCCGCGGCCGCGCGCCTCGCTCGCCGAGTACGCGTACGCCGCGGCCCTCGCCGCCATGGCCTTGGCCGGCGCGCTGGCCCCCGAGCCGCCGCGGCCAGGGCCGGTCGTCTGGAGCGGGCCGGTCCCCGTGCACAGGCTGGCCGGAGGGCCGGGCGGCGCGCCCGGAGCCGCGCCCGCCGTTCGCGTCCACGAGAGCCTGGACCTCGAGGTCGCGGTGCCCACGCCCAGGGGCGACCCGCACGACGTGGTGGCCGTGGCCGCGTTCGAGAACGCGGTCACCGGCGACGTCTACCGCGTGGAGGCGTTCCACGCCGGCGGGGAGCTGGGCCGTGCCCTCTACAGGTTCCGCTTCACCCCCACGAGCCCCGGCGAGTGGCGCTTCGTCACGACGTCGGACGTCGCCGCCCTCGACGGCCTCGCCGGCGCGGTCGTGGCCGAGCCCGCGGTGCTGGCGGGCCCGCTCGTCGGGGGCGAGGGGCGCTTCCTGTTGACGACCGCGGCGGGGGACCTGGCGCCCACGACCTACAACGTCTTCTCCGGCCCCGACGGGGCGCTCGTCGACCTAGGCACGCTGCCGCGCGAGGAGGAGGCGCTGGTGGCCGCGCTGGAGCCCTACGTCGCCCGGGCGGCGAGCCTGGGGTTCGACGCCGTCCACGTGGCCGTGGCGGGCGAGTGGTTCTCCCTGGGCGCCCGCCGCCACGACAACGTCAGCTCGACCCAGCCGGACCCGCGCACGTTCAGGGTCCTGGAGACGCTCCTCGCCCTCGCTCACCGCGAGGGCCTGTTCGTGCACGTCTGGCAGTGGGGCGACGAGGCCAGGCGGCACTCGCCGCTGGGCCTGCCCGCCGACCCGAACGTCCACGGCGACCCGGGCGGCGACGGCGGCGTCGCCTTCGACAGGCTGCAGCGCCACCTGGCCGCCCGTCTCGGGCCGCTGCCGAACTGGACCATGACGTACGGGTTCGACCTCGACGAGTGGGCCGACGAGGACCAGGTGCGCGCCTGGGCGGAGCGCCTGGGGGCGCTGCTCCCGCTACCGCACCTCCTGGCCGCCACCGAGGAGCGCAGCAGCCGCTCGCGCGTCTTCGACCTGGGCGAGGAGAAGCTCCCCCTGGTCTCGCGCGACCTGGACGAGGAGGAGCTACTGGACGACCCGTTCGGCGTCGCCACGGCGGAGCTCGAGCGGGCCCTGGGGCGGCCGCTGCTGCTCGAGGCCGACCTGCGGGCCTCGGCGGGGGACGGGGAGGGCCTGCGGCGCACCCTGTGGCGCTTCGCGCTCGCCGGCGGCGTGGGCTCGCTCTGGCGCGTGGGCGAGGGCGGGGCCGACCCCCAGGCGATGGCCACGTTCGCGCGCTTCTGGGAGGGGCGCCTGCCCGCCGACGGCCGCGCCTCCCGCCTGCCAGACGGCGCGCTCGCGCTGGTGGCCGCCGACGGACGCAGCGGCGTCGTGTACGCCGAGGATGCCGGCGAGGTGCCCCTGACCGCGCTGCCGCCGGGCGTCAGGGCCGTCGCGGTCGACGCGCGTGCGCCCTACGCGGAGCTGGAGGTCGACCCCGCCGGGGCGACCTGGCGGGCACCGCACCGGTCCGACTGGGCGATCGCCTTCGCCGCGCCTTGAGCGGGGGCGACTGGCACCAGCGCCCGCCGCCGCCGTGCGCCGCCGGTCCGGCCCGAGGGCCGACCACGGCGCTCAGCGCCTGAGGAGCCGCCGTGCCGCCGCCAGCTCCGGGAGGCCGAGCAGCGCGGCCGCTGCGGCGTAGACGGCCACGAACGCCACGCCGCCCACGACCAGCTCGAGCAGGCTGCCGGCCCACGTCGCCGGCGCCGGCAGGACGAGCGCGGCCAGGTACGCCGCGCCGGCGGCCAGCCCCGCCGCGGCCAGGGCGCGGGCGGCGTGGCCGGCGAACGCGGCCACGGAGAAGCGCTCGTGGCGCGCCACGAAGACGGCCGTGAGCGCCAGCTGCGCCCAGCCCGCGACCGCCACGGCCGCCCCCACGCCCGCCACGCCGAACGGCCCCGCCAGCGCGTGGTAGAGGGCGCCTTGCAGCGTGAGCGTCGCCAACGCGATGGCCACGGGCGGCCCCACGCGGCCGCGCACGTAGAACGTGCGCACGAGCAGAGCGTGGACGGCGAGAGGGAACACGGCCAGTCCGAGCGGCGCGGTCGCCTGCACGGTGTAGGCGCGCAGGGCCGCGTCCATGGGCTGGCCGAGCAGCGAGCGCCAGTTGTAGACCACGTCCACGACCTGGGGCGCCAGCACGGCTATGGCGGCGCTCGCCGGGGCGGCCAGGAAGGCGATCAGCCTCACGCCCTCGGCCAGTGAGCCCGCGAAGGCTTCGTCGTCACCCCTGGCGGCGTGCGCCGAGATCCGCGAGTAGTAGGCCAGCGCCGGCGAGACCCCGAACAGGCCGAGCCCCAGGCTGAGGAAGAGGTCGGCGAGGTAGAAGGCGCCCTGGGCGCCGGCGTCGATGCCGGTGACGACGTTCGAGGCCACGACGTTCACGACCTGCCTGCCGCTGGTCGTGACGGCGAACGGCACCATCAGCA
>CAZGXF010000122.1:0-6807 GCA_964529575.1 uncultured bacterium
CCACCAGCAGGCCTCCCAGGGCCAGGGGCAGGAAGAGGAAGGTGAACACCTGGTCCGTGAAGACCATGAGAGAACCGAACATAAGCGGGGCCGTCCGCCCGTCCCGTGCATCGCGCACACGGAGCTGGCAGAGGTCTGGCGGTCCGGGGGACCCTTCCCACAGCGCTCCGGCCAGGGAACCGCGGTGATGATTCCCATGAACCGCGATGCTAGGTTCCAAGCGAACGACAACGTGGAGGTGGGGCATGAAGAGGCGTACGGCGCTGGCATCTGCTCTCTTCGGCGTGTCGCTCCTGGCCGTGGCGGTGGTGAGCGCCCAGGGACAGGAGTCGGGGGTGATCGCCTCCGGCCCGCCGGAGGACATCGTCCTGGAGGTGACGACAGGGCCCGACGGCGAGCCTGTGCTGTCGCAAGAGGAGTTCCGTCTCGCGCTGGGCGGCTACTACCGCTTCAACTTCGTCTGCCCGGACGCCCAGGACGACTCCACCGGGTTCCACCTCGAGGTCACCGAGCTGCTGGCGAACTCGCACCTGCGCGTCGTGAGCGTCGGTGACATCGAGATCTACATGCAGGGCATGACCTTCCGCGCCATCGAGTGCGACGAGGCCGGCAGCGCCCGCTTCAGCTTCCACCCCATGCGCGCGGGCGAGTACGAGCTCTACGTGCGCGACCACTCCGACCCGCCGCAGGAGGCGATCGGTCGCTTCGTCGTCGAGTAGGCGGGCGAGAGGGCCGGCGCGCCCGGCATCCTGGCACCGGCGCGCCGGCCCGCGTACGGCCCGTTCAGGGCCTCTCGAACACGTACTCCTCGCCGCCTTGCCTGATGACCACGGCCCGACCCCCGTCGCGAACCTCGAGCGCGTGCTCTAGGCCGGTGAAGGGCGGCGTGGCGGCGAGGAAGACGAGCCCCTCCCCAGCCTGCGGCTGCAGCTCGGAGGCGAACTCGCCCGCGTCCGCCACCAGGACGCCGTCCTCGAGCCTCAGCTCTAGGTCGCCCAGGGTGGCGCTGCGGTAGGAGCCCAGGAACGGCTCCACGGCAGCCACGTCCAGCTCCGCAGGCTCCCCGGACGCCGCTACAGCTTCACGCATCGCCTGTACGGCGAACTCCAGCTGCGCCGGGGCCTCGGGCTCGAGGTCGTAGAGCAGCTCGAGGAGGCGGGCGACGATCGCCTGGTTCACGACGTTCGTGGCGCGGGCGTTGGCCAGCACGCTCACACCTACGCCCGCGGTGGGCAAGAACGCGAGCTCCGAGGTGAAGCCGAACGTGTTGCCGCCGTGGCTGACGTACGGCAAGCCCTTGTAGTCGCCGACCATCCAGCCCAAGGCGTAGGAGACCGCCGCCGAGACCGGCACCTGTGGCTCCCACGTCGCGCGGAGGCTCTCCTCGCTCACCACTCGCGTGCCGTCGGGGGCGACGCCCAGGTTCAGCAGCGTCACCAGGTAACGACCCATGTCGAGCGCGTTCGACCACGGCGCTCCGGCGGGAGCGACCGGCAGCACGAACCGCTCCAGCTGCACGTCGATGGGACGGTACGAGCCGTCGATGAAGAGGCCGTGCGGCGTGGCGACGTCCGCTCTCGCCTGCACGTCCTCGAAGCGCACCAGCGTGGCGTCCATGCCGATGGGGTCGAAGACCCGGCGCCTCATGCTGCCCAGCCAGCCCGCGAAGAGCTCGCCGTGCGCAGCGCCGTCGGCGGCCGCGGCGACGTAGCCCCCGGTGGCGACCATCTGGTTGCTGTACTGGAAGGCCTCGCCCAGCCCGGTGAACAGCCTGAAAGCGGCCAGCGACTCCACCACGTCCTCGGCCGTCAGCCCGTCGGCGTTGAAGACCATCTCGAGGTCGCGGCGCGGCACGCCGGTACAGGCGCACATCAGGTGCCTGACGGTGATCTGCTGCGTGAGCTCGGGGTCGGCGAAGCGGAACCGCGGCAGCACGTCCACCACCGGCGTGTCCCAGCCGAGCAGGCCCTCGTCCACCAGGGTCGCGATCATCATCGTCGTCATCGTCTTGCCGGTGGAGCCGATCATCATCAGCGTCTCCGGCGTCACCGGCTCCTCGCCGCCCAGCTCGCGGACGCCGAACCCGTTCGCGTAGACGACCTCGCCGTCCTGGACCACCGCGACGGCCAGGCCCGGCACCTCGGCCAGCTCCATGGCGTGGGCGATGAACCCCTCCAGCTCGGCTACGAGCTCCGGCGTGAGGCTCCTGGCCTCGCGTCCGGTGAGGTCCTCCTCCACGAGACCCACGATCCTGAAGCCGGTGTCGATGATCACGACCTGGCTCTGACGCTCGGCGATCGCGGCCAGGGGGCCGCGGAAGAGCATCACGAAGGCCGTCTCGCCGACCACCCTCACCGCCGCTTGGACTACCTGGTCGGGCGGGGTGTCGTAGGTGACCACCCGCAGCGCGTCGATGCCGGCGGGCGCCGGCGGCGTCAACGTCTGGCCCGCCTCCGCCTCGAACGACGGGTCGACGAGCTCCCACGCCTGCGCCAGGGCGGCCTCGACGTCGGCGGTGGGCACGGTGACGATGAAGACCTCGATGGCGCCGCCGGGGCTCGTCAGGACGCTGTAGCCCTCGCGCGCCTCGGCCGTCCAGTTCGTGGGCACCGGCACCGTGTAGAGACCTGCGGGGTCGGTGTAGACGCCCTCACCGGTGCCCTCCCCCTCGCCCGCCGCCTCCCCCTCGCCCGGCGTGGCGGGCTCGAGGGCGAACGGGAACGTCACGCCGCCCTGCGAGAACGTGCCCACCATGCGCCCGTCCTGGAGCGCGCCGTTGAAGGTGGGGTCACCGGGCACGCCGGCGATGGCGAACGTGACACCGCCCTCTGTGAGCCCGACGCGCTGGAGGGCGAACCCCGCGACGCCCTGGGCGGGGATGTCGATGGTGCCCGCGGGTGGGTCGGCCTCCATGTCGAGGGTCACGATCACCTCGAGCTCGGCGTTGGGCACGAAGATGCTCCCCCGCCAGGTGCCGCTGAAGGGGCTCTGTGCCCACGCGACGCCCGCCAGCAGCAGCGCGGCGAGCGCCAACGGGTACCTGGTCGTGAAGCGGCCTCCAAGCATGCGTTCCTCCTACCCGGCGGAGACCAGCCCGCCCGCCGTCCAGACGCGTCGACGCATCCTTACGGCCCGGCCGCGCCCTGCCGACGCACGAGCACGTCGACGAGGATCGAGGCCAGCAGCACCACGGCCGTGGCGATGAGCTGGATAGCGGCGGACAGGCCCAGCAGCGCCATGCCGTTGACGATGGCGGCGATCACCACTCCGCCCAGCACCGCGTGCAGCGGGTGGCCGCGGCCGCCGAACAGGCTGGTGCCGCCGATGACCGCGGTGGCGACCACGTAGAGGACGATCGTGCCGCCGTCGAAGCTGGTCGAGATGGAGCGCAGGCGCGAGGCGTAGACGATGCCGCCCACGCCGGCCGTCACCGCGGCGCAGGTGAAGGCCAGCGTGCGTACCCAGGCGACCGCGATGCCGGCGCGCCTGGCGGCCTCGGCGTTGCCGCCGATGGCGTAGACGTAGCGGCCGAAGCGGGTGCGGCCCAGCACGACGCTCCACAGCACCAGCACCCCGAAGAGTACCGGGAAGACGATGGGCATGCCGCGCAGCTCGAACGCGCCCACGCCGCGGTCGGCGTTCACGAGCAGCGTCAGGCCCACGGCCGCGGCGGCCGCCAGCGCGACCTTGAGGACGCTCAGCCCCAACGAGGGGGCCGCCAGACCGCTTCGGCGTCTCCTGCCGTCCTCGACGAACGTGACGGCGGCGAAGGCCAGCACGACCGCCCCCGCGAGCAGCCAGCCGCCCAGAGGGCTCAACGTGCCGTTGGCGATGGCGTTGATGGTGCGGTCGGGGACCGGGACCGTGCCGCCGGTGCCCAGGACCATGATCATCACGCCCTGCCAGGCCAGCAGGCCGGCGAGCGTCACCACGAACGAAGGCAGCCGCAGCCGGGTGATCAGCGTCCCCTGGAGGAAGCCGATGGCGGCGGCGACGACGAGCGCGGCCAGCAGCGCCGCCCACCACGGCCAGCCGGTGGCGGGCTGCACGAGCATGGTCACCACCACGGCGGCGATGCCGGCCACGTAGCCGAGCGACAGGTCGATCTCGCCCAGCAGGAGCACGAACACCTGGCCCATGCCGATGAGCATGAACACCGAGCCCTGCACGAGCAGGTTCACGAGGTTGCCCGTGGTGAGGAAGCGCTGGTTCTGGCTCTGGAAGATCGCCGCGATCACGACGACGCCCAGCAGCACCGGAAGCACGCCCGTAAGGCCCGGCAGGAAGCGGGCCCTGGCGGCGGTGAACCGGGGGGCGGTGGCGGCGCCGGCAGGCTCGCTCACGCGACCCTCCGCCTGCCGGTGGTCATCAGCTCGACGGTGGTCTGGACGTCGGTCTCGCTCGCCGGTCCCTCGCCCACGACCTCGCCGAGGCGCATCACGGCGATGCGGTCGGCGACCTCGAAGACGTCGACGAGGTTGTGCGAGATCATCAGCACCGCCAGCCCCTGCTCGGCCAGGCGCCTGACGAGCTGCAGCACCTGGCGCGTCTGCGCCACGCCGAGGGCGGCGGTGGGCTCGTCGAGGACCACCAGCTGCGAGTTCCACATCACGGCCTTGGCGACCGCGATCGACTGACGCTGCCCGCCCGAGAGCTCCGCCACCGGCAGGCGCACGGACTGCAGGGTGGTGACGCGCAGGCTCGCGAGCGTCTCGACGGCGGCGCGCTCCATGTCGTCCTCGGCGAGGAGGCCGCCCCTGACGACCTCGCGGCCCAGGAACATGTTCTGGACGACGTCAAGGTTATCGCAGAGGGCCAGGTCCTGGTAGACGACCTCGATGCCCAGCGCCGAGGCCTCGCGGGGGCTCCTGACGCGGACCGGCCGGCCCTGCCAGTAGACGGTGCCGGCGTCGGGCTGGTAGGTGCCGGCGATGACCTTCACCGTCACCGACTTCCCGGCGCCGTTGTCGCCCACCAGGGCGGTGACCTGGCCGGCGGGCACGGTCAGGTCCACGCCGCGCAGCGCCTGCACCGCGCCGAAGCTCTTGCGCACGCCCTCGAGGCGCAGGAGCGGCTCGGCGCCGGTGTCGCCACCGCGCCGAGCCGGGAGGTCCGTCACGCCGCTCCTAGTACTCGATGCCGGCCGCGTCGCACTCCGCCTCGAACCCCGCGCAGAGCTCGGCCGGGTCGACGAAGCCGTCCGCCACCACCGTCTCGGCCATGTTCTCGGGCGTCACCCAGATGGGGTCGAGGAGCACCGAGGGGACGTCGGTCCCGGCCTCGGTGTCGGCCGTGGCCCCGTTCACGAGACCGGCGGGCGGCTCCATGCCGGCCCGGAGGAACAGGGCGAGGGCGGCCGCCGCCTGCGCCTCGAGGTTGATGGGCTTGTAGACGGTGCCGCACTGGTAGCCGGAGAGGACGTTCTGCAGACCCTGCAGCGTGGCGTCCTGGCCGGTGGTGGGGAACGTCCGCGGCGGCACGTTCAGCGTCTTCAGGTACGAGATCACGGCGTTGGCGTTGTCGTCGTTGGGGGTCACGACGGCGTTGATCGCCTCGTTGGCCGTGAACTGGCCCTCGAACGTCGTGCGCGCCTGCGCGGGGTCCCACGTGCCGGCAGGGGCGCCGGCGTTCGCGTAGGTGCCGTCCGCGAAGCGGGGCTCCAGCACCGCGTTGTAGCCCTGCGCGAAGAGCGTGGCGTTGTTGTCGGTGGGAGCGCCGCTCATCACCAGCACGGTCGGGGACTCGACCCCCCACTCCTCGATGCACTGCACGAGGCCCTCGCCTATGAGCTCGCCCACGCGAACGTTGTCGAAGCTGACGTAGTAGTCCCTGGCGCCGCCCAGCGTGAGCCGGTCGTAGTCGATGACCGGGACGCCCTGCTCGGCCGCGTACTGCTCGATGGCCGCCCCTACGCCCGAGGAGATGGGGTCGAGGACCAGCACCGTGGCGCCCTGGGTGATGGCCGCCTGCGCCTGGGTGAGCTGCGTGGACTCGCTGCCCTGGGCGTTGCTGATGATGACGTCGCCGTCGGCGAGGCCGGCCTCCTGGAACGCGCGGCGCAGGAAGGGCTCGTCGAAGGCCACGTACCGCGCCGACGTGGTGGTCTCGGGCAGCAGCACCGCGACCGCGCCGCTGCCCTGGGCGGCGACGTCCCTGAGCTGCTGCATCACGGAGAAGTCGCTAGTGAACGAGTCGACGCTGACGTCCGGCGCGTCCTGGGCCACGACCAGACCAGCCATGACCAGCGCCGCGACGAACCAACGCGTCCTCGACCAGGTCGTACGCCTGAGCTCCCGCATGATCGCAGTCTCCCTCCCTGTCGAGCTTCGCCCTCTCGGGCCCAGGTCCGGGACCGCGCATGGCGCGGCTGTCCGTCAGGGCCCGCGTGGGTGGCTGTCGTAGGGCTAGGAGCGCTGACGGCCCGACCTACGGCCCGTCTCAGCGCGGGGTGCTGCGCCCCCGACGCTGGATCGAGGTCAGGGCCAGGGTAGCGGACCCGCGTGAGGGACCGTGCTCATCGGTACATGAGCCGGCGGGTCACGGCACGGCACCGTCAGGTGGCGGCGTCGGCTCGTCGGGCGTGTCGGTGGGGGGAGGGTCCTCGGAGGGAGGAGCGGGGTCTTGCGGCGGCGGTGGTGGCTCTTCGGCTGGTGGCTGCTCGGAGGTAGGAGGCTCGGCGGGGTCCTGCGGAGGGTCGGCGGGCGGCTGGTCCTCGGGCGGAGGCGCAGGCGGGTCCTGGGGGGCGTCGGCCGGTGGCTCCTCGGCGGGCGGCTCCTCGGCAGGGGGCTCGTCCCCTGGAGGCGGTTG
>CAZGXF010000123.1:0-6794 GCA_964529575.1 uncultured bacterium
ACGCGCACCCAGCGCGTCCACACGGGGAGGCCCAGCGCCGCGAGGTCGTCGCAGTCGCGGACCGAGGCGTCCACCAGCAGGCCGGCCGCCCCGCGCAGCTTCATCTGCGTGACGAGCAGCTCACCGACCAGCGCCACCGGCGCCGGCTCCGGCATCGTGAGCACGACTACGTCGCCGGGGGAGATGTGCTCGATGGCGGCGTGGACCATGAGGTTGTCGCCCTGCCCGCACGACACCGGCAGGGCGGGGCCGGCGACGCGGGAGCCGGGGACGAGCTGCGTCAGCTCGACGTCGATGAGGCCCTGCCGACCCGAGGCCTCGTAGACGGTGGCGGTACCGAGCTGGGCCCACTCGCGCATGGCGTCGGCGCTCAGCGCATCGGCGACCCTGCTGAGGCCGGTGCCCGCGGCCGCGCCGGCGCCCGTCCTTGCGGCGTCCCCGCTCACAGCGACTCCACGACCAGCGGCAGCACCCGCTGGTGGGCCTCGGCCTGCCTCACGTGCTGCTTGCCCGAGATGCGCCGGGCGTGGTTGCCACGCCGGCCCGCCAGCTCGGTGTAGTACTCCTTCAGGTAGCTCTGGGCGCCCATGGCGGCCATCGCCGCCACCTTCCTCTCGAACACGGGCGTGATGTCGACGAACGTGTTCGGCTGGAACCCGCAGAGCTCCGGTTGATGCGGCTCGAAGAGGTAGACGGCAGGCGGGTCGATGCGCTCGAAGGCGCTGGCAACGCCGGCGCCGGACGAGAGCAGACGGGCCCTCATGACGACTTCGTGGGTGACGGGGTGGTCGGGGTTGAACGGGTCGACGGCCGTGTGCGTGAGCACGACGTCGGGCGCCTCGTCCCGGAACAGCTGCACCAGGCGCTCCATCGCGGCGGCGTCGACCTCCAGCGGGTAGTCGCCGAGGTCGAGGCACACGAACCTCGCGCCGACCGCCGCCGCGGCCTCCTCGGCCTGCTCGTGCCTGATGCGCTTGACGTTCTCGACCGTCTGGCCCTCCTGCTTCCAGAGCTCGCCCGACTCGCCGCGCTCGCCGTAGGAGAGGGCGACGACGAGCGCGTCGCCGCCGTTCGCGGTCGTCACGGCGATCGTGCCGGCCGCCCGCCAGACGAAGTCGGCCGAGTGGGCGCCTACCACGAGGAGCTTGCGCGCCATCAGTCGTCACCCACCAGGCGCCGCGAGTTCGCGACGGTCATCAGGCTCACCTCGTCGGGCGTGAACCCCCCGGCGAGGAACGCGTCGGCCATCAGGGCGAGGCCGTCGTGGACGGGCGGGTTGCTGGGCTGACCCAAGTCGCTGGAGATCAGCGAGCTGGCGACGCCGGCGGCGCGCACGTTCGCGAACATCCGCTCCCACGTGACCTTCCCGGAGTGCGCGGTGACGAAGCAGCGCTCGAGCAGGGCGCCGCGCTCGGCGAGCGCCGCCTGGTCCTCGGCGCTGAGGTCCTGCGAGGGGAACTCGGGGTGCGTGACGACGATGCGCTTCACGCCCTCTTCGACGGCTGCGTCCACGACGGCGAAGATCTCGTCGCGGCTGAGGTGGCCGGTCGCGAGCACGAGGTCGTTGCGCGCGATGGAGCGCAGCACCTGCCTGACCGACGGGAGGACGGCGCCGGCCTCGTCGACGACCGGCACGGGGTCGCTGGTGATGCCCTCGGCGCGGAGCTCGAGCGCCATCTTCGCCCAGAAGGGAAGCTTGGCTCCCGGCGCGGGGTCGGTCCTGCCCGCCGGCTCGTTCACCGCGTCCACGGTCGGGAACCAGACGTAGCGGATGCCCTCACGCGCCGCCAGCTCGACCGCCAGGGCGTTCATACCCCCTACGGCGGAGTTGAGCGTGATCGCGCCGACGACGTTCACGCCGGGCACGGCCTCCCGGGCCAGCGCGGCGCGGCCCGCCGTGTGCGTGTAGTGCGACTTGATCACGTACCCGGCTAGCCCGTGGTCGCGGAAGTCGCGGGCGATCTGCAGGTCCGACGCTATGCGCGGCATCGTGTCGGGACCGCTGTGCACGTGGAGGTCGTAGGCGCCGCGGACCAGGTCGCGAGCGCGCTGCGAGGGTACCGGGTGTGTCATGCGTTCTCCTCCTCGACGAGCCTGCGCAGGCTCGCGACGGTGCCTTCGGTGGCGGGGGCCGGGACGCCGAGCTCGGCCAGGACGTCGAGCGCGGCCTCCATCTCGTGAAGGCGTCGCCGGGCGTGCTTGCGCGTGCCCTCCTCGAACCGCCTCACCTCGCCGGGCGACGCGAAGAGCTCCTGGATCTGGCCTTCCATCCACTCCTCCAGGCCCGCCGCTCTAGCGGCCGCCAGGGCCTCGACGATCACGGCGCCGAAGCCCTTCATGAACACGCTGCGCACCAGCTTCTTGCGAGCGGCGTCCCCCGGCGCGGGCGAGAGCACCTCGACCGGCGTGCCGAAGCCGCGCACGAGCGCGGCGAACGCGGCCGCGCCGTCGCCCGAGACGCACATCGGTGTCCTGATCCCTCTGCCGGGGACCGGCGCCATCAGCGCGACGTCCGCGAAGGCCGCTCCGCTGCCCGCTACGACCTCGGCGACCCGGCGCTTGAGCTCGGGGGCGGCGGTGTTCAGCTCGGCGTAGAGGGTGCCGGGGCGCAGCGAAGGGAGGGCGTTCCGGGCGGCCTCCAGCGCCGCCGACGCCCAGTTGACGCTGAGGACGAAGGCGGCCTCTGACGCGACCGCGGCCTCGGAGCCCCGAGGCTCGACCCCCGCGGGGACCGGCTTCGGCTGGGGGTCGTAGGCGAGCACCCGGGCGCCGCCGGCCACGAGGTCCGCGGCGATGGCGGATCCGGCCTCGCCCAACCCCAACACCGCGACCGTGGGTCGTTCCATCCTCGCTCCCGTCGACCGCTACGCCGAGCCGCCGCCTCTAGGTGAGGCGAGACCGCGCCGATACCCCGGTCGTGCCCGAAACGACACGGATGCTAGCAACGGGCGCGAGAAGTGTCAACGAACCGCTCGGCAAGATTGTTGACAATACCTCCGACCGTCACTATAGTCCGAACAACCCAAAGGTTGGAGGAGGGGCGCATGGAAGCCTTCCGACGCGTATCGCGCAACGTCCGGCTGGTGGTGATGGTCGCTGTGCTGGGGTCGGCCACTGCCCTGGCCCAAGACTTCGTCTCGATCGGCACGGCGTCGCCGGCGGGGGCGTACTACCCGCTCGGCGTGGCTATGGCCGACATCTGGAACCGGAACATCGACGGCGTGAGGTTCAGCGCCCAGGAGACCGGCGGTGGCGTAGCGAACATGAACATGCTGGCGTCGGGCGAGATCGAGCTGGGCATCGCGAACGAGAACATCGCGTGGGACGCCTCGGTAGCGAACGAGCCCTTCAGCCAGCCGATCGACTTCTACGGCGGCTGGACGATGAACGCCTCCTACGCCCTGGTCGTGGCCGCGGCGAACTCCGGCCTGCGGTCGGTGTCCGACCTCGCCGGCAAGCGCGTCTCGCTCGGCGCCCCCGGCTCGTCCGGCAACGTCCTGGGGCAGAGGCTCCTCGAGAGCCAGGGTGTGGGCGAGGGCCAGTACACGCCCGTGTTCCTCGGCTGGCAGGAGGCCGCCGACGCGATCGCCGACGGCTCGCTCGACGCCGCCGTGATGGTCGGCGGACAGCCCTTCCCGGCCGTCGAGTCGCTCGCCGTGCGCATGCCTATCGTGATCCTGAGCTTCGACGGCGACCGCCTCTCCGAGTCCGAGGGCTTCCCGCTGGTCGCCGACACGATCCCCGCAGGCACCTACACGGGCTTCGACGAGGACGGGGACGCGATCCTCGTGCGCTCGATCGTCTACATCAACAAGGACCTCTCCGAGGACCTCGTCTACGAGATGGTCAAGGCCGTGTTCGAGAACATCCCGGCGCTCGCCGCCGCTCACCCCTCCGGTGACCAGGCCGCGCTGCTCAGCCAGGAGCAGGCTGCCCAGCTCGACCTCGAGATGCACCCGGGCGTCGTCCGCTACGCCCAGGAAGTCGGGGCCTGGTAGGCGTGACCAAGGCCAGGGGAGCGCTCGGCGACCTCTTCTGGATCGTCGCCATGCTGTTCGTCGTCGTCGTGCAGCCGCTCTACCTGCTGCCGGTCGAGCAGCAGCTCCCCATGACGCTGACGCTCGTGATGGTGGGTCTCTTCCTCAAGAGACCCACCGTCCGCGACGAGGCCAACGCCAGCCGGCCCGTCGTGCTGCTCGGGCGTGGCGTCGACCTCGTGCTCATCGTCGCCTCGGCCGTCGCCGGCGCCTACGTGGCGATGAACTACGCGGCCATCATCTTCCGCCAAGGGGCCTTCACGCCCACGGACAACTTCATGGCGATGGTGCTCCTCGTCCTCGTGCTCGAGGGCGTGCGGCGCGCCGTGGGCTGGCCGCTCACCATCGTCTGTCTGGTGTTCATCCTCTACGCGCTGTTCGGCAGGCAGATGCCGGGCCCGCTGCTTCACCGCGGCTACTCGCTGGAGCGCATCGGCAGGCACCTGGCCCTCTCTTACTCTGGTATCTACGGGATCCCCTTGGCCGTGATGGTCAGGTACGTGATCCTGTTCATCGTCTTCGGCGCGCTCCTGCAGGTGTCGGGCGCGGCCGACTTCCTGGTGCGCTTCGCGCAGTCGATCGCCGGGCGCTTCACCGGCGGCCTGGGCAAGGTCGCGGTCGTCTCCAGCGCCCTCGTCGGCACGATCTCGGGCAGCGCCGCCGGGAACGTCGCCACGACCGGCAGCGTCACGATCCCCGCGATGAAACGGGGCGGGTACCAACCCCACTTCGCTGGCGCGATCGAGTCGGTGGCCTCGACGGGCGGGCAGATCATGCCGCCGATCATGGGCGCGGCCGCGTTCCTCATGGCCGACTACCTAGGGATCCGCTACCTCGAGGTCGCGATGGCCGCGATCATCCCGGCCGTCTTCTACTTCATGAGCGCCTGGTTCGCCATCGACATCTACGCGCGCTCGGTCGGCCTCAGGGGCCTGACGCGCGCGGAGAGGCCGCCGTTCCTGGGGACCCTGAGGACGGGCTGGGTCCACCTCGCGCTCATCGGCCTCGTCTACGCGATGCTGATCATGGGCTACACGGCCACGCGGGCCGCGTTCATCGGCGTCTGCGCGGCCGCCGTGCTCGTGCTGCTGAAGAGGGTCAGGCCGCGTGAGGTCTGGTCGGTGCTGAGGCAGGGAGCAGAAGCCGCGGGGATCCTCTGCGCGGTCACGGCCGGCGCCGGGATCGTCGTCGGGGTCGTGCAGCTCACCGGACTGGGCGCGCAGCTCGCCAGCGCCCTCGTAGACCTCTCCGGCGGGTACGTGATGGTCCTGCTGGTGCTGGTGATGGTGGTCTCGATCGTCCTCGGGATGGGCATGCCCACGACGGTCGTGTACGTGCTGCTCGCCACCCTGGTAGGACCGGCGCTGGTAGCGATGGGCCTCACGCCCCTCTCGGCGCACTTCTTCTTCTTCTACTTCGGCGTGCTGGCGGCGATAACTCCGCCCGTCGCGCTGGCGTCCTACGCCGCTGCCTCGATAGCCGGGGCAGACTTCGACAGGACCGGGTGGGCCGCCTTCCGGATCGCCCTGCCGTCGTTCCTGGTGCCCTTCTTCTTCGCCCTCAACCCGGCGCTGCTGCTCGAGGGCACCCCCCTCCAGGTGGTCCACAACTCCCTGACCGCGGGACTCGGTATCTGGCTCATCACGACGGCCGTGATGAACTGGATGAACGGCCGGCTGCCCCTGTGGGCCAGGGCCGTCCTGTTCGCGGCGGCCCTGCTGCTCATAGACGGCGGCTGGCTCACCGACCTGGTCGGCGTCGGGGTGCTGACAGCCTTCGCCCTGTGGCGGTACCGTCTGACGCCAGCGGCGGGCCCCGTCGGCGGCACGGACCCGATGGGTCGGAGCGCCGACTCGGCGGGCCGCGGGGTGGACGGGGCGACGGGGAGCCAGGCGCGACTGGACGTCGTTCCAGGGGCCGCTGGGCCGGCAGAGGGAGCACATGGCGCGGACGGGTGACGAGCGAGGGCAGTCCGGGGACGGCGAGGACCGGACGCGGGTCGGCGAGGACGTCACGGTGACGGTCTCAGGCTCGACGGCGCGACGCAGCGCCAAGCGCGACCTCGGTGGCGGAGCGCAGGCGGCCTACGAAGCGATCAGGCAGCGGATCGTCGACGGCGAGTACTACCCGTCGCAGCGCCTCGTCGAGGCCCAGTTGGCGCAGAGCCTGGGGTTCAGCCGGCACAACGTCCGCACGGCCCTCGATCGCCTCCATACCGACGGCCTCGTGCGCATCGCGCCCAACCGCGGCGCGACCGTCGCCACGCTCACCCTCGAGGAGGCCCTCGACATCCTGCGCGCCCGGGAGGCCCTCGAGGCCGAGGCCGCGAGGATGGCCGCCCAGCGCATAACCGACGAGCAGCTCGCCGAGCTGGCCGAGCACGTGGCCACCATGACCAAGGCCCTGGCCGCGTCGGAGTGGGACAGGTACTCGGCGACGAACGTCCTCTTCCACGAGAAGGTCTACCAGGCCTCGGGCAGCCGCACGATCCCCGACCTGATCAAGACCCTCCGCCTGCGCCTGGCGCGCCTCCAGCTCCGCACGATCCTGATCCCCGGCCGCAGCGAGGGGTCCCTGGCCGAGCACGTCGCGATCTACGAGGCGCTGCGGGCGCGGGACGCCGACGCCGCCGCCGCGGCCGCGCGCGGGCACGTCGCCAGCCTCAGTCGCGCGGTCGAGAGCGCCTGGAGCCTGGTGAGGCTGTAGGGGGCTGCGGGAGGAGCGCTCGCGAGGTGACCGTCGACGCCGGTAGGCCTC
>CAZGXF010000124.1:0-6716 GCA_964529575.1 uncultured bacterium
GGGACTTGAACCCGCACGGCTAGGCCACTGGATCCTAAGTCCAGCGCGTCTACCAGTTCCGCCATCCTCGCATGGCGGCTCGGGCGGGGACATCATGCCCCGCCCGTGCCCTGGGCGTACGTCGCCCGCATCGCCTGGGGTGGATGATGGGACTCGAACCCACGACCCTCGGAACCACAATCCGATGCTCTAACCGGCTGAGCTACATCCACCGTGCCGGCAACGGCTGATTGTAACAGACCCGAGCGCGTCCGGTGTGGCAAGACGCCGTCCCCGCGGCGGGCTGGCCGGCGGCGGTCGCGCCGGCTCTCTCACGGCGCCTCATCGTCCGCTCCCGACGGCCCCTCATGCTCCTGGGGAGCGGAGGTGCGTGTCATGGGCAAGCTCGTGGTGGTGTACGGCATGGACAGCGAGCTCGAGGAGGCGCTCGGCCGGCTCCAGGCCGCCGGGCTGGGCGAGGAGGTGCGGGTCGTGCAGGGCCTGCCGGAGGACGCGGCGGAGGCGGGCGACGTCCCCGACCCGGCGCCCGACGTCGTGGTGCCGCCTTCGGCGACCCTGGGGACCAGCGTCCCCCTGGGCACGCCGGCGGCGTTCTCCCCGTACGCGGCCGAGGGCGTGGCGGCGGAGGGCGCGAGGGCCGGAGCCGGCGGCTGGAGCCGCAGGGAGCTCGAGGACCTCACCGGCGCGCGCGACGACGAGGCGCGGCACCTGCTGGACGTCGTCTCCGGGGGCGGGTCGCTGCTGGTGGTCGAGGGCGACGACGGCGTGCTGGACGCGGCCGAGCGCGCCCTGGCGGGGCGTACCGGTCAGGGGGCCGTCAGGCGCTGAGCTCGAGCGGGCCCGCCGCTATCCCGCCATGGGGCGCGGCGGACCACGGCGTCGCCGTCCTCAGGCGCCCGTGGTCGCGGGGGAGGGCGACCCGCGCGCCCTGAGCACGGCGAACGCGGCGACGGCGGCGGTCGCGGCCAGCGCCACGAGCCCGGCGCCGTAGTCGCCTGTGGCCACGCGCAGGAAGCCCATCGCCAGCGGCGCGACGGTCTGGACCAGGGCGATCAGCGTGCTCATGGAGCCGTTGATCGTGCCGTAGTTGGCGCTGCCGAAGCGCTCCGCGACCAGCGCGGCGCGGGCCAGGGTGCCGGCGCCGTTGGCGCCGCCGAACAGCGCGGCGAAGAGGAAGAGGCCCGCCGGCGGCAGGGGCAGCACGAGCAGCAGCAGCGCGAGGACCCTCACGCCGAAGGTCGCCGCGGTGAGCGTCGCCAGGTCGACGCTGCGGGCGGCGGGCGTGAAGAGCAGGCGTCCGGCCAGCTGCATCGCGCCGACCAGGCCGACGACCGTGGCCACCAGCGCGGGGTCGTGGCCCCGCTCGAGCAGCAGCGGCACCGCGTGCGCCGCCATCGCCACGGTGGCGACGCGGTCGAAGGTGAAGGCCGTCGCCAGCCACCAGAACGCGCGGCTCCTCAGCGCCTCGCCCACGCGGGCGCTCGGCTCGGGGGAGGTCGCTCCCCCCGCGTCGAGGGGCTCGCCGTCGGGTCCGGTGCCCAGCCGCCGCGGGTGGTCCCGCAGCACGAGCGCGTGCAGCGGCACCGTCGTGGTCAGCGTCACGAGGGCCAGGGCGCGAAGAGCCTCGCGCCACCCCAGCGCCTGCACGAGCCAGGTCGCCAGCGGCACGAACACGGTGCTGGCGAGGCCGGCGACGAGCGTGACGATCAGCATGGCCTGGAGGCGATGGCGCCTGAACCACACGGCCAGCACCGTGAAGGCGACGTCGTAGAGGACCGCCGACATCACGAGGCCGATGCCGGCCTGCACGAGGTAGAGACCGAGGAGCCCCTCTACGTACGACCAGGCCAGGACGAGGGCGGCGCCGGCGAGCGACGCCACGGACATGAGGCCCCGAGCGCCGCGGCGGTCGACCCAGCGGCCCACGGGCACGGCTCCGAGGCCCGACAGGAGCAGGGCGAGCGAGTAGGCGCCGGAGGTCTGGGCCCGGCTCAGGCCCAGCTCGGCCTCCATGGGCAGGGTGAAGACCTGGAACGCGTAGAAGAGGACGCCGAACCCCACCGTCTGCGTGACGGCGAGCGCCCAGGCGATGCGCCAGCCGTGGAAGCTGCGACGCGCGGGGGCCGGGCCGGTCGACATGCTGCGGCCCACTCTCGCACGCCGCGCTCACGGCGGTCGAGAGCGGGCCGCGACGGGGCTACTGGGTGAGGAGCGACGTCTGCGTGGCGTGGTCCACGAAGGCGAGGCGCACGTGGTAGTGCGGCTCGGCCATGCCGGGGTGGCCGCCGTTGAACGTGACGTCGACGTGGTCGACGGTCAGGCCCAGCTGGGCGAGCAGGCCGCCGGCGAGGTCGTCCCAGTTCACCCCGTTCCGCATCTCGCTCACCGGCACCATGAACAGCACCTCGACGAGTGAGCCGTCGGTGCCGTAGGCGAGCCAGGGGCCGACCGGCGCGTTCGCCGGGTCGACGTAGAGGGCGCCGGCGCCGGGGACGAACTCGGGCAGCTCGAGGATGGTGGCGACGTTCACCCACGGCTCGGGCGGTGGCTGAGCGGTGAGGTCCTGCGCCGACGCGGAGGCGGTGAGCGCCAGCGCCAGGGCCGTGGCTAGGCCCAGCGCCGTGGCGCGTGGGAGGGTGCGTTCCCTCATGACTGGCGTCCTTCCGGCCCGGGAGCCGCGCGAGCGCCCGGGCCACTCTCGTTGAGCGGCCGCTGTCCCGAAGCTAGCACCGAACCGGTAATAATGCAACAACTTTATGTCATTATTGTCGCCACGCTATGCTGCGCCCGGGAGGCCGCCATGCTCGGATCGAGGGACACGCGCGACGACGTGATGCTGCACCTGCTGCGCCACCGCGAGGGCGGGCTGACCCTCGACGAGCTGGCCGCGCGGGTGGGCGTCTCGCGCAACGCGGTGAGGCAGCACATCACCGCCCTGGAGCGCGACGGGCTGGTGCGGCCGGTGGCGCTGAGGCGCACGGGCAGGAGGCCCTCGCGGGCCTACGGCCTGACCGCCGAGGGGGGAGAGCGCTTCCCGCGCCAGTACGACCGCCTGGCGCTGGCGGTGCTGGAGGCCGTCCGCTCGCGGCTGGGGGAGGCCGCGACCGAGTCGGTGCTCGACGCGATGGCCGAGGACCTGGCGCGCGCCTGGCTGCCCGAGCTGGAGCGCCTGGCCCCCGACGCTCGCCGGGCGCGGGTACTGGAGCTGATGAACGAGCTCGGCTACCACGCCCAGGTCGCCGACGGTGGCCTCAAGGCCGTCAACTGCGTGTTCCACAACGTCGCCCGGCGCGACCGCGCCGTGTGCCGCTTCGACGAGCGGCTGCTCTCGCGGCTCCTGGGCGAGGAGGTGCGCCTGACCTCCTGCATGGCGCTGGGGGACCCCTCGTGCGTGTTCGCGCGCTGGGCCGCTGACGACCCTGGAGGTAGCGCCTCTCATCGTCCCGAGTAGCATGGTCCCTGACCACAGACACGCCACTCACACTGGCCGTGCCGGAGAGAGGTCCCATGCTCTGCCTCGCGGAAGCGGTGCGCTCGGGAAGGGCTGCCTCGGCCCGCCCCCTAGGTCTGGTCCTCGCTCTCGTCCTCCCCTGGCTCGGCCCCCTGGCGGCCTCGGCGCAGCCGGCCGTCCCGGGGCCGACGCACGTCGTCCTCGTCCTCGACGCCTCGGGCTCGATGTTCAACGAGCTGCCCGACGGCCGCCTGCGGATCACCGCGGCCAAGGAGGCGCTCACCTCGTTCGTCAGCCGCCTGCCTGAGGCCGCCGACCTCAACGTCGGACTGAGGGTCTACGGCTCGCGGACCATGGCCCTCGACCAGGACGCTTGCGAGGACAGCTTCCTGGCCGTCCCGGTCGCCGGGGTGGACCGCGGCCTCCTGCTCTCGACGGTGCAGGGCACCGAGCCTTCGGGCGCCACGCCCATCGCCTTCTCGCTGGAGCGGGCGGCCGAGGACCTGCGGGGGGCCAGCGGCCGCAAGGTGATCGTGCTCGTCACGGACGGCGAGGAGTCGTGCGGGGGAGACGTGCGCGCCGTGGCGGAGCGGCTCGCCGCGCAGGGCTTCGAGGTCGACCTGCACATCGTCGGCTTCGCCCTGACGCCCGAGGCGGCGCGCAGCTTCGAGGGCGTCGGCACGTTCCACAGCGCGAACAGCGCGGCCGAGCTGGCCGCGGCGCTGGGACGCGCGGTCGAGCTGCCGCCCGAGCAGGAGCTCGTGCGGGTCACCGTGAGGCTGACGCGCGACGGGCGACCGGCCGCCGACGGCGCGGCCGTGAGGTTCGTCGGCTCCCTGGACGAAGGGGAACACGTCCTGCGCGGGTCCGGCCCCGGCAGGTTCGAGGGCGAGGTCCCCGCGGGCAGTTACACGGCCCTCGTCTCCGACGCGTTCGCGGACCAGCCCCAGACGTTCGCGGGCTTGGCCGTGGCCCCCGACGCCGAGAACGCCTTCGCGTTCGAGCTCGCCCCGGCGTTCGCCGTCGAGCTCAGCGTGACCCCCACCGACCCCGCGATGGGCGGCACCGTCGAGGTGGCGTTCAGCGGCGCCCAGGCCGGAGCCTCGGCCTGGGTCACGGTGACGCCGGTCGGCGCGCCGGACGACCTGCTGCTGGCGGTCGAGGGCGCGCGCGGCGCCAACGGCGTCGCCCGCGTGCGCGTCCCGTACGAGGAGGGCGAGCTCGAGGCCAGGTACCACCTGATCCTCCCCGAGGGCGGCACGCGGGTGGTGGGCCGCAGCGCCCCGTTCACGGCGCGCGCCGTCGCGGCGGCCCTGGAGGCGCCGAGCGAGGTGACGGGCGGCGCGGCCTTCGACGTCGCTTGGGACGGCCCCGACAACGCCGGCGACCTCGTCGTCGTGGCCCCGGTGGGCGCCGACGCCTCGGCGATGCTCTCCTACGCCTTCACGAGCTTCGGCGACCCGGCGCGGCTCGTCGCGCCGGTGGACGCCGGCGACTACGAGGTCAGGTACGTGGGCGGCGCGGGCGGCGGCGTGCAGGCGACGGCGCCGCTGCGCGTCGTCGTCGCCGAGGCCAGCGTCACGGCGCCCGCCGAGGTGATGGGCGGAGCGAACGTCTCGGTGACCTGGCAGGGGCCTGACGGGCCGCAAGACATGGTGGCGTTCGCTCCGCAGGGCGCGCCGCCCGGCACGTTCCTCAGCTACTCGTTCACGCAGTTCGGACAGACGCTGGACCTCGTGGCGCCGGTGGAGCCCGGCGTCTACGAGGTGCGCTACCTGAGCGGGTCGGAGGGGCGCGCGCTGGCGAGCGCCGTCGTGAACGTGACGCCGCCCGTGGTGAGCCTGCAGGCCCCCGCCGAGGTGGCGGCCAACGCCGCGTTCACCGTCCGGTGGACCGGGCCCGACGGCGCCGGCGACTACGTGACGATCGTGCGCGCCGGCGCGCCCGAGTACGAGTACCTGAGCCTCGCCTTCACGAGCTGGGGCGCGGACCTCGACCTCACCGCCCCCGAGACGCCCGGCAGCTACGAGGTGAGGTACTTCAGCGGCTCGGCGCGGGTCGTGCTGGCGAGCGTGCCCATCACCGTGCGGTGATCGCCGCGGCTCCGGCGCCGCGACGGCCCGGGAGGGGACCGGGCCGCCGTCCGGCCGAGGCCCCATGAAGCGGACCGCCGGGCCTGAGAGGGCCCGGCGGTCCGAACAGCGGTGACGGGAGGCGTGGTGCACCAGGAAGGATTCGAACCCTCGACCTACCGCTTAGAAGGCGGCTGCTCTATCCCCTGAGCTACTGGTGCGCGCGCTCGCGGGCGCAGGCGTCCGCGGCACTGGGGAGGTTGGAGCGGGAGACGGGATTCGAACCCGCGACATACAGCTTGGAAGGCTGTCGCTCTACCGACTGAGCTACTCCCGCGCGCCGTGGCCATCGTGTGGTCGGGGCGGCAAGATTCGAACTTGCGACCCCCTGCTCCCAAACTACGTGGGTGGTTGCCCGATCCCACGCGAGCGAGGAAGCACGACCGGCACGGCCCTTCTCGTCCTCTAGCCTCCGCAGGGCACCGTTGTGATGTCCTGCTTCGCCGTCGACGAGTCTACCAGCCGTGGGCCAATGCCGACCACATGGAGGGTCACTAGATCGCCGTCGGTTTGGTACGGTTGGCCGGGTAGTCTTTACACATGGGGGACACCGGATGGCAATTCGTAGTCGGTCTAGTGGTGGGCTTCTTCTTCAACTGGCTGCTGAACCTTCTCAACCAGCGCCATGAACGACGGCTCGCCACATTCGAGGTCGAGATCGAAGAACTGAAGAGCCAGCTTTCGGTAGTGACCAGGGCGTGGAGTGTTGTGGAGAAGTCCAGGTGGGTATTGGAGCACCTGGTTGCCGGTGACGACGAGTACTCGGAAGACGACCTGCGACAAGCTGGCGAGGAGGCGTTCAAGGTCCATCTAGAGTTGTCCGCTCCATCACTTACGACGTCAGACGAGTTCGACGCGAAGTGGCGAGACCACTACAGTGCCTACTCCACCTGATGCGCCATCATCAATGAGAACAGGAACGAGATACCCGCTTCCTTCGGCGAAGCGTATGAGGCGTTAAGGCGTAGCAACGAAGATTTGAAGGCGATCATCAAGAAGGGCCTGAAAAACTTCGAGGCGGGCCGGAACGCCTACCCCGGCTGACCTTCCTCGTCCTCACCCGACGACGCAGTGCTCTTCTCACGCTACGCTCACCGCATGGGGGAAGCCGCTCCTGTTCTAGTCCCACTGCT
>CAZGXF010000125.1:0-6643 GCA_964529575.1 uncultured bacterium
GGACCCTGCGGGCCCCGTTCGCCGGGCGGCCCCTGGGGGCCTCGCAGCTCGGCGTAGACGTACTCGATGTCGCCCTCGTACCTGACGCCCAGGCGCGTGCCGTCCCAGCGGAACTCGAGGCCGCGGCCGTCCGTGCCGTCGCTGCCGGGCGCGCCAGGCGTCCCGGGCGCGCCCGGTTCGCCGGGGTCACCCTGCGGTCCTTGCGGTCCTTGCGGACCGACCAGGTCGACGTACCGGTACTCCTCCTCGCCGGCGGCGCGCACGCCCAGCTGGGTGCCGTCCCAGCGGTACTCCAGGCCGGGTCCCGTGGCGCCCTGGGGACCGGCCGGGCCGCGCAGGTCGACGAAGGCGAACTCCGGCTCGCCCTCGCGCCTGACGCCCAGGCGCGTGCCGTCCCACGCGTACTCCAGGCTCGTGCCCTCCAGCTCGCCGCTCTGGGCGAGGGCCTGGAGCTGCGCCACCAGCTCGGCGAGCTGCCGGACGTCCTCGACGGTGAGGTTCGCCAGACCGATCGTGCTGTGGACGTGGTCGAGCAGGAGCTGGAAGTTGGCGTTCACCTCGTCGGCGCGGATGGGCGAGCCCGGCCGGAACACGAAGAGCTCGGGCGCGGTCTGGGCGAGGGCGGCCGGCGCCGTCAGGGTCAGCGCCGCCAGGACCGCGAGGGCCCGGCGCGAGACGGCGGCCCTCAGGCGTGGAGGGGCGGCCGTGCGTACGGCACCGGTCACGGGCGTACGCAGGATGCCGGTCGCTGACGGGCGGCCAGCGCCAAGGTGGGTGAAGGTGTCGCGAACTCCGGTACCGGTCATGTCAGGCCCGTTCCTCCCGCGCCCGCCGCCGCTTGCCACCCCGGGCGGGCGAACGCGAGAGGCTAACCACGTCCCTGTCACGGGGCCCTTACCGGGGCCGCCCGTAGGCGATAGTTACCCTCATGAGCTTGTTCGAACGCGTCGGCACCCACCTGCCCGGCATCGAGAAGCTGCGGACGTTCCTCGCCCAGGGCCTCCGGCCGCCCATGGCCGAGACGCTGGACGTGCGCCTCGTGGAGGTCGAGGAGGGGCGCGTGGCCTTCGAGGCCGACCCCGGCGAGCGGCACTACAACCCCATGGGCACCGTGCACGGCGGCTACGCCGCCACGCTGCTCGACTTCGCCTGCGGCTACGCCACGATCTCGCGGTTGGGGCCCGAGGCCAGCTTCTCGACCCTCGAGCTGAAGGTCGCCTACCACCGCGCCATGACGGCCGACACCGGCACGGTGAGGGTGGAGGGGAAGGTCGTCTCCATGGGCCGCCGCGTGGCGTTCGTGGAGGCGCGCGTCACCGACCGCGAGGGGCGGCTGCTGGCCAGCGCCACCTCCACCTGCCTGGTCCTCCAGGGCTAGGCGGCCGCCCGAGGTTCGGGCCGGCGGCGCGACTACGCCCCCAGCGCCTCCAGGAGCGCGCCCACGCCGCCGCGCGCCAGCCGCACCTGCGCGTCGCGCACGGCCAGGTCCAGCGGCGGGCGGGCGCGGGCGGCGGAGAGCAGCGCCGCGTCGTCCACCGGCGCGCCGAACGCCGGCGCGCCGAAGAGGGCGGCGAAGCCGGCGACCTTCGGGTCGTACGTGAGGGCCGCGAAGCCCACGCCGGCCGCGGCCGCCAGCACGCAGCCGTGCAGGCGGGCCGACACCACGTAGCTCGCGCGCGGCAGCAGCTCCAGCAGCTCCTCGGGAGCGCGCGCGGTCCAGGCCTCCGCGCCCGGCGCGGCGCGGCGCAGCGCGTCCACCTCGGCGTCGTCGTGGCCGGCGTGCAACGCCACGGCCGCCACCGGCACGCCCTCGTTCAGCAGCGAGCGCGCCAGCCGCGCGAGCGCCTGGTTGTAGGCCGGGTAGCCGGCGCGTGGCGTCACGAGCACCGGGCCGTTCGGGTCGGCGCCGACGGGCTCGTCCGGTGCCAGGAGCAGGGCGGCGTCGGCGGTGGCGCGGTCCTCGAGCCCCAGCTCGCGGGCCAGCTCGCGCGACCGCTCGTCGCGCCAGAACGCCGGCACGTCCCGCAGCGCCTGCGCCGTGCGGCGGCGGCCGGTGGGCGTGAGGGGGCCCAGCGACTGGCCGTACACCGCCACGCGCTTGCCCAGGAGCTTGGCGGCGCGCACGACGCCCAGGTAGTAGGCCAGGCTGCGCGCGCTGGTGGTGTCCTGCAGCAGCCCGCCGCCGCCCGAGACGAGCGCGTCGCAGCGCAGCAGGGCGCCCACCAGGCCGCGGGTGCGGTGGGCGGCGCCCACGCCGTGGCGCGTCGCCGTGCCCACGGGGTCGGCGGACAGCACGGTGACCAGGTGGCCGCGGCGGGTGAGCTCGCGCGTCAGGCCGGCGAGGATGGCCTCGTCACCGAGGTTCGCGAAGCCGTAGTAACCGGAGAGCAGCAGCCGCACCGGCGGGTCAGCCCAGGGGCCCTTCGGCGCCGCCGGGCGTCGCCGCGCCACGCGGCGCCGGGCCGCCGGTGCCGGCGCGCGCCGCCGGCGCCTCGTCCGGCGCGGCCAGCCAGGCGCTCAGCCCGCGCGTTAGCCAGCGCGCCACCACCAGCGCCACCAGGCCCACCACCAGCCCGATGGCCAGCGCCACCACGGTGCGCTCCAGCGACACCAGCACCGGCGTGTGGAAGTGGCTGAACGAGTTCAGCACGCTCGCCTGCGCCACCACGCCGCCGGTGAGGAGCAGCCACCTGAGCCACGCGGGCCAGGCGGCCATGCCCAAGCCCAGCACCGCCATGGGGTGCCCGATGAGCTCCTTGAAGCGCGGCCTGGCGAAGTACTCGCCCAGGAGCGCGCGGAACGACAGCTCGAGCTGGCTGACGCCGATGACCGGGTCGTTGCCGCGCCGCAGCAGCACGAGCGCGATGGCCGCCAACGCCACCGCCGCGATGGCCACGTGCCACACCTTCACCGAGGCGTCCCAGCTCTCGCGCACCCAGTGCTTAAGGGGGCGCCGGCGCAGGGCGCAGGCGGCGAAGAACAGCGCCGGCGGCACGACCAGGGTGGCGCCCACGCCGGCGAACGGCTGGATCGCCAGCACCGTGGCCCGTTCGCTGCCCACGGCCACCAGCAGCGCGGCGCCCGCCAGGCTCACGAGCGTGGCGGGCAGCAGGTCCAGCACGCGCCGCTGCCACAGCAGCAGGCCCAGGACGGGGAAGACCAGCGCCGCGGCCAGGGCCAGGGCGCCCCAGTCGAGCCCGGCGGCCAGCACGCCCAGGGCCAGCACGCCGGCGGCCGCGAGCCACCCCCACGGCGCGGGCACGACCAGCGCCAGCAGGACGAGGCCCGCCACCACGCCCAGCGCCGCGAGCGTGCGCAGGACGCGGTTCGTCTCGAACGCGGTGTCCAGCGTCGTGAGCGGGCCGGCGCGGTAGCCCTCGGCGGCCAGGGCGCCGGTCAGGCCGCGGACCATCGCCTCGGTGTTCTCGATCGGGTCGCCCAGCTCGGTCGTCGTCCACGGCCGCAGGTAGAGGAGCCTGACGTTCCGCTCCGACACGGCCAGCATGTACTTGTCCACGATGTCTGCCGGGCGCAGGCGCCGGTTCACGTAGTCCTGGTTGAAGGACAGCAGGCGGACCGTGGGCACCTGGCCGGAGACGCGGCCCATGCCGTCCTGCGGCGTGCCCTCGATGATGGCGGTGAGGAACTCCTGCGAGGCCTCCACGACCGGTCGGGCGCCGTCCTCGTCCGGCCCGAACGGGTGGCCGGCCACCTGCGTGCCGGCGTAGACGAGGTACCTGGCCTGCGAGGGGAAGTCGGCGCCGGGGTCCAGCAGCCGGTACGGGGCGTTGCGCGGCCGGTAGGCGATGTCGAAGCCGGCGGCCTCCCAGCGCTCCAGCTCGGCCAGGTCGGGGCCTGCGGGCAGGGTCTGGCGCACGTCGCCGGGCCACCAGTACCAGGTGCGGCCGGCGTACTCGAACGGCGCCGCGTCGGGGACGTTCTTGGCGATGAGGCCGTCGAGCGCGCCCGGCACCAGCGCGGCCACCACCGTGGCGTCGGCGGGCACGGGCGGCGGCTCCTCGCCCCGGGCCGCCGCCTGCGAGCGCAGTTCGTAGCCCATGAGCACCGCCACGTAGCCCTTGTTCGCCAGCGACTCGAGGTTGTCCTCGTAGAGAGCGATGCCGGTGAGCCCCAGGTCGCGGTAGCGCTGGGCGAGCTCGAAGCTCGAGACGCCGATCAGCGCCCCCTGGTCGGCGAGCGCCTGCTCGTCCATGACCATGGCCACCTCCACACGCCCGCCCTCGGACGCCACGCGCCTGGCCACGAGCGCGAAGGCCGGCACCAGCGACAGCGCCAGCACGGCCCAGAGCGCGCGGCGCAGGGTCGCCGGCGTCACGAGCGCCCTCCCGCGGGCGCCACCGGCGCGGTGCCCGTGGCGGCGGCGATGCGCGCCCGCACGTGGTCCACGAGGACGCCCACGGCCAGGTGGTTACGGCCGCCCTCGGGGACGATCAGGTCGGCGAACTGCTTCGTGGGCTGGACGTAGAGGTCGTGCATGGGCTTCACGGTGCTCCGGTACTGGTCTATGACGCTCCGCGCGCTGCGGCCGCGCTCCGAGACGTCGCGCTCCAGGCGGCGGATGAAGCGCTCGTCGGGCGGGGCGTCCACGAAGACCTTGAGGTCCAGCCGGCGCCGCAGCTCCGCTTCGTGCAGCACGAGTATCCCCTCGACGACCACCACCGGCGTCGGCTCCAGGCGCAGGGTCTCGGCCAGCCTGTCGGAGGCCTCGAAGTCGTACAGCGGCCGCTCCACCGGCTCGCCGGCGATGAGCCGGTCGAGCTGCTCCACCAGGAACGGTGTGTCGAAGGCGCCGGGCTCGTCCCAGTTGATGGCCGTGACCCCGGCGAAGTACGGGTCCGTGGCGCGCCGGTAGTAGACGTCCTGCGGCAGCACCAGCACCTGTCCGGGCGCCGCCTGCGCCATCGCGGCGGCCACCGTGGACTTGCCGCTGCCGGTGCCGCCCGCGACGCCGATCACGTAAGGCCGCGTCGCCAGCCTGGCCATCGTCACGCGACGGTGGCGGCCTCCCTGGCCGCGTGCTTGACGGCGGCCTCTATGAAGCCGGTGAACGGCGGGGAGGGGCGCATGAGCCGCGACTTGAACTCGGGGTGGCTCTGCACGGCCAGGAAGTAGGGGTGGCCGTCCAGCTCTATGGCCTCCACCAGCCCCTCGCCGCGGCCCTTCATGCCCGGCGTCACGCCGGAGACGACGAGCCCGGCGTCCTTCAGGCGCTCGACGTAGTCGGGGTTCACCTCGTAGCGGTGGCGGTGGCGCTCGTGCACCGTGCCGCCCTGCCCGCCGGTGAGCCGGTAGACCCGTTCGAGGAGCGTGCCGGGGAAGACCTGCATGGGCCACGAGCCCAGGCGCATCGTGCCGCCCATGCCCTCCACCTCCAGCTGCTCGGGCATGAGGCCGATGACCGGGTGCGGCGTGTACGGGTCGAACTCGGTGGAGTTCGCGCCCTCCAGGCCCGCCACGTTGCGGGCGAACTCGATGACGGCCACCTGCATGCCCAGGCAGATGCCCAGGTAGGGGACGCCGCGCTCGCGGGCGATACGCGCCGCCTCGACCTTGCCCTCTATGCCCCTCACGCCGAAGCCGCCCGGCACGAGGATGCCGGCGTAGCCCTCCAGAGAGGGCGGGTCGTCGGTCATGAGGCTCTCGGCGTCCACCCACTCCACGTTCACGGCCGCGCGGTTCGCGATGCCCGCGTGCTTCAGCGCCTCGAGGAGGCTCAAGTAGGCGTCGGGCATGGCCACGTACTTGCCCACGACCGCGATGTCCACGGCGCGCTCGGGCCGCTTGAGGACCCTCACGGCCTCCTGCCACACGCGCAGCTCGGGGGTCACCGGCTCGAGGTGCAGCTTGCGCTCGACGAAGCGGCCCACGCCCTGCTGCTCGAGCATCTCGGGCACGGCGTAGACGTGGTCGGCGTC
The DNA here is from genome assembly GCA_964529575.1 of uncultured bacterium. GTDB lineage: Bacteria > Deinococcota > Deinococci > Deinococcales > Trueperaceae > DASRWD01. Next base: position 5,937 of record CAZGXF010000125.1, read on the forward strand.
GTACGAGTTGAAGACCGCGTCGGTCTCGACGTTCGCGAACAGGGCGATCTTCTGGAGCTGCTCCAGCGGCACCTCGGCCTGCGAGCGCAGGATCAGGGCGTCGGGCTGTATGCCCACGCCCCGCAGCGTGGCCACCGAGTGCTGCGTTGGCTTCGTCTTGAACTCCTCGCTCGTGCCCAGGAACGGCACCAGCGTGACGTGGAAGTAGAGCGTGTTCTCGCGCCCGGCGTCGAAGCGGAACTGCCTTATGGCCTCCAGGAACGGCAACGACTCGATGTCGCCCACCGTGCCGCCCACCTCGACCAGCACCACCTCGGCGTCGGCGGCCTTGCCGGCGGCGCGGATGCGCTCCTTGATCTCGTCGGTGACGTGCGGGATGACCTGGACGGTGTGCGAGAGGTAGGCGCCGCGGCGCTCCTTCTCGATGACGCTCAGGTAGACCTGACCGGTGGTGACGTTGTTGCCGCGCGCCAGGTCGACGTCCAGGAAGCGCTCGTAGGTGCCGATGTCCAGGTCGGTCTCGGCGCCGTCGTCGGTGACGAACACCTCGCCGTGCTCGTAGGGACGCATCGTCCCGGCGTCCACGTTGATGTAGGGGTCGATCTTCACGGCCGTGACCGAGTACCCCCTGGCCCGCAGGAGGGCCCCGATGCTCGAGGTGGCGATGCCCTTGCCCAGGCTCGAGACCACCCCCCCGGTGATGAAGA
>CAZGXF010000126.1:0-6624 GCA_964529575.1 uncultured bacterium
TGGGGCGAGGTCGAGCGCGTGCCGATGAGCGGCATCCGCAAGGCCACCGTGAGGTCGATGACCACGGCCTGGGCGACCGTGCCCATGGTCACGCACTTCGACAAGGCCGACGTCACCGAGCTGGAGCGCTTCCGCAAGCGCTACCAGAAGGAGGCCGACAAGGCCGGCGCTAAGCTGACCCCCACGGCGGTCCTCCTCAAGGTGGTGGCCGTGGCCCTGCGCCGCTTCCCCGACTTCAACTCGTCCATCGACGTCGAGAAGCAGGAGATCGTCAGGAAGCGCTACGTGAACGTGGGCGTGGCGGTGGACACCGACGCCGGCCTGCTGGTGCCGGTGGTCAAGGACGCCGACCGCAAGGGCATCATCGAGCTCGCCAAGGAGCTCGGCGAGCTGGCCGAGAAGGCGCGCGATCGCAAGCTGACCCTGGAGGAGATGCAGGGCGGCAACTTCTCGATCTCCAACCTGGGCGGCATCGGCGGCGCGGGCTTCACGCCCATCGTGAACCCGCCCGACGTGGCGATCCTCGGCGTCTCGCGCGCCGCGGTCGAGCCGGTCTGGGACGCGGAGAGCGGGCGGTTCGAGCCGCGTACGATCATGCCGCTGGCGCTGACCTACGACCACCGGCTCATCGACGGCGCTGCCGCCGCGCGCTTCCTCAGGTGGGTGTGCACGGCCCTCGAGGACCCGTTCGTCGCCCTGCTCGACGCCTGAGCGGGAGCGGGATGCCTCACCAGGCGCGGCGGGAGCGCCGTGCTAGCATGCGACCCTATGAGCGCCCTGAACAGCGTGCCTGACGGGGCTGGCGGGGTCGGGCCCGCCGCCGCGGCCGCCCGGGGCGCAGCCGGGACGCATGGCATCACCAAGGTGCTCTCGGCCCGCGGGCTGTCCAAGCGCTACGGGCGCCGCAAGGTGGTGGACGCGCTCGACCTGGAGCTCAGGCGCGGCGAGATCGTCGCTCTGCTGGGGCCCAACGGGGCGGGGAAGACCACGTCGTTCTACATGATCGTGGGCTTCGTGCGCCCCAACTCCGGCGCCATCAGGCTGGGCGGGGAGGACATCACCCGCCTCCCTATGCACCGGCGGGCGCGCCTGGGCCTCGGCTACCTCGCCCAGGAGCCCAGCGCCTTCCGGCGCATGACGGTGCGCGACAACCTCATGGCGATCCTGGAGTTCCAGAAGCTGAGCCGGCGCGAGCAGGAGAGGCGCGCCGACGACCTCCTGGAGGAGTTCCACCTCACCCACCTCGCGCATCACCGGGCCGACACGCTCTCCGGCGGCGAGCGCCGGCGCCTCGAGATCGCGCGCAGCCTCACGATCGACCCGGACTTCCTGCTCCTCGACGAGCCGTTCACCGGCGTCGACCCGAAGTCGATCCGCGAGATCCAGACGCTCATCCACGACCTCAGGGCCCGTCGCGGCCTAGGCGTGCTGTTGACCGACCACAGCGTGCGGGAGACCCTGGCCATCGCCGACCGCGTCGTGCTGATGTTCGACGGCCGCGTTCGCTTCGACGGCACACCGGAGGACTTCGCCGCCGACCCCGAGGTCAGGACGTCCTACCTCGGGAGCGACTTCCAGCTCTGAGCATGGAGGGGGCCGACGCGCAGGGGGACCCGGCCGCATGACGTTCATCGTCCTGCTGGTGCTCGGCCTCGTAGTGCTGGCCGGCGTCATCGCCTTCGCCGGCGACAGGCTCGGCACGTACGTGGGGCGGCGGCGCCTGTCGCTCTTCGGCGCCAGGCCGAAGCGGACGGGTCAGATCGTCGGCGTTCTGGCCGGTATCCTCATCATGCTGTCCACGCTGGGCGTGCTGGCCCTCGCCTTCGAGAACGCCACCGAGACGTTGCTGAACTTCCAGCGCACCTTGGAGGAGCTGAACCGGTTGCGGGTGCAGGAGCGCGTCCTGAACCAGAACGTCGCCGACGCGAACCAGCAGCTCGCCGACCTGCGCACCGCGCTGCGCGAGGCGGAGGAGACGATCCGGACCGCCGAGGCGCAGCGCGACGCGGCGCTGACCGCGCGCGACGAGGTCCTGGCCGAGCGTGACCAGCTGCTGGAGCAGCGGGACGAGCTCCAGCGGCTCGTGGAGGAGGCCGCCGCGGCCGTCGCCGCTGCCGAGGCGCGGCTGCAGGAGACGCAGGGCGCCCTGGAGGAGACCGAGAGCGAGCTGAACGCCGCTACGGGCGCGCTCGAGCAGGCCCGCGCCGACCTCGACCAGGCGCGTCAGGAGGCCCAGGACGCGCAGGCCGAGGCCGAGCAGCGCCGCCAGGAGGCCGCCGCCGCCCAGGCGGCCCTGCAGGGGGCCAACGCCGAGCTGGCCCAGTTCGAGGAGCAGCTCGTGAGCGCCTCGATGCAGCTGGCGCAGGCGGAGCGGCAGGTCCAGGAGGCCGAGCGGCGGCTCGAGGAGGCGGAGCGCGAGCTCCAGGCCGCCGAGGCCGCCCAGGCCGAGGCCGAGCGGGCCCGCGAGGAGGCGTTCGCCGAGAGGGACGCGGCGCTCACCGAACGTGACGCGGCGCTGACCGAGAGCTCGCTGCTCACCCAGCGCCTCGCCGAGCTGAACGAGGAGGTGCAGGCGCTCGAGGGGGCGGCGGACGCGCTCCGGCTGCAGGCCGAGGACCTCGACAGGCAGAACCAGGCCCTGCGCGAGGCGAACGTCCGCCTGGCCGACGAGAACCAGCGCCTGCAGACCCGCAGCCAGTCGCTGGAGGACCTGAACCGGAGCCTGGAGGACGAGATCCGGCGCCGCAACGAGGACCTCCAGGCCCTACAGGCCGAGGTCAACGAGCTGCAGGTCGAGGTCGAGAACCAGGCCAGGGAACTGGCCGAGCTGCAGCAGGAGGCCGGCAGGTTCGAGCGCGGCGACGTCTACTTCGTGCGCGACCAGCTCATCTACTCGGGCTCGGTGCACGCCACCACGCCGGCCGAGGCGCGCGAGCAGCTCGCCGCCTTCATCGCCGAGGCGACCGAGTACGTCTCACGCCGCGGCGTGGAGCGCATCCGCGTCACGACCGAGCAGTTCAACCTGCTGGTGGACGTCATCGTCCAGACGCCGGGCGAGGACCTCATCCGGCTGATCTCGCCCAGCAACCAGATCAGCTCCACGATCGACGTGCTCGTGGAGGCCATCGAGAACACCGAGCTGTTCGAGCGCGGCCAGCTGATCGTGAGCACGCAGCTGCACCTCGGCTCGCCCGAGCTGCCCATCAGCCAGGACGAGATCCGTACCGCGCTGGCGAACCTGAAGGCCGACGCGGTGCGCAAGATGCGCCTCGCCGGCCTGGACGAAGGTCAGCTGCCGGACTTCGGGGCGGTGACCGAGGAGATGTTCACGAACATGCTCCTGCGCCTCACCGGCCCGGTGACGATCGGCCTGGTGGCTACCGAACCGGTGTCGCGGGCCGGCCCGGCGCAGCTCGAGCTGATGATCCTCTACTGAGGCTCGAGGCCGGGGCCGGGACCTCAGGGCAGGTCGCGGCGCGCGGCCAGCAGGTCGCGGATCTCCATGAGCAGCCTCTCCTCGGCCGTGGGCTCCGGAGCCGGCGGGGCCTCCTCCTGCTTGCGCTCGAAGCGCCGCCGCATCTCGTTGAACGACTTCACGACCAGGAACATGGCGAACGCGACGACGATGAAGTTGATGACCGTGTTCAGGAAGGCCCCGTACTGGATCACGGGCGCGCCGGCGGCCACGGCCTCCGGCACCGAGCTGTACAGGTCGCGACCCCGCAGGATGATGCCCAGGTTGCTGAAGTCGACGCCGCCGACGATGAGCCCGATCACGGGCATGATCACCTGGTCGACCAGGGACGCGGTGATGGCGCCGAACGCACCGCCGATGACCACGGCGACGGCCAGGTCGAGGACGTTGCCCCGGTTGATGAAGTCGCGGAACTCCTTGAGCATGCTTGCCTCCCGTAACAGACGTTGGGTGCCCACACGGTACTAGGCCGGGGGCCCGACAGTGGCGCTTCTGACGATTCTGTAAGAGGCGCTCCCATAAGCTCAGTGCGTGGCGAAGATCCTTGTTGCCGAGGACCTGGCGGGCCAGCGCATGGTCCTCGACATGCTGCTGAGCGTCGAAGGCTACGAGGTGAAGCTCGTGGAGGACGGGGCGGAGGCTCTCCAGTACCTGAAGGAGCACACCCCCGACCTGGCCATCCTCGACGTCAAGATGCCCAACGTGGACGGGCTCGACGTCTGCCGGCGCATGAAGAAGGTCACCCGGTTGAAGGACGTACCGGTCATGATCCTGACCGCGCTGCGCGACGAGGCCACCCTGGAGGCCGCGCGCCTCGCCGGCGCCGACGCCGTCGTGCTCAAGCCCCTCGAGGGCAAGGACTTCCGGACGCAGGTCAAGCAGCTCATGCGCGAGCCCGACGTCGCCGAGGTCTGAGGGGGCCGAGAGCCCCTACCCCGAGCGCTGACGCAGGGCCTCGTAGAGCACGACGGCCCCCGCCACCGACACGTTGAGGCTGTCGGCGGCGCGCGAGCGCATCGGCACCTTCACGAGCACGTCGGCGGCGGCCTCGGTCGCGGGGTCGAGGCCTCGGTCCTCGGTACCCAGGGCCACCGCGACGGCGCCGGTGAGGTCGGCCTCCCAGTGCGCCATCTCGGCGCGGGGCGAGGCGGCCACGACGCGGTAGCCGCGGGCCTTCAGCGCGGCGATCGCCTCCTCGCGCGGGGCGACGAACGCCGGCACGGCGAAGACGCTGCCCTGGCTGGCCCGCACGACGTTCGGGTTCTCGAGGTCGGTGCCCTCGCCCGTCACGACCACCGCCGCCACGCCCGCGGCGTCGGCCGTGCGCAGCAACGCCCCCACGTTGCCGGGCTTCTCGAGGCCGTCCAGCAGGAGCACGAGGCCGCCGTCGAGGCCGGCGGCGTCCCCCAGGCTCCGGTCGGGCGCCGCCGCGACGAGCGCCACGCCGTCTGGGTTCTGGCGCACGCTGAGGCGGGCGAACGCCGCCTCGGAGAGCTCCACCACCTCGGCGCCGGCGGCGGCGGCAGCGGCGGCGAGGGGCTCGGCGACGCGCCGCGGCGCCAGGTCCGGGGCCAGGAGCAGGGTGCGGGGCGACACCCCCGAGGCCAGCGCCCGCTCGGCCTCGCGCGCGCCCTCGACCAGGAACAGGCCGCTCTTCACGCGCTGCCTGCGGTCCTTCAGCCTGAGGGCCTCGACGACGAGAGGGTTCTTGGGGCTGTCCACGCGGCGGCGCACCCGCCGAGGATAGCTCGGGTCGCGACGCGGGGCACGCTACAATCTGAGACATGCATGAGAACTCCTCGCGCGGGGCGGGACGGCGCACCGCGTCGCCACTCATGACCGCCGAGGAGCTGGTCTCGCGCCTGGGCGAGCCTGGTCTCCGCGTCGTGGACGCGCGTTTCGAGCTGACCGAACCGGACGCCGGGTCGGCGCTGTACGTCGCCGGACACGTACCCGGCGCGGTCTACCTCGACCTGGACCGCGACCTGGCCGACCCGCCAGGGGACCGCGGGCGGCACCCGCTCCCTGACCCTACGGCGCTGGCCGCGAAGCTGGGCGCCCGGGGCGTGGGCGACGAGCACGAGGTCGTCGTCTACGACCAGACCGGCACGATGTACGCCGCGCGCGCCTGGTGGCTGCTGCGCTACCTGGGCCACGACCGCGTGCGCTTCCTGGACGGCGGCTACCGCGCCTACCTGGCGGCCGGCGGCCCGGTCTCGACCGACCCTGCCCGCCACGAGCCCGCGACGTTCACCGCCCGGCCGCGGGGCGACATGGTGGTCGATGCGGAGGAGCTGCTCGGGAGGCTCGACGACCCGCGCCTGGTGCTGCTGGACGCCCGCGGGCCAGAGCGCTACCGCGGCGAGGTCGAGCCCATCGACGCCGTGGCGGGCCACATCCCCGGCGCGCTGAACCGCCCGTACATGCGCGGGATGGGGGAGGAGGGCCTCCTCCCGCCCGCGGAGCTGCGGGCGGTCCACCGCGTCGACGAGCTGCCACCGGACGCCGACGTCGTCGCCTACTGCGGGTCGGGCGTGAGCGCCGCGCACCTGGTGCTGGCGCTGGAGGTGGCCGGCAAGGGCGGCGTGAGGCTGTACCCCGGGTCGTGGAGCGAGTGGTCGCGACGCGGCCTGCCCGCCGCCACCGGCGACGAGGAGGCCGACGCGTGAGCGCCGTTCCCGCCCCGCCCGAGCGTTGTGGGCCACTGTGGCTAATATGTTGGCGGTGCTCGAGGTGACGACGATCGAGGGACGCCCCGGGGCCTTGGCCGCGGAGCTCTGGCCCGACTACTTCCGCACCGCTCCCTACGGCCTCGTCGTCTTCCGGGCCGTGAGGAGCGAGTCGGGCCGCTTGGCCGACTTCGAGTGGGTCGACATCAACCCCGCCGCCGCAGAGTTCCTCGGCATCTCGCGCGACGACTTCGTCGGCCGCGGGGTGAGGGGCGTCTACCCCGACCACCTGGACCCGCGCATCTACCGGCGCCTGGTGACGGCGCACGTCAGCGGCCGCGTGCAGGAGTTCGAGCAGGCGCTGCCGGTGCGCGGAGGGCACGACTCGGCGCGCGGTCCCGACCCGTTCTCGGCATCGCCGGGCGAGCCGGCCTGGTTCGCGGTGACCATCCTGCCGCTGGGCCAGGACCACGTCGTCGT
>CAZGXF010000127.1:0-6561 GCA_964529575.1 uncultured bacterium
GGCGCCGCGACGGGCAGGCGCCGGCCGCGAGCGGGGCGCCTAGCCCAGGTCCGACAGCGCCTGGCGGCGCCGCTCCAGCACCTGCTCCAGCACCGCCGGCACGCCGGCGAAGACGTTCAACGGGCCCGACCGCGTGAGGTCGGGCCCGCTCAGCTCCAGGTGCACGCGGCCGCCCGCCTCCTCGACCAGGACGGCGCCGGCGGCCACGTCCCACGGACTGATGCCGTGCTGGAAGAACACGTCCACGCGGCCGGAGGCCACCAAGGACAGGTCGCGGCACGCCGAGCCGCTCACCCGCATGCCGGCGGAGCGCCTCACCAGGTCGCCGAACACCGCCATGGCCTTGGGGTCGTTGGCCGCCGCGTCGGTGAAGCCGGTCGTGAGCAATGCCAGCTCCAGCTGGTCGCGCGACGACACGCGCAGGCGCTCCGCCCGGCCCGCGGAGCCCCGCAGGACCGCCTCGGCGGGCTCGCGCCAGGTGCCGCCGCCCGTCACGGCCCAGGTGACGGTATCGGAAGCCGACTCGAACACGGCGCCCAGGACGCTGCGTCCCCTGTGCACCAGGCCGATCGACACGCAGAAGCCGGGGTAGTTGCGCAGGAAGTTGTGCGTGCCGTCGATGGGGTCTATGACCCACACGGGCTCGTCGGTCTCGACGCTCGAGAGCCCCTCCTCCTCGCCCAGGAAGCCGTAGCCGGGGAAGGCGGCCGTCAACGCCGACACGAGCCGCTCCTGCACGGCCAGGTCGACGGACGTGACGAAGTCGCCGGGGCTGGACTTCGAGGAGACGTCGAGGCCCACACCGCCGGCGTAGTGCTCGTCGGAGCGCTCCTTGGCCCAGCGGCCCAGCTCGGCGGCGAGGCGCGACGCGACGTCCTTCACCGCGAGGAGCTCGCGGTCGGCGGCCGACGAGGGCTGGCCGGCCGGCTCTCCCTGGACGGACATCAGAAGGCCTCGAAGAAGCCGCTCAGGCGGTTGACGCGCACGGGGCCCTGCGCGAAGCGGGCGGCCACCGACTCGCGCCAGGCGCGGAAGCGCGCCGCGGCGTCCGGGTCGGCGCCCAAGACCTGTTCGACGGGGGAGTTCACGAGCGAGAGCACGTACCTAACGTACGGCTCCGCCTCGGTCACGACCAGCGAGTCGCGGCTCTCGAAGACACGGACCTCGTCGAAGTACGCCGCCAGCACCTCCTCGCCGGTGTCGAGCGCGAACCTGCGCAGGTCGACGCGCTCCACGTCCAGCTCCGGGAGCGCCTCGTGGAGGCGTGCCAGCTCCTCGTGCATCTCGCGCAGGTGGCTGGTGGCGTTGGTGGCGGCGTAGAGCCGGGCGCCCGGCTTGAGCACGCGCCTGAGCTCGGCAACGGCCGCGTACACGTCGGGCACCAGGTAGAGCATGTGGTTGGCGAAGGCGATGTCGAACCTGGCGTCCTCGTACGGCGTCTCGGCGGCGGTGTGCTTCTTCAGGTCAGCCTTCAGCCCGACGCGCTGCAGGTTCGCGCGGGTCTCGGCGAGCATCCCCTCCGACGGGTCGCTGAGGGTGAGCCGCCACCCCTGCGGCACCAGCGGCGCGACCACGGTCCAGAGGTGGCCCGACCCGCAGCCGACCTCGAGCACCTCGGCGTCCTGGGGCGCCTGCACCTGCCGGAACAGCCAGGAGTGGAACGGCTCCTGCTCGGGAGCGAACCTCTCGTGGAGGGTCAGCCTGTCCTTCAGCCTCTCGGGGGTCGCGTACTGGACGGACATGACTCGCAGATGCTATCCGCGCCCGATGAGCGCGCGTGAGAAGGGCCGTACCGGCGCCGCGGGCGCGGGCGGGCGGCCCCTTTCGCGCTCGACGCCGGGCCTGTTCGCCCCGCGGTTCGCCCGGCCGGCGCACGGGGGTTGCATCCGGCCCGCCGGTCGTGCTCTACTCCCCTCCATCGTTCGCGCCCTCGGGCGCGGGGCGAGCCGGGGCCTCGGCCCCGGGAGCCTACCGGCCGGGCATGTGGCCGGACTTATCGAGAGCGGCTGAGGGAACTGGCCCGACGACGCCGCAGCAACCAGCCTTCATCTAGGCGGGTGCTAACTCCAGCCGGCGGTGGCAGTCACGATGGCGAGCCGCCGGAGAGATAAGGAGCGGGCGTGACCACCAGGTACCCGAACGCAGGACGAATGCTCAGCGCGGCCTGAGCCGGCCGCCCCGCAGGGGCGTCCCTCAGTGCCGCGGACCCGGGGCCCGCGCGCGGAGAAGGCGCGGGCGAAGGGGGCGTGTCGCGCCGCGACGCCGGCGTTCACGCCCTCCTGGCGGAGCAACACACCCACGAACCACCTCCGGCCGCAGCCAGCGGCCGCCGGCCCCAAGGGCCGTCAGCTCAGGAGAAGAGATGTCCTACCGCTTCGAGACCCTCCAGGTACACGCCGGCCAGTCGGTCGACCCCTCCACCAAGTCGCGCGCCGTGCCCATCTACCAGACCACCGCCTACAACTTCGACGACGCCGACCACGCCGCGCGCCTCTTCGCGCTGCAGGAGTTCGGCAACATCTACAGCCGCATCATGAACCCGACGACCGACGTCCTCGAGAAGCGCATCGCCGCGCTCGAGGGCGGCCTGGCGGCCGTGGCCGTGGCTTCGGGCCACGCCGCCGAGTTCCTGACCTTCACCACCCTCGCCGAGGTCGGCGACAACATCGTCGCCTCCCCGAACCTCTACGGCGGCACCGTGAACCTCCTCACCCGCACGCTGGGGCGGCTCGGCATCGAGACCCGCTTCGTGGGCGACGACGACGACCCGGCCGACTACGCCCGCCTGATCGACGACCGCACCAAGGCCGTCTTCCTCGAGTCCATCCCCAACCCCTCCCTGCGCCTGCCCGACCTGGACGCCATCAGCGCCGTGGCCCACGAGCGCGGCGTGGCCGTTGTGGTCGACAACACCTGCGGCATCGGCGGCTACCTCTACCGGCCCGGCGACCACGGTGCCGACATCGTCGTCCACTCGGCCACCAAGTGGATCAACGGGCACGGCACGGGCCTAGGGGGTCTCATCGTCGACCTGGGCACGTTCGACTGGGCGAACGGCCGCTACCCGTCCTTCACCGAGCCCTGCGCCAGCTACAACGGCCTGGTGTTCGCCGACGTCTTCGGCCAGGAGGGCCCGTTCGGGAACATCGCCTTCTCCATCCGCGCCCGCGTCGAGGGCCTGCGCGACCAGGGCCAGGCGCTCTCGCCGTTCAACGCCTTCCTGCTCCTGCAGGGCCTGGAGACCCTCAGCCTGCGCGCCGAGCGCCACGTGGCCAACACCCGCCGGCTCGTCGAGTGGTTCAGCCAACAGGAGGGGGTGGTGAACGTCGTGTACCCGGAGCTGCCCGACCACCCCAGCTACGCCATCGCCAAGCGCGACTACCCGCGCGGCGCGGGAGCGGTGTTCAACGTCGAGCTCGAGGGCGGCGTCGAGGCCGGCAAGGCCTTCCTGAACGCGCTGCAGCTGGCCTCGCGCCTGGTGAACCTGGGCGACGCCAAGACGAGCGTCACGCACCCGGCCAGCACGACGCACTCGCAGCTCAGCGAAGAGGGCCTGCGGAACGCGGGCATCACGCCGGGCCTCATCCGCGTGACGCCGGGCATCGAGCACGTGGACGACCTTATCGACGACTTCACCCAGGCGCTGGAGGCCGCGCGCCGCGCGACGCGCGGCGGCGCCGTGGGCGCCAGTACGGACCGTGCCGCCGACTGACGCCCCGACACTCTTCCACGAGACGTGGGGCGAGCACGCCGCGCTGATCGCGCGGACCTGGCAGCCCCGCGAGCGCAGCCTCGGGCGCGTGGCGACGCACGTCTTGGACGTCGCCACGCCCGAGGACCCCCTCGAACTGGAGCTGGGCGGCCGCCTGGAGCACGTGGCCGTGGCCTACGAGGAGTACGGCCGGCGCGACCGCGACGGGACCAACACGGTCCTCGTCTGCCACGCGCTCACCGGCTCGGCCCACGCCGCCGGCGTCGGGGAGAGGGACGGCGCCCCGGGCTGGTGGGACGCGCTCATCGGCCCGGGCAAGGCCATCGACACCGACCGGTTCCACGTCGTGTCCAGCAACGTCCTCGGCGGCTGCTACGGCACGACGGGCCCGTCCAGCATCGACCCCGCCACCGGCCGGCCGTACGGCACGCGCTTCCCGCGCTACACGGTGCGCGACATGGTCGCCGCCCAGAAGCGCCTCCTGGACCGCCTGGGCGTCACGACCCTACGGGCGGTGGTGGGCGGCTCGATGGGCGGCATGCAGGTCGTGGAGTGGGCCGCCACGTACCCGGAGATGGTGAGGGCGATCGTGCCCATCGCCATAGGCGCGCGGCACTCGGCTTGGGCGATCGGCCTGAACGAGGTGGCCAGGCGGGCGATCACCGCCGATCCGGCGTGGCGCGGCGGCGCCTACCGCCTGGACCAGCAGCCCGAGGCCGGCTTGGGTTTGGCGCGCGCCATCGCCATGCTCAGCTACCGCGCCCCGGCGTCGGTGGAGTCGCGGTTCGGCCGCGCCCGTCGCGAGGAGGCGGTACGCGGCTCCGACGGGCTGGGCGCCGGCGAGGCGCCGTTCCAGGTGGCCAGCTACCTGGCCTACCAGGGCGAGAAGCTGGTGCGCCGCTTCGACGCCAACACCTACCTCTACCTGACCCTGGCGATGGACGAGTACGACGTCGGCGCAGGCCGCGGCGGCACGAGCGCGGTTCTCTCGCGGCTCACCATGCCGGCGCTGGTCATCGGCATCGACTCGGACGTCCTCTACCCGGAGGCCGAGGTGCGCGAGCTGGCCGCGGCCTTGCCGAACTCCACCTACGCGCGCGTGAGCTCACCGCACGGCCACGACGCCTTCCTCATCGAGTTCGGCCAGGTCGAGAGGCACCTGCGCGCCTTCCTGGCTTGATCGGGCCCGGCACAGGGGCGGCGCGCGACGGTCGTCGTCGCGCGCTTCCACCTCGGGCTCCTCCCGGAACGCTGTGGTCAGTAGACCGCCCGCGGCATACTGCGCGTGGGCGCCGCAGCGCTCGTGGATGCCGTCCAGGCCGCGAAAGCCGAAGGCCGGAGCGGCAGGGGCAGTAGACCGCTAGCGGGTTACTGACCTTAAGGCCCGGCGGAGGAGGGTAGGTCCCGGGCCGGTCCTCGGGTGCGCTGCGGTCGAGGCGGCCTAGCGGCGTCGGCCGCGCCGACGGCCCGAGACGCGTGCGCCGAACCCTCAGCCGGGGCCCACCGGCGCCGCCGGCACCTCGTGGACGCGGGCGCGTGCGGTGGCGGTGTCGCAGCCGGCCATCATCAGGCCCAGCAGCTCGGGCGTGGCCTCGTCGTGCGACAGCTCGCCCATGATGCGGCCCTCGAACATCACCACGATGCGGTCGGAGAGCGAGAGGACCTCGTTCAGGTCGGCGCTCACCAGCAGCACGGGCAGGCCGCTGTCGCGGGCGTCGACGATCTGCTGGTGGATGAACTCGATGGCGCCGATGTCGACGCCGCGGGTCGGCTGCGCCAGCACGAGGACCGTGGGCTCGCGCTCCAGCTCGCGGGCGACGATCAGCTTCTGGGCGTTGCCGCCGGAGTAGTTCGCGGCCGGTATGGAGGCGTTCTTCGGCCGCACGTCGTACTCGGCGATGAGCTTCTCGGCGTGGTCGCGGATGGTGCCCTCGTCCAGCAGGCCGGCCGGTCCGGCGTAGGGCGCCCGGTGGTGGTCGCCCAGGATCGCGTTCTGGGCGGCCGTGAAGGGGAGGATCAGGCCGCGGCCGTTGCGGTCCTCGGGCACGTGGCTCATGCCCAGCTCGCGGCGCCGCCTGAGGGACTCGTGCGAGACGTCGTGCAGGCGGCCGCCCGAGAGCATGCGGATCGTGCCCTGGTAGTCGGTGCGCAGGCCCGTGATGCACTCCACGAGCTCCGACTGGCCGTTGCCCTCGATGCCGGCCACGCCCAGGACCTCGCCCTTGCGCACCTCGAAGGTGACCCCGTCGAGGACGTCGCGCGGCTTGACGGGGTGGTGGAGCGTGAGGCCCTCCACCGACAGCGCCACGTCGCCGGGCCGCGCCTCGCCCTTGTTGACGCGTAGGAGCACCTCGCGACCCACCATCATGTTCGCGAGCTGCCGCTGGTTCGTCTCCTCCCGCTTGACCGTGCCGATCATCTTGCCGTCGCGCATGACGCTCATGCGGTCGCAGATCTCCACGACCTCGTCGAGCTTGTGGCTGATGAAGATGGCCGCGTTCCCCTTGGCGGCGAAGTCGCGCAGGAAGCGGAACAGACCGACGGTCTCCTGCGGCGTGAGCACGGCCGTGGGCTCGTCCAGGATCAGGATCTTCGCCTGGCGGTAGAGCGCCTTGAGGATCTCGACCTGCTGCTGCAGCCCCACGGGCAGGTCCTCGATGCGGGCGTCGGGGTCGAGGTCGAAGCCGAACTCCTTGATCAGCTTCGCGGCCTCCTTGCGCGCCTTCCGGTAGTCGAAGACCGGCCCGGTGGCCGGCTCGGAACCGAGGACCAGGTTCTCGGTGACGCAGAGCGTCTCGACGAGCATGAAGTGCTGGTGCACCATGCCGATGCCGAGGTCGATGGCGTCG
>CAZGXF010000128.1:0-6518 GCA_964529575.1 uncultured bacterium
AGCACAAGACCCTGGCGATGATCTTCGAGAAGCAGTCGCTGCGCACGCGCTCGACGTTCGACATCGCCATGTTCCACCTGGGCGGGCACGCGGTGCTCCTCAGCCAGAACTACATAGGTTGGGGCGTGCGCGAGACGATCCGCGACGTGGCCTCGAACCTCGACCGCTGGGTCGACGGCATCATGGCCCGCACCTACGGGCACGACACCCTCGAGACCCTGGCGATGCACGCCAAGGTGCCGGTCATCAACGGTCTCTCCGACAAGCTGCACCCCTGCCAGCTCCTCGCCGACTACGTCACGCTGCTCGAGCGCTTCGGCGAGCTGAGGGGACTGCGCGTCGCCTACGTGGGTGACGGCAACAACGTCTGCAACTCGCACGTCAACGCCGCCGCGCTGGCCGGCACGAGCCTCGTGATCGCGTGCCCCGAGGGCTACGACCCCGACCCCGACGTCCTCGCCGCCGCCCGCGCTCGCGGCGCCGACGTGTCGATCGTGCGCGACCCGCGCGAGGCGGTCCGCGGCGCCGACGCCCTCTACACCGACGTGTGGGTCTCGATGGGCATGGAGGACGAGCTGGAGGCGCGCCGCGAGGCGTTCGCCGGCTACACGGTGACGCCGGCGTGGTTCGACGACCTCTCGCCCCGCGGCGTGTTCATGCACGACCTCCCCGCCCACTACGGCGAGGAGTGCACCGAGGAGGCCGTCTACCACCCGCGCAGCGTGGTGTTCGACCAGGCCGAGAACAGGCTGCACGCGCACAAGGCCGTGCTCGTGCAGCTCCTGGCGGACGGGGCCGACTGAGGTGGCGACGCCTCTGCGCGTCGGGGTCCTCGGCGCCAGCGGGTACGGCGGCGCCGGGCTCCTCGAGCGCCTCGCCCGGCACCCGCACGCCCAGGTGGTGGCCGTGGGCTCCCGCCAGTACGCCGGGCAGGGGGTCGACGCCTGCTGGCCGCACCTGGCGGGCCTCTTCCCCGACCTCGTGTTCACCGGCGAGGACGAGGTCATCGCCGCCAGCGACGTCGTCTTCTGCGCCACGCCCCACGGGGCCACCGCGCCCATCGTCAAGAGGGCGCTCGACGCCGGACGGTCGGTCGTGGACCTCTCCGCCGACTTCAGGCTCTCGGCCGCGTCCTACGCCGAGTGGTACGGCGCCGAGCACCCGCACCCCGAGCTGATCTCCGAGGCCGTGTACGGCCTGGTGGAGCTGCACCGCGACGAGCTGGTGGCCAGGCGCCTCATCGCCAGCCCCGGCTGCAACGCCACCGCGGCGAGCCTGGCCCTGGCGCCGCTCGCGGCGGCGGGCCTGCTGGGCCCCACGGCCGTGGCCAACGTGATAACCGGCGTCTCGGGCGCCGGCCGCGCGGCCAGCGGGCCGCTGCACTTCCCCGAGATGGACGGCAACGCCCGCGCCTACAAGCCCTCGGGCACGCATCGGCACACCGCCGAGATCGAGGCCACGGTGGGGCGCGTGCGCAAGGGCGGCAAGCGCCTCGCTACCCACGCGCCGTTCGAGCCGTACACGGTCAGCTTCACCCCGCACATCGTCCCCATGACCCGGGGCATCCTGGCCACGTGCGCCACGCGCGTGAAGGAGACCGAGCTGACGGACGAGACGGTGGTCCAGGTGCTGCGCGACTACTACGCGGGCGACCCGCTCGTGCACGTGCAGGAGGAGCTGCCGCAGACGAAGGCCGTGAGCGGCAGCGACAGGGCCGTGCTCTCGGCGCGCTTCGACCCGCGCAGCGGGCACGTGCTCGCGTTCTGCGCCATCGACAACCTGGGCAAGGGCGCGGCCGGCCAGGCCGTGCAAGCTTTCAACGTCGCGCAGGGCTTCCCGGAGACCGCCGGGCTGCGTCTCGAGGGGGTGTGGCCGTGAGGGCCCCACGGGGGTTCGAGCTGGCCGGCGTCACCGCCGGCATCAAGGAGTCGGGGCGCAGCGACCTGGGGCTCATCTACTCGCCCCACCCGCTGGCCTGGGCGTTCGTCGGCACGACGAACCTCGTGAAGGCGCCGTGCGTGTCGCGCAACCGCGCGCGGTTCGCCACGGGCACGCCGGTGCGCGCCGTGGTCGTGAACAGCGGCAACGCCAACTGCGCCAACGGCGAGCGCGGCATCTGGGACAACGAGGACCTGGCCGGCGCCGCCGCCGCGACGCTGGCGCTGGACAGGGTGCAGGACGTGCTCACCGCGTCGACGGGCGTGATCGGCGTGCCGCTGCCTGTCGACGTACTGAAGGCCGCCATGCCGCGCGCCGCCCACGACCTCACGGGCGACACGGCCGCGTTCGCCGACGCCATCCTCACGACCGACACGGTCGCCAAGGAGGCGGCGGCCACGCTCTCGAGCGGCGCGCGCGTCGTGGGCGTGGCCAAGGGTTCGGGCATGATCCACCCCAACATGGCCACCCTCCTGGCGTTCGTCATGACCGACGCCGACGTGAGCCAGGAGCTGCTGCGCGAGATGTGGCCGCGCGTCATCGACAGGACGTTCAACCAGGTCAGCGTGGACGGCGACACCTCGACGAACGACATGGCGATCGTGCTCTCCTCGCAGCGCGTGCCCGCCGACGCGGCCGAGCTCGAGGCCGCGCTCGAGGAGGTCTGCGGGAAGCTGGCCCGCAAGGTCGCCCGCGACGGCGAGGGGGCCACGAAGCTGATCACCGTGCGGGTCACCGGCGGACGGAACGACGCCGAGGCGCGCGCCGCGGCGCGGGCCGTGGCGGGCAGCATGCTCGTGAAGGCCGCCGTGCACGGCGCCGACCCGAACTGGGGCCGCGTCCTCGCGGCGGTCGGGCGGTCCGGCGCCGTCTGCGACCTGGCGAACGTGCGCGTGCGCGTCCAGGGCGTGGAGCTCTACGACGGCTCCCCGCTGCCGTTCGACGCCGCGCAGGTCTCGCGGCTCCTCAGACGCGAGGACGTGCTGCTGGAGGCCGACCTCGCCGCCGGCGACGCCACCGCCGAGGCGTGGGGCTGCGACCTCACCGCCGACTACGTGAAGATCAACGCCGACTACACCACCTGAGCCGGAGCGTCGGGCCGTGACGCATCCGGGGCCCTCGTCGCGAGGGCCCCGGTGCTTCCACTGGCTGCCGCGCGCCCAGCGCCGGCCAGCGCCTCGGCTCAGCGCCGCCGGTTCGCGATGTGGATCGCCCGCCCGTGCGCGTGCTCGGCGGCCTCCATCACCATCTCGGACAGCGTCGGGTGCGGGTGCTGCGTCAGCGCCAGGTCCTCGAGCGTGGCGCCCATCTCGATCGCCAGCGCGGCCTCGGCGATCAGCTCGCCGGCGCTCGGCGCCACGATGTGGCAGCCGAGCAGCAGGTCGGTCTTCGCGTCGCCGATGACCTTCACGACGCCCTCGTCGGTGCCCAGCGAGGCGGCGCGGCCCGAGGCGGTGAGCGGGAAGCGGCCGACGCGCACCTCGAACCCCGCCGCCTTCGCCTCCTCCTCGGTCATGCCCACGCTCGCCAGCTCTGGCGAGGTGTAGATCACCGAGGGGACGACGGTGTCGTACGCCGCGGGCTTGCCGGCGGCGTGCTCGGCGGCCACGAGGCCCTCCTTCATCGCCTTGTGCGCCAGCAGGGGCCCGCGGGCGACGTCGCCGATCGCGTAGACGTGGTCCAGCGTCGTCTGCATGTGCTCGTTCACGACCTTCACGTAGCCGCGCTCGTCCACCTCGACGCCGATCTCCTCGAGTCCCAGCCCGTGCCCGTTCGGCCGGCGGCCCACGGCGACGAGCACCTTGTCGGCCACCACCTCGCGCGCGCCGCCCTCGCCCTCCAGCGAGACCACGACCCCGTCCTCGGTCGTCTTCTGCCCGGCGACCTTCGTGCCGGTGAGGACCTCGATGCCGCGCCTCTCCAGGGCCTTGCGCAGCTCCTTCGAAGCGTCGGGGTCGGCGGTGGGCGCGATGTGCGGCAGCATCTCGACCACGGTGACCTGGCTGCCCAGCGCCGAGTAGACGTCGGCGAACTCCAGGCCGATCGCGCCGCCGCCGATCACGAGCAGGCGCCCCGGGACCTCGTCGCCCAGCTGCAGGGCGCCG
This sequence comes from uncultured bacterium, assembly GCA_964529575.1. Lineage (GTDB taxonomy): Bacteria > Deinococcota > Deinococci > Deinococcales > Trueperaceae > DASRWD01. Next base: position 4,044 of record CAZGXF010000128.1, read on the forward strand.
GTGGAGTCGATGAACCGCTCGCCGTCCACCTCGAAACCGGGGACGCTGGCGGGCCGCGAGCCCGTGGCGACGATGAACCGCTTCGCCTGGTGCCGCTCGCCGCCCACCTCGACCTCGTTGGGGCCGACGAAGCGCGCCTCGCCCGCGAGGAGCTCGACCTTGTTGCCCTTGAAGAGCATCGAGACGCCGCTCGTCATCTTCTTGACCACGCTCGACTTGAACGCGTCCACCTGCTCAAGGTCGATCTCCGGCTCGCCGAAGCTCACGCCGAAGCTCTTCGCCTCGCGGCCGTTCCTGACCTCGGCGGCCACGTGCAGGAGCGCTTTCGTGGGGATGCACCCCACGTTCAGGCACACGCCGCCGACGTCGCCCTTCTCGGCGCAAGCAACCTTGAGCCCTAGCTGCGCGGCCCGGATGGCGGCGTGGTAGCCCCCGGGTCCCGAGCCGATGACGATGAGGTCGAACTCCATGCCAGCCTCCAAGACCGCGTTATGGCCCGAGTGTAACGTCCGTCGGCGCCGGCTCACGCCGCCGCCCAGGCCGCCCGGGACCCGCCCGGCGCGCGCCGGGAACGCGGAACGCCCCGGCCGCCGGCCCGGGGCCCCTCGCTACGCCCACGGCGGCGATGCGCGCGGCCCCGAACGGTGCCCCAGGGCGGTGCCGCCGCTGTTGACGCGGCCCGCGCACGAGCCTAGGATGCCGCCATGGACACGAGCGTCTCCCACGGTCACGCCACGGCGTGCTACGACGCTCGCCTAGACCTAGGCCTAGCGGGGGCGCCGCGCTGACGGGCTGACGACCCGCGGCACCAGGCGCGCCCCGGCCCTGCAGGCCGGGGTTCTTCTTGTCTGGCCCACCTTTGGAGAAGCGGAGGGATCATGACGCAGACCATCCCGGGTAGCGAGGCCCGCCAGGCGGACCGCTACTCGCCAGGAGACGTCGAGGCCAAGTGGCAGCGCCGCTGGCGCGAGCAGGGCCTCTACGAGGTCGACCTGCACGACCAGAGCAAGCCGAAGTTCTACTTCCTCACCATGTACCCGTACCCCTCGGGCGACCTGCACATGGGCCACTGGTACGCCGAGGCGCCGGCCGACGCCGCCGCCCGCTACCGGCGCATGCGCGGCTACAACGTGCTGTTCCCCATGGGGTTCGACGCCTTCGGCCTCCCGGCCGAGAACGCCGCCATCAAGGCGGCGCGCGCGGGGCAGGACGTCCACCCGGCCACGCTCACCTACGAGCGCATCGAGCACATGGAGAAGCAGTTCGCCCAGATGGGCGCCATGTTCGACTGGTCTAAGAAGGTCGTCACCTGCGACCCCGAGTACTACAAGTGGAACCAGTGGTTCTTCATCAAGATGTACGAACGCGGCCTCGCCTACCGCAAGGAGTCGTACGTCAACTGGGACCCCGTGGACCAGACCGTGCTCGCCAACGAGCAGGTCATCGACGGCCGCGGCGAGCGCTCCGGCGCGCTCATCGAGCGGCGCCTCATGCCGCAATGGCACTTCAAGATCACCGCCTACGCCGACGAGCTGCTCGACTTCACCGGCCTCGACTGGCCCGAGCGCGTGCGCGTCATGCAGACGAACTGGATCGGCCGGTCCGAGGGCGCCGAGGTCGTGTTCAAGAGCGAGCAGGGCGACGACATCGTGGTGTTCACCACGCGGCCCGACACGCTCTGGGGCGTGACCTTCATGGTCCTCGCCCCGGAGCACCCGCTCGTCGAGAAGCTCACCACGCCCGACCGCCGCGCGGCCGTGCAGGCCTACGTGGAGCGCGCCAGCCACATGACCGAGCTGGACAGGCAGGCCGAGTCGCGCGAGAAGACCGGCGAGTTCACGGGCGCTTACGCCGTGAACCCCGTGAACGGCGAGCGCGTGCCGATCTGGGTGGCCGACTACGTCCTCATGGGCTACGGCACCGGCGCCATCATGGCGGTGCCGTACGGCGACGAGCGCGACTTCGAGTTCGCCACGGCCATGGGTCTGCCCGTCAGGCCCGTCGTGCGGCCCGACGACGCCACGGTCCCTGACGACGAGCTCCAGGGACCCTGGACCGGCCCCGGCACGATCGTCAACTCGGGCCCGCTGGACGGCCTGAGGCACAACGGCGAGAAGGGGCGCGCGAACCCCGCGATCGCCGCGGCGATCGAGCACATCGAGAGGATCGGCGCCGGCCGCGAGCAGGTCACCTACCGCCTGCGCGACTGGCTGATCTCGCGCCAGCGGTACTGGGGCACGCCGATCCCGGTCCTCTACTGCGACGAGTGCGGGATCGTGCCGGAGAAGGAGGAGAACCTCCCCGTCCTCCTGCCGGCCGACGTGGCCTTCATGCCCACGGGCGAGTCGCCGCTCAGGTACCACCCCGCCTTCGCCGAGGCCACCTGCCCCAGCTGCGGCGGCAAGGCCAGGCGCGAGACCGACACCATGGACACCTTCATGGACTCGTCCTGGTACTGGTTCCGCTACCTCTCGC
>CAZGXF010000129.1:0-6479 GCA_964529575.1 uncultured bacterium
GCGCTACGCCCACATGCAGCGCCACACCGCCCAGCACATGCTCTCGCAGGCCTTCATGCGCGTGGGAGCGGCGCGCGGCGCCGAGGACGGCGGCGAGCCCGGCTACCACACGCGCGCGGTGAGCATGCGCGGACCCGACTGCACGCTCGACCTGACGGGCGAACCTGACGAGGAGGCGCTGGCCGCCGCCGAGGAGGAGGTGAACCGCGCCGCCCGCAGCGCCATGCCGGTACTGACGTTCGAGGTGCCGGAGGAGCGCCTGGGCGCGTTCCGCCTGCGGCGGCCGCCGAAGGTGCGCGGCCTGGTGCGCCTCGTGGCGGTGGGCGACTACGACCTGGTGGCTTGCGGCGGCACGCACCTACGGAGCAGCGCCGAGGCGCTCCCGGTGAAGGTCATGGGCCTCGAGCGCGTGCGCGGCGGCCTGACGCGCGTGACGTTCCGCGCCGGCGCCGAGGCTCTCGCCGACCACGCGCTGAAGCACGCGGTGGCCAGGGAGCTCTCCGCCTCGCTCAGCGCGCCTCCCGTCGACCAGCCCGCCCGCGTGCGCGCCCTCGTCGACCGCGTGTCCGAGCTCGAGCAGCAACTGGGCCGCGCCAGGTCGCGCCTCGCCGAGGGGCTCGCCGCCGCGCTGCTGCGCGAGGCGCCCTCCTCCCTGCCCGGAGGCGGGACGCTGGTCACCCACGTCCTCGCCCCCGGCGACGAGGCGCTGCTCGAACCGCTGGTCGAGAGGCTGCAGGACGAGCCCCGGTGCGTCTCGCTCCTCGCGGCCCGGGCGGGCGAGGGCGCGCGCCTCTCCTTCCTCGCCGGGCCCGACGCCGGCGTGGACGTCAGGCCGGCGCTGAACGCGGCCCTCGACGTGCTGGGCGGCCGCGGCGGCGGCCGGCCCGACCGCGCCCAAGGCGCGGGGCAGGACGCGAGCCGCCTGGAGGAGGCGCTGGCGGCGGCCGTGTCGACCCTCGCCGGCTGAGCTCTCCTCGCACCCCGGGCGCCCCGGAGCGTCCGACGGCGCGCCTCCGGTGTACGCCACGGTCGCCGCCGTCACCGCGTCTCGCCGCCCGACTGCCTAGCGTGCGGTCAGGGCGCGGCAGCCGTCGCGCCCGCGGGAGGCGACATGGCGAAGAAGTCCAGGGCCAAGGGCAAGCTCTACGAGTCCAAGATCGACCTGCCCGAGGAGCGGCGCGCCGCCCTCGTGGAGCTGTGCAACCAGCTCCTGGCCGACACGTTCGACCTCTACTCGATGGCGAAGCAGGCCCACTGGAACGTGAAGGGCATGGAGTTCCGCCAGCTCCACGAGCTCTTCGACGGGGTCGCCGAGGCCCTGTTCCCGTTCGTCGACGAGCTCGCCGAGCGCGCCACCACGCTGGGCGGCGTCGCCCTCGGCACGGTGCGTCTGGCGGCGGCGGCGTCGCGGCTGGAGGAGTACCCGAGCGGCCTGGCGCAGGGCCGCGAGCACCTCGAGGCCGTGCGCGACCGCCTGGCCCGCTACTGCGGCGCGCTGCGCGACGCGATCGAGGAGGCCGACGGGCACGGCGACCCGACCACGGCCGACCTCATCACCGAGGCCTCGCGGGTCGCGGACCTGCAGCTCTACTTCGTGGAGTCGCACCTGCAGGGCTGAGCCGCGCGTCTCGCGCCGGCCCCGCGTGGGTCCGGCGGGTCAGGGCGGCGGCCCGAGCGTGGCTCAGGCCTCGGCGCCGCCGCCGAACTCGTCGCGCAGAGCGCTCTGCTCGAGCACGTGCTTGGCCACGTAGACCGGCGCCTTGACGCGCACGGCCAGCGCCAGCGCGTCGGACGGCCGGGCGTCGACGTCGAAGCGCACCCCGCCGCGCTCCAGGACGAGCATCGCGTAGTAGGTGCCGTCCACGAGGTCGGTGACCTCGACGCGCGCGACCTCGACCCCGAGCAGTTCGAGCACCGACACGAACAGGTCGTGGGTGAGCGGGCGCTCCAGCTTCTCGTTCGAGCGCCCCGCCGCGATGGAGATGGCCTGCATGGCGTCGATGGCGATGGGGAGGATCTCGCCGTCCCCGCTCTTCAGCAAGGCCAGGAACTGGTTCTCGTCCCCGGAGACGGCGATCTCCTCCAGCTCCACCTTGACCATGGCGGCATGATAGCCCGGGTGCTTGGGTACACTCTGAGCCCATGTCCGCGCCCGTGGTCGGCCTCGAGGTGCACCTCGCCCTGAGGACCGCCACCAAGCTGTTCTGCGGCTGCCGCGCCGACGCCGCCGGCCGCGAGCCGAACCAGGACGTCTGCCCGGTGTGCCTCGGCCTGCCCGGCACGCTGCCGGTCGTGAACGACCGCGCCCTCGACCTGGCCGTCACCTTCGCGCTGGCGCTCGGCGCCGACGTGGCGCCGGCGGCGCGGTTCGACAGGAAGCACTACTTCTACCCGGACTCGCCGAAGAACTACCAGATCAGCCAGCACGCCATGCCCGTAGGTCGCGGCGGCGCCGTGACGCTGCCCGGCGGGAAGGTCGTGCGCATCAGGCACTGCCACCTGGAGGAGGACGCGGGGCGCCTCGTCCACCCGCCTTACGCCGCCTACTCGCTCGTCGACCTGGGCCGCGCCGGCACGCCGCTCATCGAGCTCGTCACCGAGCCGGACGTCTCCACCCCCGAGGAGGCGAGGGCCTTCCTCGAGGAGGTGCAGGCCATCGCCCGCGCCACCGGCGTCTCCGACGCGTCCCCCGAGGAGGGCAAGATGCGCGCCGACGTGAACGTGTCGCTGCGGCGCGAGGACGGCGGCCTGGGCACGAAGGTCGAGGTGAAGAACCTCAACTCCTTCCGCAACGTGGCGGCCGCGGTCACCTTCGAGGTCAAGCGCCAGCAGCGCCTGCTCGAGGCGGGTCGCGCGGTCGTGCAGGAGACGCGCGGCTTCAACGAGGGCGGGCAGCGCACCTACACGATGCGCGTGAAGGAGGGCTCCGAGGACTACCGCTACCTGGCCGACCCGGACCTGCCCAGCATCGACCTGACGCGGCGCATAGTCGAGCTGGCCGCGGCCCTCCCCGAGCTCCCCGCCGAGCGCGCCGCGCGCTACGCGGGCCTGGGGCTGCGGGCGGAGGACGCGCGCCTCGTCGCCTACGACCCGGCCGCCGCCCGCGTGTTCGACGCCGCCGTCCTGGCCGCGCCCGAGCACGCCAGGGCGCTGGCCGCCTGGCTCACCGTCGACGTCGCCGGCGCCCTGGCCGCGGCGGGCCGTAGCCTCGACCCCGCGACGTTCCCCGTCGCGGGCCTCGCCCGCCTGGTGACGCTCGTCGAGGAGGGCAAGGTGTCGGGCCCGACGGCGAAGGGCCTCCTCGGCGAGGTGCTCGACGGCGCGGACCCCGACGCCCTGGTCGCCGAGCGCGGCCTCGCCCAGGTGAGCGACGAGGGCGCGCTCCACCGCGTCGTCGACGAGGTGGTGACGGCCAACCCCGAGCTGGTCGAGCGGGTGAGGGTGAACCCGAAGGCGATCAACGCCCTGCTGGGCGAGGTCATGAAGGCCACGAGGGGCACGGCGAAGCCTGACCTCGTGCGACGCCTCCTCGAGGAGCGGTTGGCGGGGCACTAGAGCCCAGGTCACCGAGGGCGGGGCGGTCCGCCGCTACCCTGTGCGCTACAGCAGGCACTGCACGCACGGCCCAAGGAGGAGGACCGGTGCCCAAGCGCCCGCATCACCCAGCCGCTCAGCCGCAGCGCGCCGCGGGAGCGGCGTTCGCCCTCGTCGTCTGGCTGGCGTCCTGCGCCGCGCCCGCGCCTCCGCCCGGCACCGTCGCGGCCGTCACGGTCACACCCGTGCCGGCCGGCGTCCTGGTCGAGTGGTCGGGGGGCGAGGGCGCCGCTGGGTTCGTGGTCTACAGGGGGGCCGAGGGTGAGGAGCCGGCCGAGGTCGCGCGCCTGCCCGGCGACGCGAGCCGGCACGCCGACTACACCGTGCTGCCCGGCACCGCCTACAGCTACGCGGTCGCGGCCGTCGGCCCGGGCGGGGTGGGCGACCCCGTCCTCCAGGACGCCGCCCCTGTCGTACCCCAGCCCGGCGCGCGCCTGACCGTGGCCGTCGACGGCCCAGGCGCCGTCCAGGTCGAGGCGCCGTTCGGGCCGGTCACCTGCCGCGAGGAGTGCGTCGTCGGCTTCGCGCCCGGGGCCGAGGCGGTGCTGGCGGCCGCGGGCGACGAGGAGCCCTTCGCCGGGTTCGGCGACCCCTGCCCGCCCTCGCCCACGTGCCGCCTGGTCGTCGAGGAGGACGCGCGGGTGGTGGCCCTGTTCCGCGGGCACGTCCTGCGCCTGGCCCTCGACGGCGACGCCCCCGTGAGGGTGACGGTCTCCCCTCCCGACGACCGCGGGCGCGACACCTGCGAGCTGCGCCCCGACGCCGACTGCCTCCTGGGCTTCACGTTCACCCCTGGCAGCGTCCTGCACGTGAGCGTGAACGCCGCTCCCACGGACCCCGCCCGCGCCGGCCTGGTCGGCCTGGCGGGCGCGTGCCAGGCCGACCAGGGCTTCTGCGTGGCCGACGTCCTCGGCGCCGCGAGCGTCGAGGTGCTCGCGGCGCTCACGCCAGTGGCGGTGCCCGACGAGTTCCAGGTGCGGGCCGACGCCGCCTCCGCCGTGGCGGCGCCGGGCGTGCTCGCCAACGACGACGTGGGCGCGGCGGCGCGCGCCGAGCTGGTCGAGTTCGCGGGCCCGGGCGAGCTGCAGCTCGGCGCCGACGGCTCGATCGCCTACTCCCCGCCCGGCAAGCCGCCCAAGAGCGTGACGTTCTCGTACCGGGTGCGCGGCGCCCACGACGTGGCCGGGCCGGTGGCCCAGGTTTCGCTCGCCGTCGTCGCGCCGCCCAAGACGAAGGCCGACCGCTACACGACGCTCGAGGACGCCGAGCTGAGCGTGCCCGCCCCCGGCGTGCTGGCGAACGACGACGCCGGGGGCGGAGCGACGGTCGAGCTGGTCAGAGCCGACGGGCACGGCGAGCTCGACCTGCGCCCCGACGGCTCGTTCACCTTCCGCCCCGCGCAGGACGACGCGCGGCCGTTCGGCTTCGCCTACCGCGTGCGGAACGCCCTGGGGGCCGTGAGCGAGGACACCGCGGTGAACGTGGACGTGAAGCCGGTCAACGACCCGCCCACCTTCACGCTGGCCGACGACCAGGTGACAGCGGAGCGCGGCCGGTTGGTCACCGTCGAGGGGTTCGCGCGCGACGTCTCCCCGGGCGGCGGCCCCGACGAGGCGGGTCAGGGCCTGGGGTTCATCGTGACCCGGCACTCCGGGGACCGCCTGCCGTTCCTGCCGCAGCCCTCCATCTCCGCGGACGGCACGCTGCGCTTCGCGGGCTTCGCGCCGGGCAGCGCCACCTTCCAGGTCGTGCTCGTCGACTCCGGCGGCAACGCTAACGGCGGGTCGCCGGTGTCGGAGCCGCGGTACCTCACCATCACCATCAGGTAGCCGCGGCAGCCGTTCAGCCGCCCGCGCCGGGCGGCCCTTGCGGACCCTGCGGGCCTTGCGGCCCCGGCGGGCCCGCGGGTCCGGGCGGTCCTGCGGGGCCCTGCGGCCCCTCCGGTCCCGGCGGCCCGGGAGGCCCGGCCGGTCCCTGGGGCCCGGGCGGCCCCGGCGGCCCCTCCGGGCCGGGCTCGCCACGACAGTCGAGCACGCCCACCACGCCGTCGCCGTCCACGTCCTCGCCCGGATCGGCCTGGCCGTCGGCGTCGAGGTCCCAGCACGCGGCTCCCGGCGCGCCGGCGGGCCCCGGCTCGCCGGGCGGTCCCGGCGGCCCGGCCGGGCCCGGCTCGCCTGGCGGTCCGGGCTCCCCGCGCTCGCCCGGCGTCCCCGGCAGGCCTATCGGCCCGCGCTCGCCGGCCGGTCCAGGGGGGCCCGCGGGACCCATCGGCCCCGGCGGGCCCTGCGGCCCCTCGGGCCCGGGCGGCCCGGGCGGGCCCACGAACTCGCCGGCCTCCATGGCGTCGAGGACCGTCTGCAGGCGGGCGGCCAAGTCGTCGACCCGCTCGTACAGCCGCGCCTCGCCGCAGACGATCTTCTCCATGGTCAGGTCGAGGGCGCGCTCGAGCAGCAGCGCCGTCTGGTAGCCCGAGAGGAACGCGTCGCCGCGGAACTCGCCGCCGGGGAACGCCGCGCCGACCCCCAGCGTGGCGACGCGTTCCACCGCGGCCCGCGCCCAATGGTCCTCGGGGACGTCGACGAACGCGAAGCCCTGGTCGGGCCCGGCCACGAGCTGGTCGGGACAACCGGTGGCGGCGTCCACGCGCGAGAGCATCCGGTCCACCAGCACGGCCGCTTGGTAGCCGGTCAAGGTGCCCTCGCCGAGGAACGAGCCGTCGGGGAACGTGACGTCGACGCCGCCCTCGCTGAGGCCGCGCACGGCGTCGCGGCCCCACTGGACGTCTCCCTGTGTCAGCCCGAACGTCGCGAGGACGACGAGGAGCGCGGTCGGTACGAGCCTGGCTGGGACCCTCGTGCGCATGGCCCAGGGTAGAGGAAGCGGCG
>CAZGXF010000130.1:0-6337 GCA_964529575.1 uncultured bacterium
GCCTACGCGAACGTGCCGGCGGCGGGCGAGGCCACGCCCTTCGCCTGAGGGAGGGTCCAGGACAGGCATGAGCGGCCTCGCCGTCTACTCCGTCGTCTACCCGGCCGCGCTCAGGTTCTTCGCCGACTTCTGGCGCGGGCTCGCGAGGGAGCTGGACGAGGGGGTCACCGTCTACCTGAGCCTGCACGGGGTCCGGCCCGCCGACCTGGAGCTGGCTTGGGGAGGCCGCGTGGAGGCCACGTTCGTGCGCGCCCCAGACAGCGCCACGCCCGCCGAAGTGCGTTCGCTGGCGCTCGTCGAGGTGTGCGCCGCGCACGACGCCGTGGTGCTCCTCGACAGCGACGACGTCGTCCTGCCCGGCCGGCTGGCGGCGGCGCGCGAGGCGCTGGAGGAGGCTGACGCCTACGCCTGCGCCATGCGCCTGGTGGACGAGCGGGGCGAGCCGCTCGGCGACGGCCTCACCTTCACCCTCGGGCCCGAGGAAGAGGCCGCCCTGGTGGAGGGCGAGCTGCTGGCGCGCGTGAACGCCTTCGGCTTCTCGAACTCCGCCTACCGCGCCGAGGCGCTGGCGGCGGCCCTGCCGGTACCGAGCGACACGGTGCTCATGGACTGGCTCGTGGTCTCGCGCGCCTGTCTGGCGGGCGCCGAGCTCGCCTTCGACTCCAGGCCGTTCATGGCCTACAGGCAGTACGGCGCGAACACAGCGCGCGTGGTGCCGCCGTTCGACCCCGAGCGCATCGTCACGGACGCGCGGCGCGTGGTGCGCCACCACGAGCTGCTCGCGGCCCCCGAGGGCGCGGCGCCGTTCCGCCGCGCCGCCGCCAAGGCCCGGGCCTTCCTGGCCTGGCTCGAGGCGGACGAGGGCAACGCGGTCGTCTACTCGCGGCGCCTGGCCGAGGCCCCGCGCGACGTCTACCTCTGGTGGCAGCACGTCGACGCGGTGCCGTCGGAGGGCCGCGCGACAGGAGAGTGGGTCCCAGCATGAAGCAGTTCGACATCGCAGGCCGACCGGTAGGCGACGACCACCCGCCGTACGTGATCGCCGAGATCGGCTCGAACCACAACGGCGACATGGGCCTCTGCTACGAGCTCATCGACGCTGCCGCCGAGTGCGGGGTCGACGCCGTCAAGTTCCAGTCGTTCTCCTCCACGTCCCTGGTGGGCGAGGCGGAGTACCGCCGCAACACCTCGTACGCCGACAAGAAGAAGCACTTCGGCACGCTGCGCGAGATGGTCGAGACCTACCAGTTCACGCCCGAGATGCACGAGCAGGCGCTCGAGCGCTGTCGGGAGAAGGGGGTCGCCTTCCTCTCGACTCCCTTCTCGCCCGAGGAGGTCGACCTGCTCGAGCGGCTGGGCGTGGGCGCGCACAAGGTCGCCTCGATGGACGTGAACCACCCGCTGCTGCTGCGCGAGATCGGCCGGACCGGCAAGCCGGTGCTGCTCTCGACGGGCATGGCGTCGCTGGGCGAGGTCGAGACCGCCGTGGCCGTCTTGCGCGAGGCGGGGGCGGGCGAGGTCTGCCTGCTGCACTGCGTCTCGATCTACCCGCCCGACCCGCGCGACGTGCACCTGCGCAACATCCCCATGCTGCGCACGGCCTTCGACGCGCCGGTGGGCTTCTCCGACCACACGCTCGGCGTGGCCGTGCCGCTCGCGGCCGTCGCCCTGGGCGCCTGCGTGATCGAGAAGCACTTCACCATCGACAAGGACATGGAGGGCTGGGACCACGCGATCTCGGCCGACCCCGAGGAGATGAGGCGCCTCGTCGAGGAGTCGCGCATGGTGCACGCCACGCTGGGGAGCAGCGCGCGCACCGTCAGCGAGGCCGAGCTCGAGAAGCGCAAGCGCTTCCGCCGACGCATCGTGGCGCGCCGGGAGCTGCCGGCGGGGCACGTCCTCACGCTCGAGGACATCGACTTCAAGCGGCCCGGCACCGGCATCCACCCGAACGAGTACGAGCTCGTGGTGGGCAAGCGGCTCACCCGGGACGTGGAGCGCGACCACGAGCTCGAGTGGAGCGACCTGGCCTGAGCGGGCCACGTGTGACCGCTGAGCGCCGGAGCCCGACGGAAGCGCGCAGACTTAGGGCCCTACACCAGGCCGAGGAGTTGCGAAGGTGCTCGTAGACGGACTCGACAGACTGCTCGTTAGACCAGACGACACCCTCCGCCACGTCGTCGAGACCATAGACCGCGCCGAGCTCCAGATGGCACTCGTCGTGGACGAGGGGAGACGCCTGCTCGGCACGGTGTCCGACGGCGACGTCAGGCGGGCCCTGCTGCGCGGCGTCACGCTCGAGGACCCGGCCAGGGCGGTCATGAACCCCCAGCCGCTCACGGTCCACGAAGGGACGCCGGCGGCCGCCGTGGAGGCGCTGATGAAGCGCACGTCGCTGCGCCGCATCCCCGTCGTGGACGCCGGTGGCCGCGTCGTGGGCCTGGCGGTACCGCAGGCCGAGGCGCCGTTGGCCGAGAACGACGTGCCCGTGGTGATCATGGCGGGCGGCCTGGGCACCAGGCTGGCGGAGCTGACGCGCGACCGCCCCAAGCCGCTGCTGCCCGTTGGCGCGAAGCCGATGCTCGAGACGATGGTCGAGCGGCTGGTGCTGCAGGGCTTCGACCGCATCTACATCACGGTCAACTACAAGGCCGACATGATCGAGGAGTACTTCGGCGACGGCTCGCGCTACCAGGCGCGCATCGAGTACGTGCACGAGCACAAGCGCCTGGGCACCGCCGGAGCGCTCCAGTACCTCCAGCCGGTGCCCGGCCGGCCGTTCCTCGTGATGAACGGCGACGTCCTCACGACGATCGACTTCCGCAAGCTCGTCGACTTCCACGCGCAGGCCGGCGTGGCCGCGACGATGGCCGTGAGCTACCACGACGTCCAGGTCCCGTACGGGGTGGTGGAGACGAGCGGCCAGAAGGTCGTCTCGCTCGTCGAGAAACCCGTCTACCGCTACTTCGTGAACGCGGGGATCTACGTGCTCGAGCCGCTCTGCCTGCAGTACCTCGAGCCGGAGACGTACACCGACATGACCACGCTCTACGAGCGCCTGCTGCAGGACGGCCGCGAGGTAGCCTCGTTCCCCATCCACGAGTACTGGCAGGACGTGGGCAGGCCCGCCGACTACGCGCGGGCCAACGAGGAGTACGGGCGGGTCTTCACCCTCACCTAGCCGCCCACCCAGCGAACGCCGCGCGCCCCGACCGCTAAGGTCGGGGCGCTGCCGTAGGTAGGTGGAGGCCGGGGCCTCAGGCGCCGGTGGCCACGGGCTCGCCGCGGTGGCGGGCCAGGGCCTGGAAGTGCGCGCTGGTGCGGATGAGGTCGTCGTAGCTGCCGTCGGCCACCACGCGGCCGGACTCGAGCACGACCACGTGGTCGCACTCCTTGACCGTCGACACGCGGTGGGTCACGAGCACCACGGTCTTGGTGCCGGCGAGCTCGGCCAGGGAGGTGAACACGGCCTCCTCGGTCACGCTGTCGAGCGCGCTGGTGGCCTCGTCGAGGACCAGCACGGGAGGGTCCCGGTAGAGGGCCCTGGCGATGCCGAGGCGCTGGCGCTGACCGCCGGAGAGCCTCACGCCGCGCTCGCCGGTCCGCGTCATGTAGCCCTCGGGCAGCCCGGAGACGAAGTCGTGGACCTGCGCGATGCGGGCCGCTCTCTCCACGGCGGCGAGGTCGATCTCGTCCTCGGGCACCCCGAAGGCGATGTTGGCGGCGATCGTGTCGTCGCTGAGGAAGACGTGCTGGGGCACGTAGCCGATAGCGGCCTGCCAGGCGCGCACCTTCTCGGGCGTCAGGGGCTCGCCGTCCACGAGGATCGCGCCCGCGGTCGGCGGGAGCAGGCCGAGGAGGAGGTCGAGAGCCGTCGTCTTGCCCGAGCCGGTGTGGCCGACGATCGCCGTGGCCGAGCCGCGGCGCACGACTAGGTCAACGTCCTGCAGGGCGGGCGACTCGGCGTTCGGGTAGGCGTAGGTGACACCCCTCAGCTCCACCTGGCTCCTGAACGGGAGCGGCTCGCGAGGCTCGAACGACGCCCCGGTGCTCTGGGCCGCGGCCACGCTGCGCTCCATGAGCTCCAGCGAGGGCAGCAGGTACCTGATCTGCGTCACGGACTCGTAGAGCTGCTGCACGGCCGGGATCAGCCTGTAGCAGGCGAACGCGTAGAGCGTGACGATGCTGATGACCGTGCTCGTGGACCGGCCGGTGGAGAGGAGGTAGAGGATGATCCCGATGATGCCGCTGAAGGCGACGACCTCGAGGAGCGACCTGGGCACGACACGCGTCACGTGCAGCACGACCTCGAGGCCGGCGTGGCGCCGGGCGACCTGGGTGAAGCGGTCCAGGAACGTCCGCTCGCGTCCCGAGACCTTCACGTCCTTGATGCCGCCGTACGTCTCGCTCACCGCCCGGTAGCGCGCCTTGTCGGCGGCGTGCCTCTCGCGCCCCAGGCGGTTCACCACGCGCTTGACGAGCTGGAAGATCACCGCGTATACGGCCGCCAGCACGACTCCCGTCGTGACCGCCAGCACCGGGTCCACGGCCACGAGCATCGCGAGGAGCACCAGCGTGCCGATGGAGCGGGCGATGACCTGCAGGTACTGCGACAGGACGCCGTCGACGAACTCCCTGACCTCGGCCAGGATGTTCTGGCCGATCTCGGCGCTGTGGGCCGACAGGAAGTGCTCGTACGGTCGCGACAGCGCCAGGTACATGAGGCGCCGCTGGAGCAGGTGGCTCTGCCGCTGCGCGAAGCGCTTCACCAGGAACTCGACCGCCACGGTGAGGCCGTTGCTGACGAGCAGGACGAGCAGAGCCGCGCAGCCCAATAGGACGAGGAAGCGGGAGACGTCTTGGAACCCCAGCGCCTCGTAGACGGCGCCGAGGTAGCGGTTCGAGAGCGCGCCCTGGGGGTCGGCGACGACGGCGATGAAGGGGAGGACCGTGGCGACGCCGATGGTGTCGAGCACGGCGCGCATGACCATGAGGGGGACCAGGCCAAGCGCGGCTCGGCGCTGGGCCGGTTCGAGGACCTTGAGGATCCGGTTGCCGACGGAGAGGATGCGCATGTGGGGACCCTTCGGCTAGGCCCGACGTAGGCGCGTAGAACGTTCGCCCATGGGCGGGAGCAGGATAGGCGGCGGGCCGCTACGTCCTGGCGGGAGTCGTCACATCCGCCCTGCGCCTCGTGTGACGTGGTCGGTGGGGGTGCGGGGGGCTTGACGAATAATGGTGTGCCGCACAGCCCGCCCGAGCCACTCGGCGCGTCGCCGCGGCGCTGCGCGCGAAGGAGAGCGGTGCGAAGCCAACCCGAAGCCCCCCTGGTCACCGTCATGATCCCCACCTTCGGGCAGGCGTCCTTGCTAGCTCGGACGATCCGCTCCGCCCTGAGCCAGGACCTCGAGTCCCTGGAGGTGATCGTCGCCGACGACGCCTCGCCCGACGACACGGCCGACGTCGTGGCGAGCTTCGACGACCCGCGGCTCCGGTACCACCGCAACGACACGAACCTCGGACGGGTAGGCAACTACCGGCACACGCTCGAACGGCTGGCGCGCGGCAGGTACGTCCTGAACCTCGACGGCGACGACTGGCTCGTGGACCCCACCTACCTCCGCCGCGCCGCCCAGCTACTCGAGGAGGAGCCGGACGTCGTGCTCGTCTTCGCGAACGCGTGGCGCTACCGCGAGGGCGACCACCTCTTCTTCAGGCTCTCGGGACAGAACGAGGGCCTCCCGCGGGTGAGCTCCGGGAACGACATCTTCCTGCGCTACCCCACGGCTGAGGTCTGGATCCCCCACCTCACGGCGCTCTACCGTCGCGAGGACGCGCTCGCCGCGCGGTTCTACGAGAAGGACATCATCGGCTCGGACAGCGACTCGCTGCTGAGGCTCATCATCGGTCGCAAGGTGGGCTTCATCGACACCTACGCCGCGGCGTGGCGCTTCCACGACTCGAACGCCACGAGCTCGCTCGACGTCGACGCCTGGATCGCGAACCTCGCCAGCGTCGACGGGCCGTACGAGGCGGCGCGCGCGAGCGGGACTATGGACCTGGCCGCCCTGGAGCGGTGGCGCGCGGCGATGACCGAGCGCCGGTGCCTGGAGTTCGTGCGCCGCGCCGTGAGGAACGGCGAGTACGGCGCCCTGTGGCGCTTCATGGTGGCGATCACGCGGCGCAGTCCGCTCACGGCGCTGCGCGTCACCGGCGCGTCGCTGGCCTACGCCGTCGGTCGCGGGGGGCAGAGACGCCTCCCGCCCGTCTACATTGAGAGGGGCGAGGAGGCGGTCGCGTGACGGCCTATCGCGCCAACGAGGAGACCAAGCGGTGA
>CAZGXF010000131.1:0-6306 GCA_964529575.1 uncultured bacterium
CGGATCTCGTCGGGGCGGCGGCCGTCGGTGCGCAGGTCCTCCTCGAGGACCATGCGCCTCAGCTCGGCCTGCTCGGCCTTGTCGAAAGCGGCCTTGAGCTGCTCGACGAGCTCGGGGGCGCCCTCGGCCTCGGGGTCGGGCACGCGGGCGGCGATGAGGCGGTCGCGCAGGGCCTTCACGGCGTCGGCGCGCTCGTGCTTGCCTTTCGTGAGCAGGGCGTCGCGGAGGCCGGCCTCCCGGGCGGCGCGCGTGACCTCCTCGACGAGGGCGGTGTCGAGCTCGACGGCGGGCGCGAACTCGCGCTTCGGCAGGCCCAGGTCCTCGCGCATCGAGGCGATGAGCCGCACGACCTTGGCCAGCTCGGCCTGGGCGAACTCGATCGCCCCGACCATCACGTCCTCGGGGAGCTCGTCCGCGGCGGCCTCGACCATCAGCACGGCGTCGGCGCTGGCCGCCACCGTCAGCTCGAGCTGGCTCAGGCCGTCGTGGAGGTCCTTCATGCTCGGGTTCAGGACGTACCGGCCGTCCTGGTAGCCCACCGTGCAGCAGGCTGTCGGGCCGGCCCAGGGGATGTCGGAGATGCTCAGCGCGGCCGAGGCGCCGATCGCCGCCAACGGCGCCGGGTCGTTCACCTGGTCGGCCGAGAGGACCGTGGCGATGACCTGGACCTCGTTGCGGAGCTGCTTGGGGAAGAGCGGCCTGATCTGCCTGTCGATGAGACGGGCGTTCAGCGTGGCCTGGGTGCCAGGCCGGCCCTCGCGCCGCATGAACGAGCCGGGGATCTTGCCGACGGCGTAGTGCCGCTCCTCGTACTCGACGGTGAGCGGCAGGAACGGCATGGGGGAGACGGCGTCGCTCATGGCGGCCGTCACGAGGACCATCGAGTCCCCGTAGCGCACGGTCACGCTGCCGTGCAGCTGCTTCGCGTACTTGCCGGTCTCGATGACCAGCTCGCGGCCACCCAGCTCGGTCCTGTAGACCCTGTGGCCCGGTAGTTGTGCTCCTGTTGGGTTCACTCTCTCTCCTTCTGCTCCCGCTCCGCCGCCGCTCCGCGGCCCCCGCCGCGGGCGGCTACCGCCGGTCGAACCTGAAGCGGCGAGGCGCCAAGCGCCTCGCCGCCACGGTCGCGCGCGTCGCCCTCACCCGCGCCGGCCGCGGGGAGGCGCCGACCGTATGTGACCGCGTCCGTCAGCGGCGCAGGCCCAGACGGCCGATGAGGTCCTTGTAGGCCTCGTAGTCGGTCTTCTCGAGGTACGACAGCAGGCGCTTGCGCTTGCCTACCATCATCAGCAGCCCGCGGCGGCTGTGGTGGTCCTTCTTGTGCGTCTGGAGGTGCTCCGAGAGCTCCTCGATGCGCTTCGTCAGCAGCGCGACCTGCACGGCGGTCGAGCCGGTGTCGCTGGCGTCCTTCCCGAAGGCCTTCACGACCTCGGTCTTCTGTTCGGCGGTGAGTGACATGCTCTCTCCTCGTAAGATCCCTCTCCGGCGCGGATCCAGGTTAGACGTCGATACCGAGCCAGAGGTGTCCTCGTGGACAACCGTCGGATTCTAGCACAGGGACGACGAGCGCCGCCCCCGCGCCGAGACCGTCGCTTGGGCCGGCGGACCTGGCAGGCGCGGCCGGGCGCGCCGGGCGGGACCGCCTCACCGGAGCGCGTCCGGCCGCGCCTACGGGTGCGCCTCGAACCAGCCGACGATCGCCTCCAGGCGCAGCAGGCGCCGGTCCGGCCGCCCCGAACGGGACAGCTCGTGCCCCTCGCCCGGGAAGCGCAGCAGCTCGACCTCCGCCTGGCCCAGGCGCTTGATCGCCGCGAAGAACTGCTCCGCCTGCTCGATGGGGCAGCGCCAGTCCTCCTCGCTGTGGATCAGCAGCAGCGGCGTGCGCACGTTCGCGGCGTTGCGGATGGGGCTCTGCCGCCACATCGTCTCGAGGTCGGCCCACGGCCGGCCGCCGATCTGCAGCTCCACGAACGCCGGACCGATGTCCGAGGTGCCGTACATGCTCGTCCAGTTGCTGATCGAGCGCTGGCTGACGGCGCTCCGGAAGCGGTCCGTGACGCCGACCAGCCAGTTCGTCATGAAGCCGCCGTACGAGCCGCCCGTGAGGTGCAGCGGTGCGTCCGGCGTGCCGAGCCTCTCCAGCGCCGCGTCGGCGATGTCGAGCACGTCCTGCGCGTCGTCGCCGCCGTAGTCGCCGTGGACGTTCGCCGCGAACTCGTGCCCCAGGCCGGAGCTCCCGCGCGGGTTGCCGTAGACGACGGCGTAACCGCGGGCGGCCAGGAGCTGGAACTCCAGCATGAACCCGGCGCCGTACGCGGTGTGCGGCCCGCCGTGGACCTCGAGGACCGCCGCCCCGTCGTCGCGGGGCCGGCGGGGGCGCATCACCCAGTAGCGCACGCCGTGACCGTTCGCCAGGAACGGCCCCTCGGGCGCGACGAGCCGCAGGCCGGCGCACCAGTCGTCGTTGAAGCCGCTGAGGCGCGCCTCGGCGCCGGCGGCGTCGCGGAACCACAGCTCGCCGGGGTGGGTGGGCGACTCGGCCACGAACACCGCCGCGCCGCCGCCCAGGGACGCGAAGGCGGTGACCGCCCGCGGCTCCCCGCCCGTCTGCAGGCGCTGGAACGAGCCGTCGAGGCCCAACAGCCCCAGGCCGGTCACGCCCCCGTCGTGGCCGTTCACGAGCAGCGCCGGCTCGCCGGTGGGCAGCGTCGTCCAGGCCGGCAGGTTGGGGTAGGCGCCGTGACGCGAGTCGCTGGCCTCGGCGGGCATGACGTCGAGGTCGGAGAGCAGCCGGCGCGACCCGGGCTCGTCGGCCTGCAGGTCGAAGAGGAACACGCCGGCGTGGCTGCCCAGGTCGTCGCGGTGGTCGGCCACCACGGCCAGGTAGCGGCCGTCGGGGGAGGGGCGGACGCCGACGACACCCGAGAGGCCCGCCGCGACCACCTTCTCGGAGCCGGTGCGCACGTCGAGCGCCACGACGTCGGACCGGAAGTCGGCCTCGGCCGACTCGTCGGCGGGCCGGAGCAGGTACACGACGTCGGGGTCGGGCCCGAACGCCAGGCCGCGGGCGCGTTCGGTCAGGCGCGCGACCAGGCGCGGCTCCCCGGAGAGCCCCACCGCGTAGAGGTCGGGGGTGGTGGACGGGTAGAAGCCCTCCCCGTCGCCGCGGTAGCGCAGTCGCTTCACGCGCAGCGGGTGGCCCTTCTCGGCCCTGTCGTCCTCGTCGTCGCCGCGCGAGAGGTAGTAGAGCTCCTCGCCGGAGGGGTGCCAGACGTGCTCCTGGACGCCGGAGGCGTGGCTGGTGAGGCGCCTGGGCTCGCCGCCGGAGAGCGGCATCACGTAGAGCTGCGGTCGCTCCTTCTTCGCGCGCACCGAGAGGAAGGCCAGGTGGCGCCCGTCGGGCGCGAAGCGCGGCGAGAAGTCGCGGTGCTCCGAGCGCGTGAACACCTCGCCCTCGCCCAGGAGCGGCTTCGGCCACCCGCCCTTGGCGGCCCTGGCGGGCGTCGCCCGGTCGGGCAGACGGAACAGGTGGACGCGGGCGCGGTAGCGCGGCTCCTCGCCGCCCTCGCCCGGCACGACCTCCGTCACCACCGCCGCGGCGGTGCGGCCGTCGGGCGACACCCGCGGGTCGGAGACGAACCTGAGCCCGAAGAGGTCGTCTGCCCTCAGCTTGCGCGCCATGCTTCTCCCCTCAGGAGCGCGGGCCGGCGGCCCGCTCCCGGCCCCTGGCGACGGCGTAGAGGAGGATCCCCGCCGCCACCGAGGCGTTGAGCGAGCCGATGCGGCCCGACATCGGTATCGTCACGTGACCGTCGCAGCGCTCGGCCACGAGCCGGCGCATGCCGCTGCCCTCGGAGCCGATCACCAGGGCGGCGTCGCGGTCCCAGTCGACCTGCTCCGGCGTCACGGCGCCCTCCGCCGCGGGCGCGGCGCCGTAGACCCACACGCCGCGCTCCTTCAGCTCGTCGATGGTCCTGGGCAGGTTCTTCACCACGACCACGGGCAGCAGGCTCGTGGCGCCGGCGGAGGCCTTCACGACCACGGCCGACAGCGGCGCGCTGCGACGCTCCTCGGTCACGACGCCGTGGGCGCCCAGGGCCTCGGCGCTGCGGACGATGGCGCCCACGTTGCGGGGGTCGGTGAGGTGGTCGAGGAGCACGAGGAGCAGCCGCTCGCCGCGCGCCTCGGCCAGCCCGAAGGCGTCCTGCAGCTCGCCGGGCTGGACCTCGGGCAGCTCGGCGGCCACCCCCTGGTGCTGCGTCGTGCGCAGCGCCTGGTCGAGCTGGACGCGCGGCACCTCCTCGACGACGGCGTTCGCGCGCGCCGCCTCGCGCCTCAGCTCGGCGAGGAGCTTGGGGTGCACCCCGCGCGCCACCATCACGCGCTCGGTCTGGCCTTGGCGGAGGGCCTCGAGGACGGCGTTGCGCCCGTAGATCAGCACGTCACGGAGTATACGGACCGGCGTCGGGGGCGAGCCGGGCGAGGGCGTGGCGGGCCTCCTCGGCGTCGCGGGCCAGGGCCTCCTTCAGCTCCTCCAGGCCGGCGAACCTACGCTGCTCGCGCAGCAGGGCGTGGAAGCGCACGGTGACCTCGCTGCCGTAGAGGTCGCCGGAGAAGCCGAAGAGGTTCGCCTCCAGCGTTGGCGGCTCGTCGGGGAACATCGGCTTGCGACCCACGCTGGCCATGCCTCCGAACGTGCCCTGGGGCGTGTCGACCGTGACCGCGAAGACCCCCGGCGGCAGCGCCTTGCGCTCGCCGGTGGCGACGTTCGCCGTCGGGTAGCCGATGAGCCGTCCGCGCTTCTCGCCGTGCACGACCTCGCCTGTGGCGCGGTACGGGGCGCCCAGGAGCTCGTTCGCGCGCTCGACGTCGCCCTTGTCGAGGTGCTCCCGCACCCGTGACGACTTCACGACCTCGCCGCCGTAGGTGACGAGGCCGAACGCCTCCAGGCGGCGGGCGATGGGGGAGAGGTCGTTCAGGTTCCCCTCGCGCCCGCGGCCGAAGCGGAAGTCCTCGCCCACGACGATCGTGTGCGGGGCCAGCCGCCTCAACTGGTCGACGAACGCCGCCTTGTCGGTGGCGGCGTACTCGCGGCTGAACGGCACCATCACCACCGCCGTGGGCGCGAACTCGGCCAGGAGGTCGAGCTTCTCGCGCTCGCTGGAGAGGTAGGTGGCGTTGCC
This sequence comes from uncultured bacterium, assembly GCA_964529575.1. Lineage (GTDB taxonomy): Bacteria > Deinococcota > Deinococci > Deinococcales > Trueperaceae > DASRWD01. The sequence goes on from CAZGXF010000131.1 coordinate 5,184, forward strand.
GAACACGACCCGCGAGGGCGGGAAGAACGTCACGACCACCGAGGGGGCGGCGTGCCGCTCGGCGAGCTCCCGCGTCCGGCCGAGGAGCGCGCGGTGGCCGCGGTGCACGCCGTCGAAGTTGCCGATCGAGAGCATCACGCCCTTGAGGTCGAGGTCCTCGAGGCCGCGTACGACGCGCATCTTCAGGGCAGCTCCCCGCGCGACCCGAGCAGGTAGGCCAGCGCCAGCAGCGTCGTGGCGCTGGTCGCCTCGTCGCCGGCGGCCACGGCCCGCCAGACCTCCAGGGCGTCGCGCCACTCCGACTCCAGCTCCTCGTCGTCGTCGCCCTGCAGCCGCAGGGGCGCGGTGTCGACGGCGCGGAAGAGGTGCGCGCGCTCGTCGGTGAAGCCTGGGGAGAGGTAGCACGAGGTGAGCGGCGTCAGCTCGCCGGTGAGGCCCACCTCCTCGGCCAGCTCGCGGGCGGCCGCTTCGGCCGGCGTCTCGCCCGGGTCGACGAGCCCCGCGGGCACCTCCCAGGTGTCGCGGCCCACGGCCACGCGGCGCTGGCGCACCCCCAGCACGCGCCGCCCCTCGGCCACGAGCACGGCCACCGAGTCGGCGTGCCTCACCACCTCCCAGCGCCCCTCGAGCCTCTCGAGCGTCACGATGCGGCCGGCGTAGATCACGTCTCGCACGATGGAGAAGCGTAACAGAACGCCCGGGCGCGACGGCGCCCGGGCGCTGGGGAGCGAGCTGGGGTGCGTCCCGGTCAGTTCTCGTTCAGGTCGGGGTTGTACCGGAGGAACGCCGGGATGTCGTAGTTGCTCGGGTCGTAGGTGCGGTTCGGGATGGTGGTGCGCAGGTGCGTGGGCCTGAGCACGCGGGTCTGCGGCGCCGAGTCGAAGCCGGCGGCGATGACCGTGACGCGCACCTCGTCGGCGGCGTCCTCGTCGTAGGTGACCCCGAACAGCACGTTGACGTCGTCCACCTCGGTGGCCTCGGAGATCTTCTCGACGATCTCGGTGGCGTCGGCGAGGGTGAGCTCCTCGGAGCCGGTGATGTTGATGAGCAGGTTGCGCGCGCCCTCGACGCCGCGGGCCAGCAGCGGGCTGTGCGTGGCGGAGTTCGCGGCCTCCTCGGCGAC
>CAZGXF010000132.1:0-6306 GCA_964529575.1 uncultured bacterium
CAAGGGCTGTTCCTGCTCGTGCTGACGGCGGCCCTCTCGTTCCTGGCGCTGCTCACCTCGTCGGCGCTGAAGTGGTCCGGCGAGCTGCCGTCGCTAGACAGCCTGGACGCGCTGGAGTACACGTCCACGTCCATCGTCTACGCCTCCGACGGCGTGACCCGCATCGGCCAGATCGTCCCGGCCGAGGGCGAGAGCCGCATCTCGACGAACCGGATCCCGGTGGGCCTCGACGAGGTGTCGCCCGCGGCCCTGCAGGCGATCGTCGCCTACGAGGACGACCAGTACTTCCGGCACTACGGCATGGACATCCTGGCCGTGCTCCGCGCCGCCTACGAGGAGTTCTTCGGCGACGCCCAGCGCGGCGGCTCCACGATCACCACGCAGGTGATCAAGAACACGCTGCTGTTCGACATCCGCAGCGAGCGCTCGCTGGAGCGCAAGTTCAAGGAGATCATGCTGGCGCTGGAGCTCGAGCGCCGGCTCACGAAGTCGGAGATACTCCAGCGCTACATCAACGTCGTCTTCTGGGGCGGGAACGTCTACGGCATCCGCGCCGCCGCCCAGGCGTACTTCGGCAAGGAGCCCAGCGAGCTCAACCTCGCCGAGGGCCTCTACCTCTCGCGCCTCATCCCGTCGCCGAACGCCCGCCACGACGACTTCCTGGGCACGCGCGCCAGCATGCGCGAGGTGCTGGAGAAGATGGTCAGGCAGGGGACGATCAGCCGCGAGATGGCCGACCGCACCTGGCGCTACCCGCTGGAGCCGCTGGGCTGGGACGTCGAGTACGACGCCAACGGCAACGTCCTGGCCGCGAACCGCACCGACCAGGACGTGCTGGTGCAGAGCTCGGTCAGCTCCGACCTGTCGCGCGACGTCGTGATCGCCGTGCGCAACTGGCTCACGGACCGCTTCGGCGAGGCCGTGGTCTTCGGCTCGGGCGGCCTGAAGGTCATCACCACCATCGACGTCCAGGCGCAGCTGGCCGCGAACCAGGCGAGCCTGCAGGCCGAGGTGCCCGAGGGCGCCCAGCTGGCGATCGTCGGCATCGACCCGAGCACCGGGGCCGTGCTGGCGATGGTGGGCCAGAAGCTGCGCGAGGGCGTGCCGCCGGGCGAGTTCAACCGGGCCACGCAGGCGCTCAGGCAGCCCGGCAGCTCGTTCAAGCCCATCGTCTACGCCACCGCCGTGGAGCAGGGCGGCTTCAACCAGGCCACGATCCTCGTCGACGCGCCCACGCGCTTCGAGATCAGGGGCCAGCCGCCGTACGAGCCCAACAACCACGACCTCACCTTCGACGGGCCGCAGACGGTGCGGGCGAACCTCAACCGCAGCCGCAACATCCCGGCGGTGAAGGCGCTGGAGGCCGCCACGGCCGAGGCCGTCGCCGAGAAGGCGCGGCAGCTCGGGTACGACGTCGAGCCCTACCCGGCCATGGCCCTGGGCAGCTTCGAGGTCACGCCCCTGCAGCACACGGCCGCGATCGCGGCGTTCGCGAACGGCGGCGTCTACATCGAGCCGTACTTCATCCAGCGCGTCGAGGACTCCGAGGGCAACGTGATCTACGAGGCCGCGCCGCACTCGGCCCGGGTGTGGAGCGAGGAGACGGCGTACATCATGCTCGACCTGATGCACGGCAACGTCGTGGACAGGGACCCGGCCACGGGCTTCTCGAACCGCGCTTCTGTGCCCGGCCGCTGGGTGGCGGGCAAGACCGGCACCACCAACGACGAGAAGGACATCTGGTTCGTGGGCCTCACGCCCGGCCTGGCCGCCTCGGTGTGGATCGGGAACGACGACAACACCAGGCTGCCGTCGCGCATGACGCTCTCCGACGGCACCGTGGACGCGGTGAACAGCTCGCGGCAGCCCATCTACGTCTGGAACGACTTCGTCGGCGCCGCGCTCCGGGGCCGCTCGGGGGCGGGCGAGGGCTTCCCGGTGCCCGAGGGCATCGTGTTCCACAAGATCGACCTGAAGACCGGCGCTCCCTCGGAGAACGGCGTCACGGCGGCGTTCAGGCGCAGCGACGACCTGGCCGCCCAGCAGCTCGCCACGGCCGTGAGGCTGAGGATCCCCATCGACACGGCCACGGGCCAGCGCGCCACCGTGGACACCCCGGCCGACCGCATCCAGATCATCGAGGTCACCCCCGAGGAGGCCATGGAGTACGTCCCGGCGGGGGCAGGCTAGCCGTGGGGGTCGAGCGCCTGGCGAGCAACGACACCCTCACCGCCGTGGACGGGCTGAAGGTGGGCCACTGGACCGACCCGGTGGCGCGCACCGGCTGCACCGTCGTCCTGGCGCCGCCCTCGGGCTGCATCGGGTCGGGCAGGGCCCTGGGCCCGGCGCCGGGGTCGCGCGAGTCGGCCTTGCTGGAGGCCGACCGGACCGTCGACCTCATCAACGCCGTGCTCCTCACCGGCGGCAGCGCCTTCGGGCTGGCCGCCGCCACCGGCGTCATGGAGTGGCTCGAGGCGCGGGACTGCGGCTACGCCACCGGCTACGCCTGCGTGCCCATCGTCCCGGCGGCCGTGCTCTACGACCTGGGCGTCGGCGACCCCAAGGTCCGCCCCGACCAGGACGAGGGCCGTGCCGCCTGCGAGGCCGCCCACGCCGGGCCGGTCGAGCAGGGCAGGGTGGGCGCGGGCACGGGCGCGACGATCGGCAAGCTGCGCGGCATCGAGCACGCCGCGCCGAGCGGGGTGGGCTCGCACGCCGTGGACGTGGGTGGAGCCGTCGTGGCCGCGCTGGCGGTGAGCAACGCGGTGGGCAACCTGGTCGACCCCGACGACGGGTCCCTCGTCGCCGGCCACGCCGACATGCTGGGGCTGGGCGCCGTGAGCGCCATGGAGGTGCTGCCGGGCACGAACACGACGCTGGTCGTCGTGGCCACCGACGCCCCGCTCACCAAGGCCCAGGCCAACGCCCTCTCGCTGTCGGCGCACATCGGCATCGCCCGCGTGACGCGCCCGTCCCACACCGTCATGGACGGCGACACGGCCTTCGTGCTCACCACCTGCCGCGGCCCCAGCGTCCCCCTGCAGGCGCTGTCCATCGCCGTGCAGGAGGTCGTGGCCCGCGCCCTCGTGAAGGGCGCCCTGGCCGGCCGCGCGCAGGGCCCGGGCCTCTAGCGCCCGCTTCGCCCGGGCTCCCACGCCTACCGCCGCGCCTCGCCGGCGCGGGCCGCGGCGCTCCCAGGCTCAGTCGCCCAGCCGGTAGATCGCCCCACCCTGGTGGTCGGCGAGGTACAGCTCCCCGCTCGCGTCCTCGCCGAACGTCGAGACGTTGAAGCCCGTGTCGAGGAGGAGCGTGACCTGCCACTCGTCGCCCTCGCGGTCGGCGCGCCAGACGCGGCCGGAGACGTAGTCGGCGAACACGTAGGCGCCCTGCAGGTCCGGCAGCGCGCTACCGCGGTAGACGTAGCCGCCGCTGATGGAGCTGCCCCACTCCCGACCGTGCGGGTAGCTGATGATCGGCAGCACCAAGCCCTCGGTGTCGCACCCGGTCCTGGGCTGGAAGCACTCGTCCGCCTCCATGACGTTCCAGCCGTAGTTCTCGCCGCCGCTGGAGCCCGCCGGCTGGAGGTTCACCTCCTCGTAGGCGTTCTGGCCCACGTCGGCTACGTACAGGTCGCCGGTCTCGCGGTCGAAGCTGAAGCGCCAGGGGTTGCGCAGGCCGTAGGCCCAGACCTCCGGCCGCGCGTCCTCCTGGCCGACGAACGGGTTGTCCTCCGGCGCCACCGCCCCTTCGCCGGAGACGTCGAGGCGCAGGAGCTTGCCGAGGAGCGTGTCCAGCCGCTGCCCGTTCCCCTGCGGGTCGCCGCCGCTGCCGCCGTCGCCCAGCCCGAGGTAGAGGTAGCCGTCCGGCCCGAAGGCCAGCTGCCCGCCGTTGTGGTTGCCGTACGGCTGCACCTGCGTGAGCAGCACCCGCTCGCTGGACGGGTCGGCGGCGTCGCCGGCGGTGGAGAAGCGCGAGAGCACCGAGTCGCCGTTCAGGTCGGTGTAGTAGACGTAGAACCGGCCCGAGTCGGCGAAGTCGGGCGGGAACGCGAGGCCCAACAGGCCGCGCTCACCGCCGGAACGCACGCGGTCGGTGATGTCGAGGAAGGGCGCTTCCTGCAGCTGGCCGCCGAGCACCACGCGCACCGTGCCGCGCTGTTCGACCACGAACAGCCTGTCGTCGCCGGCGTGCGCGATGGCGACCGGGTTCGACAGGCCCCTCGCGACCTCGGTGAGGGGCGGCTGGGCGACGGCCGTGCAGGCCAGCAGCGAGACGAGCAGAGCGACCGCGAAGGTGGAGCGTCCACTGTTCCTCATGACAGAGAGGTTAGAGGACGCGAAGGTGAGAGAGGTTCACTTAGTCGACGCCGGGGCGTAGGCGGCGGCTCAGCCAGCGCTCCTCCACGGCGGCCATCTCCTCGGCCGACAGCCGCGGCGCGTCGTAGAGCCCCGCGGCCAGCCGCTGGCGCTGCGCCTCGAAGAGGACCACCGCGGCGGCGACGGAGACGTTCAGCGACTGCACCATGCCGAGCATGGGGATGACCACGTGGGCGTCGGCCAGGGCCGCCGCGTCCGGCGAGACGCCGTCCTTCTCGTTGCCCAGCAGCAGCGCGCAGGGCACGGTGTAGTCCACGGCGCGGTAGTCGACCGCCTCGGGCGAGAGGTGAGCGGCGTAGACGCGGGCGCCCCACCGCTTCACGTTCGCCACCGCCCCGGCCACGTCGCCGTGCACCAGCAGCTCCACCCACTTCTCGGCGCTGGCGCTGGTGGCGCTGTACGTGGGGACGCCGCCGGTGGGGTTCACGGCGTGGACCGTGCCGATGCCCACGGCGTCGCACGAGCGCAGCACGGCGGAGAGGTTGTGCGGCTTGTGGACGTGCTCGGCGATGACGGTGAGGTCCGGCTGCCTCCGGCTCAGCACCTCGCGGATGCGCTCGCGTCTCCTCAGCGTCACGCGCCCGAGGATACCGTCAGCGGGCCGGAGGCGGCGCCCAGCGGCAGCGGCTCGCCGGCGGTGTACACGCCCAGCGCGTCCGTGAAGAGGCGATAGCGACGAGCAGCGTCGGCGCCGCCATCGCCACGACCTGCAGCGGCCCCGCGGGGAGCAGCTCGAAGAGGGGCCAGAGCAGCATCAGCTGCACGGGCGCGATCACCGACCTGTGATGGTGCGAGCGTAGCCCACGCGAAGCGGACGGGCCAACCGCGGCCGGTGGGGCGTCCGGCTACCCCTCGGCGGCCCCCGGCCCGCGCCGCGCCGCCGCGCGCTTGGCGCGCGCGTCGAGCAGCACCGGCACCACCAGGGCCAGGGCGGCCAGAACCAGCAGCGTCAGCGAGAGCGGCCGCGTGAAGAACACCGAGTAGTCGCCGCGGCTTATCGACAGCGCGCGGCGGAACTGCTGCTCCGCCAGCGGCCCGAGGATCATGCCGATCACGGCCGGCGCCACCGGGAAGCCGTAGCGGCGCATCAGGAAGCCCACGAAGCCGATCACGTAGAGCGTGACGAGGTCCACCACCGAGTTCGACAGGCTGTAGACGCCCAGGGTGGCGAAGAGCAGGATGCCGGCGTAGAGGAGAGGTCGCGGGATCGTGAGCAGCCGCACCCAGATGCCCACCAGCGGCAGGTTCAGCACCAGCAGCATGAAGTTGCCCAGGTAGAGGCTGGCGATGAGGCCCCAGACGAGGTCGGGGGCGCGGGCGAACAGGAGCGGCCCCGGCTGCAGGCCGAACTGCTGGAAGGCGGCGAGCATGATCGCCGCCGTGGCCGACGTCGGGATGCCCAGCGTGAGCAGCGGGACCAGCACCCCGGCCGCCGCGGCGTTGTTCGCCGCCTCGGGTCCGGCCACGCCCTCTATGGCGCCCTTGCCGAACTCCTCCGGCCTGCGCGACAGCCGCTTCTCGAGGCCGTAGGAGAGGAAGGTGGGGATCTCGGCGCCGCCGGCCGGCAGCCCGCCCAGCGGGAAGCCGAGGAGGGCGCCCCTGATCCACGGTCGCCACGAGCGCGCCCACTCCTCGCGGCTCATCCAGATGGAGCCCCTGATGGCCTCGATGGTCGGCGGCGTGCGCCGCAGGCGGGACGCCACGTAGAGGGTCTCGCCCACCGCGAACAGGCCGACCGCCACGATGATCACGCTGATGCCGTCGAGGAGCTCCAGGGTGCCCAGCGTGTACCGCGCCTGGCCGCTCTGCAGGTCTATGCCCACGAGCCCCAGCCCGATGCCGAAGAACAGGCTGGTGAGGCCGCGCAGCAGCGAGGAGCCCAGCACGGCCGTGACGGTCGTGAAGGCCAGGACCATGAGCGCGAAGTAGT
>CAZGXF010000133.1:0-6218 GCA_964529575.1 uncultured bacterium
ACCTTCGGGGGATGAGCGTGGACGGGCGCACGCCCCACGGCGCGTCGCGCGACCTACCCTCCGCGCGCGACCTACCCTCCGTGGGCGACCTGCCCTCCGCGCGCGACCTCCCCGCCGCGGTCGTGGTCGGCTTGATGTCGGGCACCTCCGCCGACGGCATCGACACCGTGACGGTGCGCCTGGAGCGCCGGGACGGCCGGCTCCTCTGGGAGGTCCTGGGCCGGGCCGCCCACGCCTACCCGCCCGACGTGGCCGCGGACCTGCGGCGGGCGATGGACCCGGCGCGCTCCGACGTCCTCCTCATCACGCAGCTCCACCAGCGCGTCGGCCAGGCCTACGCGGACGCGGTGGCCGCCGCCCAGGCGGCCCACGAGGTCGACCTGGTGGGCCTCTCCGGGCAGACCGTCTACCACGTGCCCCGCGTGGACGAGTCGCGCGGCTGGCGCGTGAAGAGCACCCTGCAGCTCGGCGAGGCCGCCGTGGTGGCGGAGCGCTGCCGCGTGGTCACCGTGTCCGACTTCAGGCAGTCCGACCTGGCCGCCGGGGGCCAAGGGGCGCCGCTCGTGCCCTTCTCCGATCACCTCCTCTACTCGCGCCCGGGCGTGGCCCGAGCGGTGCTGAACGTGGGCGGCATCGCCAACGTCACCTACCTGCCCGCCTCGCAGGACCCGGCCGGGGTGATCGCCTTCGACACCGGCCCCGGCAACTGCCTCATGGACGAGGCGGCGCAGGCGTACCTGGGCGCCCCGCGCGACGAGGGCGGCAGGGCCGCCGCGGCGGGCTCCGTGGACGAGGCGGCGCTGGCGCGGCTGCTCGCCGACCCGTACTTCGCCCTGCGGCCGCCGAAGACCACGGGCCGCGAGCACTTCCACCTGGGCCACGCCCTGGCCCTGGGCTGGCCGGGCGGCGCGCCCGAGCGCCCCGAGGACCTGCTGGCGACCCTCGCCCAGCTCACGGCCGTGACCGTGGCCGACGCCATGGCCCGCTTCCTCCCCGCCGCCGACGGGCTCGAGGTGCTGGTGGCGGGCGGCGGCGCGCGCAACCCCGAGCTCGTGCGCCGGCTGCGGCAGGCGACCGGCGCGGCGGTGACGACGTTCGCCGAGGCGGGCTACGACGACAAGGACCGCGAGACCCTGGCGATGGCCGTGATGGCCTACATGGCCGCGCACGGCGAGCCTAACGTCCTGCCCACGGCGACCGGCGCCGCCTACCCGGTCGTGGCCGGCAAGGTCTGCAGGCCTGCCGGGGCGCGCTGGGTAGGTACCTAGGGGCTGACGGCCACCGCCCACAGCCCGGCCGTCCGTGCCGGTCCCAGCGCGGCGAATGCCGAACATCTTCCGACCCCGAGGACTGCCGGGCGTTAGGTTGAGGCCGTCATGAAGCTGCTCTGCGCGGCCGACCTCCACCTCGGTCGGCAACCGAGCCGGGTCCCCCGCCACCTCGGCGAGGTCGCTGCCCATCTCACCCCCGCCGAGTCGTGGCGGCGCCTGGTGAGCCTGGCCGTGGCCGAGGGGGTCGCCGGGGTGCTGCTGGCCGGAGACGTCGTGGAGGACGAGCACGACTTCTTCGAGGCGTTCGCCGACCTCAGGCGCGGCGCGCAGGAGCTGGCCGAGGCGGGCATAGCCCTCGTGGCGGTGGCCGGCAACCACGACGTCGGGGTGCTGCCGCGACTGGCCAGGGCGGTCCCGTCCGTGAGGCTCCTGGGCGAAGGAGGCCGTTGGGAGGGGCTCACCCTGGAGGCGGGCGGGTCGAGGGTGAACGTCGTCGGCTGGTCGTGGCCCGCGCCGCGCGTCACGGGGTCGCCGCTGGCCGGCCTGGCCGACGCGCTCTCCGGCCTGGCCCCGGAGCCCACCCTCGGGCTGCTCCACTGCGACCTCGACCAGCCCGGCAGCCCCTACGCCCCGGTCGGCCGCGGCGAGCTCGCTGCCGCGCCGGTCGACGCCTGGCTCCTCGGGCACGTGCACAAGCCGTCGTTCGAAGCCGGTACGGGCGGCCGCTGGTGCGGCTACCTGGGCAGCGCGTTCGGCGCCGACCCGGGCGAGGAGGGGCCGCGCGGCGCCTGGCTCGTCGCCATCGGGGGCGCGGGGCTCGAGGTGAGGCAGGTCCCGCTGTCGCCGCTGCTCTTCGACACCGTCACCGTGGACGTCTCGGGGGCCGCGGCCCCCACGGACGTCAGCGAGCTGATCGCCGACGCCCTGCAGGAGCACGCGGCGGCGTTGCCCGTCGGAGACCACGCGCCCCTGGCGGTCGGCGTCCGGCTGCGCGTCGTGGGGCGGAGCGACCTCCGCCGCGAGGTCGAGTCGCACCTCGCCAAGGAGGACCCCAGGGAGCTCGACCTGCCGCTGAACGGCGCCAGGTACTTCGTGCACGACGTCGCCCTCGAGGTCTACCCGCGCATCGACGTCGCGGCCGTCGCCACGTCGGAGGGCCCGCCCGCGCTGGTGGCGCGGCGCCTGCTGCTCCTCGACGGCCCGCCCAGCGAGGAGAGGGACGAGCTCATCGCCGGGGCCCGCGAGGCGATGCTGCGGGCGGCGCGGCATGCCTCCTACAGGGAGCTGGAGCCGCCCGCGCTCACCGACGAGGCCGTCGCCGACACGCTGCGCCGCGCGGCAGCGCGGCTGCTGGCAGAGATGACGGGGGCGCCGCAGTGAGGCTCGAGTGGATGGAGGTCAGGACCCTCGACGGCCTGAACGGCCCGCTCGAGGCGCGCGGGTTCGTGCCGGGCGTCAACGTGGTGGTGGGCCCCAACGCGTCGGGCAAGTCGAGCCTCGTCAGGGCGCTGCGCGCGGCGCTCTACCCGGACGGCGAGGAGGGTCTGGTGGAGGTCAGGCTGGGCCTGGTGGGCGACGACGGCTCGCCACTCGTCGCCCACCGCCTCGCCGACCAGGTGCGGTGGGCGCGGGCGGGCCGGGAGGCGACGCGGCCGCCGCTGCCCCCTCGCGAGGTGCTCGGCGCCTACGTGTTCGAGCTCGAGGACCTCACGGCGGGCCGCGGCGACGGCCCGAGGCGAAGCGACACCGTCGACGACCACATCGCGAGCCGGCTCCAGCTGGAGCTGACCGGCGGCGTCGACCTGGCCGCGATGAGGAGGCGCCTGCCCGGGCCGCCCAACGCGGGGCGCGCCGCCGCGGGCGAGCTGCGGCGGGCCGAGCAGGCGCTCGCCGAGCTGCGCCGCGAGCGCCTGCGCCTCGGCGAGCAGGAGGCGAGGCTGGGCGAGGACGAGCGGAGGCTCGAGGAGCTGAACCGCCGCGCGGCGCGCGCAGGCGCCGTGCGGACGGCCCACGACCTCGCCGACGCCGTGGCCGCGGCCGCCCGTGCCGAGGCCCGGCTCCGCGAGCTGCCGCCGGAGCTGGCCGAGCTGCTGCGCACCGACGAGGACGCGGTGGAGGAGCTGGCCCGCGAGCTGCGCGAGGCGCTGGCCGAAGCCGCCCACCTGCGCCGGCAGCTCGCCGAGGCCGAGAGAGCGGCCGCTGACGCCCGCCTGCCGGCGTGGCTGACGGCGGAGGCGGCGCATGAGGAGAGGGAGCTGGCCGAGGAGCTCCGGCGGCTCGAGGGCCTCGTGGCGGAGAACGCCGCGGAGCTCGCCGGCGCGCGCGCCGCGGCGGCCGAGACGTGGCGAGCCATGGGCGGGGCCCCGGGACACGGCGGGGCGGAGAGCGTGGACCGCGCCACCATAGACGCCGCCGCGGCGGCCGCCTTCGTGGCGCAGGAAGCGGCCCGGGAGGAGGCCTCGCTCCTGGGCGCCCTGCGCGAGGTCCAGGGCCGGCTGGAGGCGCTGGGCTCGGGCGACCGTGGCGACGCGTCGTTCGAGGCCTCCGTCACCGACGAGACCCGCGGAGAGGACGTTCCGGCGCGGGCGGCCCGGCCGGAGGGCGCGCGCGCGGTGGAGGAGCGCGTCCCGGCGCTGCGACGCGCCGCCCACGACCTGACGCGCTGGCTCGAGCTGCCCCCGCCGGCGCCCAGCGTCCCTGCCTGGTCGTGGGGCGTCTCGTTGGCGCTGGCCGTGGCGGCCGTGGGGGCAGCGCTGCTCCTGCCCGCACCCTGGCCCGCCGCCGCGGCCGGCGCGCTGCTGGCTTGGCTCCTGTTCGCCTTCGCGGCATCGCGGCGCCAGCGGGCGCCCGAACGCGACGCGGCCGCCGTGGCGCTGCGTCGCGCGCTGGACGCGGTCGGCCTGCGGCCGCCCGAGGAGCTGACGCACGAGGCCGTGGCGGACCTGCTCGGCATCGTGACCGAGGCGGCCTCCGCGGCCGAGAGGCGCCGCGAGGCGCGCAAGGAGCTGGAGGACAGCGCGGACCGACTGGGGGCCGCGCTCGCGCAGGCGCGGCGCCGCCGGCAGGAGGCGGCCGAGCGGCTGGCGGCCCTGCGCGAGGCGCACGGCCTGAGCGCGCCGGGCGATGCCGGCTTCGTGCAGTGGCTGGCGCTGGCCAGGGAGCACGCGCTCGCGCTGGTGAGGGTGCGCGAGCTCGAGGCCCGCCAGGAGGAGCTCGAGGGGGGCCGCGCCGCGGCCTGCTCCCGCGTGGTGGCCCACCTGGCCGCCGTGGGTGCGGCGGCGCGGGCGGAAGACCCCGCGCCCGTGCTGCTGGAGCGTTGTCGCCGCGTCTGCGAGGCGGTGGCCGCCCGGGACGCCGCCGCCGCGAGGGTGGACGCCCTCAGGAGGGACATCGCCGAGGAGGCGTCGAAGGCGGGCAGCGCGGCGAAGCGGCTCTCCTCGCTCGCCGCGCGGCTCGGCTACCGGGGCCCGGCGGAGGCCGAGGGCTGGACGCCGGAGAGCGTCGACGGCCTGCGCCGGCACGTCGCCGCCCTGGCCAGGCTGAAGCCGGAGCGCGAGGCCGCCCTGAAGGAGCATGCCGACGCGGAGGCGCGGGCCGCGCTGTGCCGCTCCGCGCTGGCGCACGACCCCGAGCTGCGCGCCGCGGCCGAGGCCGGCGACCGGGAGGCGATCGCGGCGGTCGAGCGCGAGGCCGACGCGGCCCGCGACCGAGCGAGGCTGCTGGGCGAGGCGATCGGGGCGCTCAAGGACCGCGTGGAGCGGGCGGGGAGGGAGCGCTCGCTCGAGCGCGCCGTCGCCGCCGCCCGACGTGCGCGGGACGTGCTGGAGGCCCACCGCGAGGCGCGCATGGAGCAGGCCGCGGCCGCGTTCCTGCTCGACGACGTCGAGGCGGAACACGAGGCCGTCACGAAGCCGGCGGCGCTGGAGCGGGCCAAGGAGTGGTTCGGGCGCGTCACGCACGGCGACTTCGAGCTGACGTTCGAGCCGGCCGAGGGCGGCTGGCGCTTCGGTGCCGTCGATAGGCGCGCCGATGGGGGCGGTAGGCGGCTGCGGCTGGAGGAGCTCTCCACGGGCACGCGCGCCCAGCTGCTGATCTCGGCGCGGCTCGCCTACGCCCTCACGCTCGAGGAGGCGGGAGGCGCCGCGGCGCTCGAGACGCTGCCGTTCGTCCTGGACGAGGCGCTCACCACGTCCGACCCCTCCAGGTTCGCCCAGGTGGCCGGGGCGGTCCTCGACATCGTCGAAGCCTCGGGCAGGCAGTTCGTCTACCTCAGCGCGCGGCCCGAGGACGCCGACCTGTGGCGGCGAGCCGCGGCGTCCCGACCGCGCGCGCCGCTCGCCGTGATCGCGCTGGCGGGCAGCGCCGTCCCCGCCGAGGGCGCGGCCGTCTGACGCTCGGAAGACAGGGGTACGGCGCCCCGGCTAGCCCTCGCTCACTCGGCCAGCCAAGCCGCCGGCAGCGTGCGCTCGCCCGTGGCCAGGCGCCGCGCCAGCTCGGCCGCGGCGGCGACGGGCGGCGCCTTCGACACGGTGAGCACGGTGCCGGCGGGCAGCGCCCGCTCCATGGGCTCGGTCAGGGCGGGCCCGGCGCCCGCCACGCCGCCGGCGAGGGCGACGGGCATCACCTGGCCGAGGCGGCCGAACACCACGGTGGCCAGACGGGCCAGCTCGCGGCCGGCCTCGGCGAGCACCTCGTGCGCCACCGCGTCGCCCCGCGAGGCGGCCAACGACACCGCCGGCGTCAGGGCCGCGACCCGCGCGCGGCCCCCGCCGTAGACGGCGGCGCGCACCGTGGGCCAGTCCGAGCCGCCCAGCGCGCCGAACACCGCCGTGGCCAGCTTGCCCGTGGGTGGCGCGCCCGCCACGTCGGCGGCGCGCAGCAGGCGCTTGAGGGCCTCGCGGCCGATCCAGTAGCCGCCGCCGGCGTCGTCGATCAGGTAGCCGTGGC
>CAZGXF010000134.1:0-6184 GCA_964529575.1 uncultured bacterium
CTCGAGGTGGCGATGCCCTTGCCCAGGCTCGAGACCACCCCCCCGGTGATGAAGATGTACTTCCGGTCCATGGCCAGACCACCTTCCCGGGACTGCATGCTAGCACCCGGCCCCCCGCCGACCGGTCCGGTCCGGCCGCCGGACGCGTGGTAGGGTGGTCGGGCTTGCGGGCTCGTGGCGGGCCTGCTCGTCGGGGGCAGCTCTCAACGGAGGATCCAAGACCACAACGTGACGGCAGAGGACACCGAAGGGAACCAGCCGGCCGCCATGCAGGGCGAGGAGCGCCGACGCGGCGCCGACCGCCGGGCGGCGGCCGTGCCGGGCAGGCGCAAGCGCGGCATCCTGTTCGTGATGACCGGCGCCTCGGGAGTCGGCAAGGACTCCATCAGGCGGGTCGCCCTCCCGCAGCTCGACAACGTCTACTACTCGGTGTCGGCCACCACGCGCGCGCAGCGCCCCGGCGAGGTCGACGGCGAGAACTACCACTTCCTCACCCGCGAGCGCTTCGACGAGCTCCTCGCCTCCGACGGCCTGCTGGAGCACGCCGAGTACGTGGGCGACTACTACGGCACGCCGGCGGCGCCCGTGGAGGAGGCCCTCGCCCAGGGCCGCGACGCGCTCCTCGAGCTGGAGCTGGTGGGTGCCCGCAAGGTCAAGGCCCGCATCCCCGAGGCCGTGATGGTGTTCATCGCTCCGCCGTCGATGAGCGAGCTGGAGCGGCGTCTGCGCGGGCGCGGCACCGACTCCGAGGAGAAGATCCAGAAGCGGCTGGCGCGGGCCCGCGAGGAGATCAGGGCCATGCGCGAGTTCGACTACGTCGTCGTGAACGACGACCTGTACAGCGCCGCGCTCGACTTCGTGAGCGTCATCCGCGCCGAGCGGGCGCGCGCCCACCGCATCACCGACGCCGAGATCGAACGCACCCTGGCGGGCTGAACCTCGGCTGCCCTAACCTGACGCGACACCACTCGCGTCTTCCCCCAACGACCTGCAGGAAGGGGCCATATGAGGTCCGCGCGCACCCTTCACCTGGGCCGGTCGGTCCGTGTGCTCGGCCGGCTCGCCGGCGTCGCCGCGCTCGCCGCGTGCGCGGGACCCGGACAGCCGCCCGAGCCGCCGGGGCCCGTGGCGGCGCAGGCCCAGCTCTCGCCGGTGAAGCTGATCGCCTTCCAGTGGAGCGGCGGCGAGGGCGCCAGCGCTTTCAGCGTCGCTCGCCTCGTGAACGGCTCTCCGGTCGTGGTGGCCGACGGCATCGCCGCTTCGGCGACCGGGCACGACCTCGAGGTCTTCCTGCCGGACCAGCTCGAAGCGCGGTACGTGGTGGAGGCGTGCAACGCCGCGGGCTGCGTCTCGTCGTCGACGGTCCAGGTCGCCAGGGAGGCGCTGGACGCGGCGATCGGGTACGTGAAGGCGCCCGGCCCGGACGTGGGTGACCGCTTCGGGTTCGCCGTCGCCCTCAGCGCCGACGGGAGCGTGCTCGTGGTGGGCGCCTTGGAGGAGGACGGCAGCGGCGCCGGCGTGGGGCCGCCCGTCGACGAGGTCCTGGTGGACAGCGGCGCCGTGTTCGTCTACACGCGCTCCGGCGCCGGGTCTTGGTCCGGCCCTCTGTACCTGAAGGCGCCGGTACCGGGCATCAGCGACGAGTTCGGGGCGACCGTGGCCGTCTCGGCGGACGGCAGCGTGATCGCCGTGGGGGCTCCCGGCGAGAGCGGCAGCGGGACCGGCGTGAACCCGCCGCACGACGACCTGGCGTCGAACGCCGGCGCCGTGTACCTGTACTGACGTCGATGACCTCGGGCCGGAGCGCGGCGCGGAGGAGCGACCGGCCGCCGCGTCGAACCCCAGGAGACCGCGACCGGGCGGCCCTGTGCTAACATCCCAAGGTTGCAAGGAGGCCCTGCGTGGCTCAGGAAGGTTACGACAAGCTGCTGGCACTGACCGACTCTCGTTACCGGCTGTCGGTCGTCGTGGCGAAGCGCGCCGCGCAGCTCAAGTTCGGCGTGCCCACGGTCCTCGACCCGGACGACGTGCCCAAGAACGAGAACACCGTGTCGCTGGCCATGAAGGAGCTCATCCTCTCCGACCAGCTGCGCTGGAACGACGACGGCTCGCTGCCCTCCATCGACGAGGTGCGCCGCACCATCGAGCCCGTGAGGGTCGAGACGCCGCAGACGTTCAGCAGCCCGTTCGACGACGACGAGGACTGAACCGCGCGCGTAGCGCACCGCGAGGGCCCGCCACGAGCGGGCCCTTCGTTCATGGGTGCGGCGTGCCCGGTCGCTGGCGCGCCGGGGTCGTGCTGGCCCCGGCCCTCACCCGTCTGGCGTCGTACAAGTTGCGGATATACTGCATAAACATGCCGAGCAAGGAGTACAGACAGCGCCTCATCGCCGAGCTGGTCGAGAGCGAGTTCCTCTCCACGCAGGCCCAGATCGCCGAGAAGCTGGCCGAGCGCGGCATAAGGGTCACGCAGGCCACCGTGAGCCGCGACGTCACCGAGCTGCGCCTGGTGCGCGTGCCGGCCGGCAAGGGGCAGCACCGCTACCGCGTCACGCCCCTCACCGGGCAGGAGGACGTGGAAGCGGAGCTGAAGCAGCGCTTCAAGCTGTTCGTGCGCGACCTGGACCGTGGCGAGAACGTGATCGCCGTGAAGACCGACGAGGGGCACGCCTCGGGCGTCGCCTACGTGATCGACAAGCTGGAGCGCGACGACATCGTCGGCACCCTCGCGGGCCAGGACACGATCCTCGTGGTGGCGCGCTCGGCGCAGGCCGCCGAGGCCCTCCTGGACGAGTTCGAGCGCCTCCTGGAGTGAGCCGCGGCGGGCCCGCCGGCGACGGATCACGGTACCCAGGGCCCCCGAGGAGCCCGTGCTAGCCTCTGTGGCGACCCAGTGGAGGCGAGCATGTTCCCAGGACAGACAGACGTCCATCACGTTCCCGAGGTGACGGCCCGCGCGACGCGGCCGCGCGCCCGCTTCCTCGTCCCGATGGTCGCCGTGCTCGCCCTGCTCGGCGCCGCTCTGGCGAACCCGCCCACCGTCCTCGTCCACCAGTTCGACAGCCAGGACGTGCTGCTGGGCGCGGCGCTGGCCGCCGAGGTGGCCGACGCGCTCGACGAGGCCGCGGTCGTCATCGGGCCCGAGGTGGCCGCTGCGGCGCCGCCGCCCATCGTCGTCGAGGGCGGCTTCATCAACCCGGTCCGCGTGGTCGAGCCGCGCGTCATGTACGGCCCGGCCGGCGTCGACCTGCTGCTGGGCACGACCGGCGTGGACGTCGCCGTCACCGGTTACGTCGAGGAGCGCGACGACAGGCTGAGCCTGTTCCTGTTCGTCGCCGACGAGGGGCGCATGCGCACGGCCGAGCTGGCGGTGGACCCCGCCCAGCCCGAGCGCCTCGTGCTGCTGGCGGCCGCGCTGGTGGGGCGCGTCCTGGACGACCTGTACCCCGACTCGGCCCCGCACTACGCCCGGCCCGAGGCGCTGCCCCAGCTGACGGGCGGCTTCGCCGGCCCCTACGGCGGCTACGTGCGCGCCGTCGCCCTCGCCGGCGCCGGGCTGCGCGACGAGGCCCTCGCCGCCCTGCGGCAGGCCGTAGGCCAGGAGGGCGTGCCCGAACGGGCCGAGGAGTTCCTGGCCGACCTGGAGGCCGTGGTGGCCGCCGAGGGTTCGGCGCCGGCCGACCCGGCGTCGGCCGTCAGGCGCGCGCTGTTGGGCGTCCAGACCGCCTCGACCGACGTGTCGCTCTCGGCCGCCATGTTCCGGGTGATGCACGAGTCCACGGCGTTGCCCTCCGCCGCGGCCTGGGAGGCCGCGCTGGCCGCCAGCGTGAACGACCGCGCCGGCGCCCAGGAGGCCTACGAGCTCGCCGCCACGTACGACTACGGTCGGGTGGCGCGGCACTCGTTCCTGCGCTCCCGCGGCGACGAAGGCGACCCCGAGGCCGTGGCGGCCCTGGTCGCCGAGCCCGCCCGGGGCGGCGGCGCGGCGCTGCTGGCGGCCGCCCTCGCCTACGAGCTGGAGGGCGACCGCGACGGCCAGGAGGCCGCCCTGCAGGCGCTGCGGCGCGCCTCGCCGTTCCTCGCCTACCCCCTGGAGGCGCTGTCGTACCTCTACTTCGACGAGGACGACGGCCGCTCCGCCGCCGAGGTGCTGGCCGTGGCGGTCGAGCTCGAGCCCGAGTCCGACCTGTACTGGACCAACCTCGGCTGGGCCTACTACCTGGTGGGCCAGCTGGAGCGCTCCGAACAGGCGTCGCTGCGGGCGCTGGAGCTGGACGGCACCCAGACGGTGGCCGCCTACAACCTGGGCCTGGTCCGCACCGTCACGGGACGGCTCGAGGAGGCGCTGCCCGCCTACCAGCAGGCGCTGCGCTTCGACCCCGAGGTGAACGACGAGGCGATCCTCGACCTGCAGGGCGCGCTGGAGCTCTACCCGAACGTCGCCGCCGTCGACTACGCCCTGGGGCTGCTACTCGAGGCCGACGGCCGCCGCCAGGAGGCGCGCGAGGCCTACCGGCGCTTCGTGGAGCGGGCGGCCGAGCGTGACGCCGGCTTCGCCGCCGACGCTAGGGCGCGCCTGGAGGAGCTCGACAGGCCGCTGCCGCCCATGGAGATCGTCGGGGCCACGCGCCTCACGCTGGGCGCACGTGGGCCGGAGGCCTCGCCGTTCCACCCCGGCGACGAGGTGCACCCCACGTTCGAGCTGAGCACGCCCGGTGACGAGCTGCCGCCCCGCGTGCAGGTGAGGGCGGAGCTGCGGCGCGAGGGCGAGTCCGGCGACCCGCTCATCGCCGCCGAGCTGGCGGTCCAGCTGCCCCCGGGCGCGGTGGGCTACGTCGTCGACGGCGTGGCGCTCGGCCTGCCCACCGACCTGGAGGCGGGCACCTACCGGATCGACGTGTCGGCGGCGGGCGGTGAGGGCCAGACCGCCGAGACCAGCCTCACCTTCGAGGTGGCCGGCGAGCCGCAGGCGCTCAGGCAGCTGCTGGGTCGCAACCTCACCATGACGGGCCTGGCTTCCGGCCAGCCGCTCTACTCCGTGGGCGACCTGCCCAGGGCCGGACAGCTCGTCGAGAAGCTGCTGGCCGAGCTGCGTTTCGCCGCCGACGCCGCCGAGGAGGCGCTGCCGACGGTCGAGGCGGGCCGCTTCGAGGGGATGACGGGGGGCGAGCTGTTCAGGTCGTCGACGCCGCAGGACGTGGAGGACTTCCTGGGCTACGTGCTGGCCAGCGGCTCGCGCGACGCGCGCTTCGCGTTCGTGGACGCCTACGCGCAGTGGGCGCTCGACGGCGCGCCGGAGGCCCCCTGACCGAGGCAGCGGGCGCGAGCTAGAGCGCCCTGACGCGTGAACCGCCCCGGCGCCCGGGTCAGCCGAACAGCCGGCCGAAGACCCGGGCGCCGGCCAGGAAGGTGCCCGCCGAGGCGCCCAGCGTGGAGAGCACGAACACGAGCAGCACCCGCGCGGCGCGGTTCGTCCACCAGCCCTTGAGGGTGGTGACGTCGCGCCTCAGCCTCTCGAAGTCGCCCACGTTCGGCTTGCGCACCCACAGCTCCACCCCGGCGGCCACGAACCCGGCGCCGAGGAGCGGGTTCAGCGTCGTGAACGGCGCCGCCACGGCGGTCGCCGCGATCGTGAGCGGGTGCGCCAGCGCGGCCAGCGTCCCCAGCCCGGCCATGGTGGCGGTGACGATGGACCAGTCGGTGAGCAGGCGCAGGCCCTCCTCGGGGCTGCGCAGGAAGCCGACCGCGAAGCCGGCCACCACCAGGACGAGGATCGCCCAGGGGACCAGCTTCGTGGCCTTGCTCGGGGGCGGGGTGGTCTCGAGCTCGCGCAGGCGGGCGCGCAGGGCGTCACGGGCCTCGCGCGTGGAGGCGGGCCCCGGGGTCGGCGCGGCCCGGTCGGCGGGAGCCGCCGCGGCCGAGTCGTGGTCGGCGGTCACCTGGGCGCGCCCGGTGTCCGCCGGCTCGCCCTCGTCCGAGGCGCCGTCCACGAGCGCCTCGTCTCCCGTGGACACGACCGCGGCGCCGGCCCTCACCAGGGCCGCGGTGATGCCCTTGAGGTGCCCGGCGCCCACCACCGCCAGCACGCTGCCGTGCCGCGGGGCGCCGTCGCCACCCAAGGCCAGGAGCAGCTTCGCGGCCATGTACTCGTCGCGCTCGGCGATGAGGGGACCGTAGAGGTCGG
>CAZGXF010000135.1:0-2329 GCA_964529575.1 uncultured bacterium
CGGCCCACCGGCGGCCCACCGGCGGCAGCTTCGCGAGGCCGCCCGCAGCGGACCCCGCTCGACCGCCTTAGGCGCTAACCTTTCGTGGTGACCAGACCCACCCTCGACCCCGGCTTCTCCATCGCGGACGCCGACGAGATGTACGGCATCCGGTCGTGGTCGACCGGCTACTTCGGGATCGACGAGAGGGGCCGCGTGACGGTCTCCGACCGTGACGGCGCGCCCGTGCCCATCGTCGACATCGTGTCCGACCTGCAGGAGCGCGGCCTCGACCTGCCGCTCACCCTGCGCTTCCCCGACATCATCGAGGACCGCCTCGACCGCATCAACGAGTCGTTCGCGCGCGCCATCGCCGAGGCGGGCTACGGCGCGCACTACCAGGGCGTCTACCCGATCAAGGTGAACCAACGGCGCGTGGTCCTGGAGACCATCGCCGACTACGGCGCGCGCTACCGCACCGGCCTGGAGGCCGGCAGCAAGGCCGAGCTGGCGCTGTGCCTGGCGCACGACACCCACGACGACGCCCTCCTGTGCTGCAACGGCTTCAAGGACGACGACTACATCCGGCTCGCGCTGTGGGGCCGCCGCCTGGGGCGCAACGTGATCATCACGCTCGAGAAGCTCTCCGAGCTGGACCGCGTGCTGCGCATCAGCAAGGAGCTGGGCGTGGAGCCGGCGCTGGGCGTGCGCTTCAAGGTGCACGCGCGCGGCACCGGCCAGTGGGAGTCGTCCGGCGGCGACGAGGCGAAGTTCGGCCTCACCGCGGCGGAGCTGGTGCACGTCGTCGAGAGGGTCAAGGCCGAGGGCCTGGCGCACTCGCTGCAGCTGCTGCACTGCCACATCGGCAGCCAGCTCACCGACATCAGGCGCATCCGCGTCGCCGTGCGCGAGGCCGCGCAGGCGTACGTCGAGCTCGCCGAGCTGGGCGCGCAGGTCCGCTTCCTCGACGTGGGGGGCGGGTTGGCCGTCGACTACGACGGCTCGAAGACCACCTACTACGTCTCGGCGAACTACTCCCTGCGGGAGTACGCCGACACCGTCGTCTACACGGTGATGGAGGTCTGCGACTCCGCCGGCGTGGACCACCCCGTGATCGTCACCGAGTCGGGCCGCGCGCTGACCGCGCACCACTCGGTGGTGGTGGTGCCGGTCGTGGACACGATCGGGCCGACGCGGCAGCCCGTCGAGCTGCCGGCCCTGGAGGGCGAGGTGCACCAGCTCGTGAAGGACATGCGCGAGCTGGTGAACAACGTCAACGCCAAGTCCTACCGCGAGGTCTTCAACGAGGCCGTGGCGAACAAGGAGACGATGCACAACCTTTTCGACCTCGGCTACCTGAGCCTGCTGGAGCGCGCCCACTTCGAGCAGCTCTACTACCGCATCCTCACCAAGGTCGAGAAGGTCGTGAGGGACCTCGACTACGTGCCGGAGGAGTTCGAGCTGCTCCCGCGCATGCTGGCCGACAAGTACATCGTGAACTTCTCGGTCTTCCAGACGCTGCCCGACCACTGGGCGATAAAGTCGCTCTTCCCCATCGCGCCGCTCACGCGCCTCAACGAACGTCCCGAGCGCGACGCCACGCTGTTCGACATCACCTGCGACTCCGACGGCAAGATCGACAGCTTCATCGACCTGCGCGACGTGAAGCGGACGCTCCCGGTGCACGACGTCAGGCCGGGGGAGCCTTACTACCTGGGCATCTTCCTGACCGGCGCCTACCAGGACGTGCTCGCCAACGCCCACAACCTGTTCGGGCGGGTGCACGAGGCGCACGTGCGCCTCACCCGCGACGGCCGCTACGACCTCGAGCTGTTCGTCGAGGGGCAGAAGGCGCGCCGCGTGATCCAGAACATGGGCTACGAGACGCCCGACCTGCACGCCGCCGTGCACGCCCAGGCCGAGGAGGTCAGGGCGCGGGGCGACATGTCCGAGGGCGAGATGGCCGAGTTCCTCGAGCTGTACGACAGGGAGCTGGTCGGCTACACCTACCTCGAGGCCGTGTGAGCCGAGCCGCCCCCGCGTCGGGGCGAGCGAGGCAGGACGGCCGACCGCCGCGGCGTCTCGCGCTCCCGGCGACCGCTCCGCCGCTCGTAGCGGCCCCGGCGCTCGGAGAACCGCTTCTCATCGCAGGCTAGGGGCCGCTCATCTCCCCGGACCTAGAGTCGCTTCGAGGCTCCTGGCCTGACGGGTCGAAACCGTATCGCGACAGGTCTCCGCGCGGGACGCGGCGCCCACCGGGCGCCTGAGCTCCCGGGCGCGAGAGGCGGACTGTCCTTCCCCACGGTGCCCGCGGGCTAGGCCGAGCGGGCGCCGTGCCAAGCGGCGCGCC
>CAZGXF010000135.1:2429-6043 GCA_964529575.1 uncultured bacterium
GCCTCGGCCTCGCCACGGCGCAGCAGATGGAGGCCTCCGGGGCCCTGCGGGTGCTCGGCTTCGGCGTGCCCGACGAGATCGCCTCGGTGCGGGTCGAGCGCTTCGAGGAGCTCTACCCCGACGTCGAGCTCCAGCTCACCGAGGGCGCGATCGACCAGCAGCAGCTCCTCACCGCCATCGCCTCGGGCAACCCGCCCGACGTCGTCTACCTGAACCGCGACGACCTCTCCACCTACGCCCGACGCGGCGCGCTGCAGCCGCTCGACCAGTGCGTCGAGCAGGCGGGCATCGACATGGGGCAGTTCCGCCCCGCCGCCGTGCAGCCCGTCACGCTCGACGGCACGGTCTACGGCGTGCCCGAGTTCAACAACATCGTCTTGCTGATCGTGAACACCGCTGCCCTCGAAGAGGCCGGCATGAGCCTCGAGGACCTCGACACCAGCGACTGGGACGCGATCGCCCGCTTCAACGAGCAGCTCACGGCCGTGGACGGCGGCAACGTCACGCGCATCGGCTTCGACCCGAAGCTGCCCGAGTTCTTCCCGCTCTGGGTCCGCGCCAACGGCGGCCAGCTGGTCTCCGACGACGGCCGCACCGCCCTGCTGGACAGCCCGGAGGCCGTGGAGGCGCTCGAGTTCGCGGTCGGCCTGCACGAGGCGGCGGGCGGGCGCGGGCCGTTCATCGCCTTCCGCGACACCTGGGACTTCTTCGGCGCGAACAACCAGGTGGCGGCGAACCAGGTGGGCGCCTGGCCCATGGAGCAGTGGTACGTGAACGTGCTGGTGGAGTCCTCGCCCGACGCCCCGGTGGCGTTCGCGCCGTTCCGCGACCGCCGAGGGAACGTGCTCTCGTTCGCGACGGGCTCGGCGTGGGCGATCCCCACGGGCGCCGCCAACCCCGACGCCGCCTGCGCCTTCATGGCCGCGATGACGCACCAGGACACCTGGTACGCCGCGGCACAGGAGCGCGCCAGGCTGCGCGCCGAGGCCGGCACGACCTACACCGGCACGTACACGGGCAACCTCGCCGCCGACGAGCGCATCTTCGGCGAGCTGGTGCAGCCCAGCGGCAACGAGGCCTTCGACCGCGGCGTCGAGGTGATCCTCGAGGTCCAGGACGCGGCCTTCTCGATCCCCGCCAACCCCGCCGGCGCGGAGGTGAGGCAGGCCTGGACCGACGCGGTGAACCGCGTCCTGAACGGCGAGCAGAGCGCCGCCGAGGCCCTGGCGCAGGCACAGCAGGAGGCGCAGTCGGCTCTCGACGAGGCATGGGAGCGGTAGGGCAGGGGACGCTGAGGGCGAGGCCCGCCGCGGGTCCGAGCGGCCTGCGGCGGGCCGAGGCCCGCGCCGGCTGGGCGTTCATCGCGCCGTGGGCCGTCGGCTTCCTGGTCTTCACGGCCGTCCCCATGGTCGCGAGCCTCTACCTGTCGTTCACCGAGTACGACGTCTTGAGGCCGCCGCGGCCGGTAGGCCTGGAGAACTACCGCGACATGCTCGTCGACCCGCGGCTACGCCTGGCGCTCTGGAACTCCTTCTTCTACACGGCGCTGTACGTGCCCCTCTCGGTCGCGCTGGCGCTGGGCCTCGCCCTGCTCCTCGAGCGCGTGACCAGGGCGGCCGGCTTCTTCCGCACCGCCTTCTACGTGCCGTCGTTGACGCCCACCGTGGCTGTGGGCGCGCTGTTCCTGTGGGTGCTGAACCCGTCCGTGGGGATCCTGAACCGCGCCCTGGCCCTCTTCGGCGTAGACGGCCCCGGGTGGACCACCGACCCCGCCTGGATCAAGCCGGGGCTCGTGGTCATGAGCCTGTGGAGCCTGGGCGGCACCATCGTGATCCTCTACGCGGCGCTGAAGAACGTGCCGCGCGACCTGTACGAGGCCGCCCGCATCGAGGGCGCCTCGGGGT
The DNA here is from genome assembly GCA_964529575.1 of uncultured bacterium. Classification (GTDB taxonomy): domain Bacteria; phylum Deinococcota; class Deinococci; order Deinococcales; family Trueperaceae; genus DASRWD01. The sequence goes on from CAZGXF010000135.1 coordinate 4,334, forward strand.
GGGCGGAGTTCCGGCACGTGACCCTGCCCATGATCAGCGGTGCGGTGTTCTTCGTGCTCATCGTGAACACGATCGCGGCCCTGCAGGTGTTCGACGAGGTCTACACCATGTACTTCGGGCAGATGGACTCGGGCGCCGGCAGCTCGGCCGCGCTCTTCTACGTCGTCTACCTGTTCAGGCAGGCGTTCGAGTTCCTGAACATGGGCTACGCCTCGGCCATGGCCTGGCTGCTCTTCGTCGTGATCCTGGTCATCACGCTCGTCCAGCTCCGCGTCAGCCGGCGCTGGGTCTACTACGAGGGGAGGTGAGGCCGTGGCGCTCGCCGAGGCCTCGGTCCCGCGGCGGCAGGTGGCGACCTACGCCGTGGAGCGGCCGGAGAGGCGCGTCGGCCGCATGGCCAGCCGCCTCTTCTTCCTGGTCCTGCTGGCCGGCGTCACCGTGGTCTTCCTCGCGCCGCTGGCCTGGCTCGTCAGCGCCTCGCTGAAGACGCGCTCCCAGGTCTTCAACGGCGAGTGGGTCCCCGACCCGGTGATGTGGAGCAACTACGTCGACGTCTGGCGCGCCGCGCCGGTGCTGTCGTGGCTGCAGAACTCGCTGGTCGTGGGGCTGCTGGGCGCCGTGGCCGTCACGCTCTCGAGCGCCGCCGTGGCGTTCGGCTTCGCCTACTTCCGCTTCCGAGGCCGCGACGTGCTCTTCGGCCTGGTGCTGGCCACGATGATGCTGCCCGGCGCGGTGACGATGATCCCCGTCTACCTGATCTGGAACGAGCTGGGGCTGGTGAACACGCTGGTGCCGCTCTGGGCGGGGAACCTGTTCGGCAGCGCGTTCTACGTCTTCCTGCTGCGGCAGTTCTACCTGGGGCTGCCGCGCGACCTCTTCGACGCCGCGCGCATCGACGGCGCCAACTACCTGCAGATGTGGTGGCGCGTGGCGCTGCCCCTCACCCGCACGGCCCTTATCGTCGTGTTCGTCTTCGAGTTCAAGGCCTTGTGGACCGACCTCCTGAAGCCGCTCATCTACCTCTACGACACCGCGCTCTTCACGATGCCGCGCGGCATCAAGACGCTCATCGACAGGTTCGGCCAGGGCGGCGAGATGCAGTGGGAGCTGGTGCTGGCCGCCACGACCGTCCTCACCGTGCCGCTGATCGCCCTGTTCTTCTTCGCGCAGCGCTACTTCATCGAGGGGATCGCGACCACGGGCACGAAGGGCTGAGGGCCGCCCGCGGGAGCCGCCCCGAGTGGAGGCGGCGGGCCCTGCGGCGAGGCGGGGCGGCGCGCGGCCGGTCGGAGTGGACAGGGTCCCGCGCCGCTCACCGCCGCTCTCCCGGGGTGAGGAGGCCGCGGTCGTAGGCGGCGGCCACGGCCGCGGCCCTGTCGTTCACGCCCAGCTTCTCGTACACGTGCAGCAGGTGCGTCTTCACCGTCGCCTCGCTCACGAACATGCGCTCGGCGATGTCGCGGTTCGTGGCGCCGGAGGCGACGAGCCTCAGGACCTCGAGCTCGCGCTCGGTGAGGGTCTCCGGCTCCGGCGACCTGACCCGCTCCATCAGCAGCGCGCCCACCGTCGCCGAGAGGAACGCCTGGCCGCGCGCCGTGGCCTCGACGGCCCGCACCAGCTCGTCGCGCGGGGCGTCCTTCAGGAGGTAGCCGGTGGCGCCGGCCTCGATCGCCGAGAGCACCTCGCGGTCGGTGTCGTAGGTGGTGAGCA
>CAZGXF010000136.1:0-6028 GCA_964529575.1 uncultured bacterium
CCGGCCAGGCCATCAACGCCGAGAAGCAGGCCCTCGAGGCCGCCTTCGAGCGTCGGCGCGAGGAGCTGGAGCGCGAGGCCGTGGCCAAGCAGCTCGCCGGCGAGAGCCTCGACGTCACGCTCCCCGGCACGCGTCCCGCCGGCGGCGGCCTCCACCTGCTCACGCTCGTGACGAACCGGCTGCTCGACGTCTTCACCTCCCTCGGCTACGAGGTCGTCACCGGGCCCGAGCTCGAGACGGACAGGTACAACTTCGAGGCCCTGAACTTCCCGGCCGAGCACCCGGCGCGCGACACGCAGGACACGTTCTGGACCACCGACGGTCGCCTGCTGCGGACGCACACCAGCCCCATGCAGGTGCGCTACATGGAGACCCACGAGCCGCCCTTCAAGGTGGTCGTGCCCGGCAAGGTGTTCAGGAACGAGGCCGTGGACGCCACGCACGAGGCGCAGTTCAACCAGCTCGAGGCCCTGGTGGTGGGCGAGCGCGTCACCATGGCCGACCTGCGCGGCGCCATCGACGAGATGGCCCGGGCGCTCATCGGCGAGGGCACGAGGACGCGCCTGCTGCCCACGTACTTCCCGTTCGTGGAGCCGGGGGCCGAGTTCGCGATCTGGTGGACGAACCCGCGCACCGGCCAGGAGGAGTGGCTCGAGCTGGGCGGCTGCGGGATGGTGCACCCGAAGGTGTTCGAGGCGGTCGGCTACGAGGGGGTGACGGGCTTCGCCTTCGGGTTCGGCATCGAGCGCCTGGCGATGGTGCCGTACGGCGTGCCCGACATCAGGTACTTCTACCAGAACGACATGCGCGTCCTGCGCCAGTTCAGGGGGCGGCTGTGAGGGCCGCGGCGGCGAGCGCCCGCGGAGGCAGGCGATGAGGGTCCCCGTCTCCTGGCTGCAGGCGTTCTTCGACGAGGAGCTGCCCGAGCTCGGCCGGCTCACCGACCTGCTCTCCGGCCTCGGCCTGTCGGTAGAGACGGTCCACCGCCTGCCGCCCGCCCCCGAGGGCGTGCTGGTGGCCCGCGTCGAGGAGGTCACCCCGATCCCCGGCACCGGCCTCAAGAAGGTAATCGTCTCGCACCCCGGCGCGGCCGTGCAGGTGGTCTGCGGCGCCCCGAACGTGACGCCGGGCCAGCTGGGCGCCCTGGTGCGGCCCGGCGCGCGCCTGCCGGGCGTGCCCGGCGAGGTGGGCACCAAGACGATCCAGGGCGTGGAGAGCGACGGCATGCTGGCCAGTGCCAAGGAGCTGGGCCTCTACGACCACGCCGCCGGCATCGTCACCTTCGGGCCCGACGTCGCCGTGGGCTCGCCGTTGGCGTCCCTCTGGCCGGACGAGACCGTCATCGAGCTCGAGCTCACGCCGAACCGGGCCGACGCCTTCTCCCTCCTCGGCGTCGCCCGCGACCTGGGCGCGAAGCTCGGCTGGCAGGTGAGGCACCCGGCCGCCGGCCTCGACCTCGGCGACCCGACCCTCGACGACGGCCTGAGCGTGGAGGTGCGGGACGAGGCCGGCAGCCCCCGCTTCACGCTGCGGCGCATCGACGGCGTGAGGGTGGGCCCCAGCCCGGTGTGGCTGCAGCGGCGGCTGGCGGCGCTGGGGCTGCGGCCGCGCAACAACGTCGTCGACGTCACGAACTACGTGACCTTCGAGCTCGGCCAGCCTTCGCACGCCTACGACGCCCGCGCGCTCAGGGGCGGCGTCGTCCAGGTGCGCAGGGCCAGCCCCGGCGAGCGCCTGGAGCTCCTCAACGAGGAGACGGTCGAGCTGCACGCCGACGACCTGGTGATCGCCACGCCCGCGGGCGACGGCGGCAGCCAGGCCATCGGCCTGGCGGGCGTCATGGGTGGCCGCCACGACAGCGTCATGCCCGACACGACGCAGGTGGCGCTCGAGGTCGCCCTCTTCGACCCGGTGACCGTGCGGCGCACCGCCAAGCGCCACAAGCTCGTCACCGACGCCCGCACGCGCTTCGAGCGCGGCGTGGACCCGAACCTCCAGCCCCTGGCGTCGGCCCGCGCCGCCTACCTCATCGCCGAGGTGGCCGGCGGGGTCGTGCACGCGGGGCTCAGCGCCACCGGCCGCGACACCGTCCGGCCGGCCGTGGCGTTCCGTCCCGGCCGGGTCCACTACCTGATGGGCTTCGACGTGCCCGCGCAGACCCAACGCTCCTACCTGGAGCGCCTGGGCTGCGTGGTCGACGTGCACGAGGAGGCCTGGCGCGTAACGCCGCCCAGCTGGCGCTACGACCTGTCCATCGAGGAGGACCTCGTCGAGGAGGTGGCGCGCCTGCACGGCTACGAGCACATCGGCTCCACGGTGCCGCCCATGCGCTTCGTGCCGCCCGCCACCGACCCCACGCACCGCCGTCTCAAGGAGCGTCTGGCCGCGCTGGGCTTCCAGGAGGCGATCACCTACGTCTTCACCGGCGAGGCCGAGCTGGAGCGCTCGCGTTCGCCGCGCGCCGTCGTGCGCATCGAGAACCCCCAGGGGCTCGACCGCGCCGTGCTGCGCACCTCGCTGCTGCCCGGCCTGCTCGGCGCCGCCGCGACGAACCGGGCGGAGCCCGCGCTGGCGCTGTTCGAGGTGGGGCGCGTCTTCGGCGACAGCGAGGTGGAGCGCCTCTGCCTGCTGCAGCGCGGCCCGGCGCTGGAGGGCGGCTGGCGCGCCGACGTGCCGGGCGACTTCTACGCCTTCAAGGGCCGGTTGGAGGCCCTGGCCGGGCTGGCGGGCGCCAGCCTGGAGCTGCGACCGGCGCCGCACCCCCAGCTCCACCCCGGCGTGTCCGCCGAGGTCGTGTGGGAGGGGGAGGCCCTCGGGTTCGCCGGCCGCCTGCACCCCGAGGTGGAAGCCGCCTACGAGCTGCCGCCCACGTACGTCGCCGACCTGGCGCTGCCGCTGCCCGAGCGCCGCGTGCGCTTCCGCGACTACAGCCGCCAACCGCACGCCGAGCGCGACCTGGCCGTCATCGCCCCGCGCCAGGTGACCTACGCCGCCCTGCGCGAGCTGTGCGCGGCCGCGGCGGGACCGCTGCTCGAGTCCCTGGCCCCCTTCGACGTCTACGCGGGCGCGCAGCTCCCCGAGGGCATGCGCAGCGTGGCCCTGCGATTCCGCTTCAGGCACGAGTCGCGGGCGCTGACCGACGCCGAGGTGGACGCCGCTATGCAGAAGGTCATAAGCGCCGTCAGAGACGCCGGTTACGCTATCCGGGCGTGATCACCTGGGTCGACGTACTCCTCGCCGTCCTCGTGGCCGTCCTGACCGCCGCCGGCGTGCACAGGCGGCTCATCGGGCTCTTCGTGGGCCTCGGCGCCGCGCTGGCCCTGGGTCCGCTGCTGCGCCTGGGGCAGTCGAGCCCCTGGACGGCGGTGGCGGTGGCGGCGGTCCTCGGCCTGGTGCTGGGGCTCCTCGGCCGCCGCCTCTACGACCCCGGCCGCGGGCCGGTCTGGCCCTACCAGGTGCTCGGCGGGGTGGGCGGGGCGGTCCTGGGAGCGGCGCTCGTGGTGGCGCTCATCACCAGCCTGCCCATCTCGCGCTCGGCGCGCGGCCTCCACTACCCGCCGCACCAACCGGACACGGCGCTCTACCGCACGCTCAACCGCAGCCCGCTGGTGCTGGTGGGCCGCACGATCGTCTTCTACCCGGTGCTGCCCGCGGAGGAGCTCGCCAAGCTCCGTCCCTACGAGCAGCGCGTCTACGCGGGGCTCCACGACGTGTTCGTGCCGGGGGAGCCCTGGTCGACCCAGTGACGGCCGAGCACCGTGTCCTCACCCGGAGCGGGTAGAACGTTGCCAGCGCCCGGCGCGGGAAGGAGGCACGCGGCCGCACGAGCCTGAACGTCAGGGACCACGAGGAAGCGCAAGCCCAGCCGCGCCGCGGCTGGTGACGAGGCGGAGGGCCCCCGGGCCAGAGCCCGCGACAGCGGGCGGGAGCCGGGGGATAGCCGGGAACGACGACCGGCGAAAGCGCGAGAGTAAGTCTGCGGGCCCCTCCTGAGCGAACACCCCCTCACTCGTGAACGTCCGGGGTGGAACGTGGGCGCCACGGCGCCCCGACGTCGACGTGGGCCCGGCCGGCCCGCGCGTCGACGCGGCACATCGTCTAACGGTTCCACTGGTTCATCGGAAGGACGTCATCTATGTGCGGGATCGTGGGTTACGTGGGCGGCAAGCAGGCCGCGGACGTGATACTGGACGGCCTGAGCCGCCTGGAGTACCGGGGCTACGACTCGGCCGGCCTGGTCGCCCTCTCCGCCGGCCCGGAGGGGCGCCGGCTCGAGGCCGTGAAGCGCGCCGGCAAGCTGCAGGTGCTGAAGGACGCGGTCTCCCAAGGTAGGCCCGCCGGGGGCGTGGGACTGGGCCACACCCGGTGGGCGACGCACGGCAGGCCCAACGACGTCAACGCCCACCCTCACCTCTCCGAGGACGGGCGCCTGGCGGTCATCCACAACGGCATCATCGAGAACTACGTCGCGCTCAAGCGCGAGCTGTCGGCGCGGGGGCACGTGTTCGCCTCCGACACGGACACCGAGGTGCTCGTGCACCTCATCGAGGAGCGCTACGCGCTGCTGGGCGACCTACCGGAAGCGGTGCGCGCGGCGCTGACCGAGGTCGAGGGCGCCTACGCCCTGGTCGTGACGCACGTCGACCACGACCTGCTGGTGGCGGCGCGCAACACCAGCCCGCTCGTGATCGGGGTCGGCCGGGGGGAGACGTACCTGGCCTCCGACGTGCCCGCCCTGCTGCCCTACACGCGGGAGGTCATCTACCTCCTCGACGGCGACGTGGCGGTTCTGCGCGCCGGCGAGGTGACGATCACCGACCTGGCGGGTGAACCGGTGGCGCGCGAGACGACCACGGTGGAGTGGGACGCGGAGGCGGCCGAGAAGGCCGGCTACCCGCACTACATGCTCAAGGAGATCTACGAGCAGCCCACGGTCCTGCAGAACACGCTCTTCGGGCGGTTCACCGGCGACGGGCTGGGCGTCGACCTCGACCTGGGGCTCGACCCGCGCGGCATCGACCGGGTGGTGGTCACCGCCGCGGGCACGGCCTCGTACGCGGGCATGGTGGGCCAGGCGCTGGTGGAGCGGCTGGCGCGCCTCCCGGCCACGACCGTGGTCTCCAGCGAGTTCCGCTACGCCGACCCGGTCGTGGACGAGAGGACCTTGTGCGTGGCCGTGTCGCAGTCCGGCGAGACCATCGACACCCTCGAGGCCTTGCGCGAGGCCAAGCGCCGCGGGGCCCGCACCATGGCCGTCCTGAACGTTAAGGGCTCCTCGCTCTCGCGCGAGGTGGACGACGTGCTCTACATCCATGCGGGTCCCGAGATCGGCGTGGCCAGCACGAAGGCCTACACGGCCATGGTGGCGGCGTTCTCGCTGCTCGCCCTGTGGCTGGGCCGGGCCCGCGGCACGGTGGACGACGACCTGGCGCGCGAGCTGGTGCGCGGCCTGCGCGAGCTGCCGCAGCTGGTGGAGCGCGCGCTGCGGTGCCGCGAGGACGTCGCGCGCGTGGCCGAGGGGATGCTGGGCGCCAAGAGCGCGCTCTTCCTGGGCCGCGGCGTGAACGTGGCCACGGCCATGGAGGGGGCGCTGAAGCTCAAGGAGATCAGCTACGTCCACGCCGAGGCCTACCCGACGGGCGAGATGAAGCACGGCCCCATCGCGCTCATCGACGAGCACCTGCCGGTGATCGCCGTGGCCACGGCCTCGGCCCTCTACGACAAGACGGTGTCGAACCTGCAGGAGGTCAAGGCCCGCGACGGGCGGCTCATCGTGGTGGCCACCGAGGGCGACGAGCGCGTCAAGGAGCACGCCGACGAGGTCGTCTACGTGCCGCGCGCGCACGAGTACCTCTCGCCGGTGGTGAACGTCGTGCCGCTGCAGCTGCTGGCCTACGAGGTGGCGAACCGCCTCGGGCGCGACGTCGACCAGCCGCGCAACCTGGCCAAGAGCGTCACCGTGGAGTGAGCCGCCGGCGAACCCGACCCGCGGGGCAGACGGGAGGGCGCGCCGCACGGCGCGCCCTCC
>CAZGXF010000137.1:0-5871 GCA_964529575.1 uncultured bacterium
GCGGGCCCGGGCGCTCGGAGGAGCGTCGCGGCCGTGGGTCAGAGCCCGGGCGGCGGGAGCCGGGGCTCGGACGGGGGCAGCCGCACGCGTGTGAAGGCGTGGTCGAGCCGGGGTGCGCTTGACAAACCGGCGCGCCACCCCTACTTTATACGCACGTTTCATACGTTCGTTTGAAGGCGCCGTCGCGCGAGACAGCCGCGACCCGCCGGAGGAGCCGAGATGGCGGAGCCCGTCCAGCTGGCCGAGGAGCAGACGAAGCGCTCGACCCGCGACACCATCGTCGACGCCGCGTTCGCGATCCTCGCGCGCGACGGCTACGAGGCCCTGACCGCGCGCAACGTGGCGCAGGAGGCGGGCACGAACCTCGCCCTCGTGAACTACTACTTCGGCGGGAAGAAGGGCCTGCTCCTCGCGCTCTACGACAGGCTCGAGAGCGAGCGCTTCGCACGCCAGCAGGCCCTGTACGCCGAGGACGACGAGCCGCTCTCGGCTAAGTGGCGGCGCGCCGTGGGCTACTACCGCCAGGACCTCGAGGACGGCTTCGTGCGCGTGCACCACGAGCTGCAGGCGCGCGGCTACGCCGACGAGGAGCTGGCGGCGCGGGGCCGGCGCCGCGTCGTCTCGTGGGCCGAGCTCCTCGCCGACGTCTGCCGGCGCTACCTGCCGCCGCTGGGCGTCGACCTGCCGCCCGACCAGCTCGCCTTCGCCTTCAGCGCCTTCTGGTACGGCATGGAGCAGCTCCACCTCACCGGCGTCACCGAGGACGAGGCGCCGTTCTTCGCCATGCTCGACGCGTTCGGCGACTGGCTGGAGGAGCGCGAGCGGCGCGCCGGAGGGGTGACGTGAGCGCCCTCCTGCCGCTGGCGCCCGGCCGCGCCATGACCGGTGTGCGGCGAGGCGCGCCGTGAGGGCGCTCGAGCCGCGGGTTGCCGGCCTGGCCACGAACCCCGCCGACGGCGTCCGCGTCCGTTACGAGGTGTTCGGGCCAGAGGACGCAGGGCGCGCCGTCGTGTTCGCGCCCGCGGGACTGTTCGCGCACGGCCGACTCTGGAAGATGCAGGTGCCGTTCTTCGCCCGGCGCGGCTACCGCGTCGTGACCTACGACGCCCGCGGCAGCGGCCGCTCCGACAGGCCGGACACCGGCTACACGCCGCAGCGTTTCGAGGAGGACCTGTTGGCGGTGGTGAGCGAGGCGGGCGTGGAGCGCGCCGCGTTCGTCGGCATGACCTGGGCCCTCAGGTGGTTGGGCCCGCTGGCGGCGAAGCGTCCGGACCTCGTCTCGCACCTGGTGACGGTGGGGACGTTCCCTAGCCTGCAGCGCGTGGAGCCCCTGACCGCGGAGCAGGTCGAGGCGGCCCTCGAACGGTTCATGGCGCCCGTGGAGCCGGGCACGCCGGTCGACTGGCGCGGCGTCGACATCCGCGACCGCTGGCCGGAGGTAGCCGCCTGGCAGGCCGCCGAGGACTTCCCCGAGCCGCACTCCACGAAGGCCGTCGAGGACCTGACCGCGTGGGCGCAGGAGACCGAGGGCCGGCACCTGCTCGCTTCCAGCCTCGAGCTCACGCGCGGCGACCCCAACGACTACTTCGCCCGCATACCCTGCCCGACGCTGGTGCTGCACGGCGAGCTCGACGCGGCCATCGCGCTCGAGACCGCCGTGCGCGTCCACGAGGCGGTCCCGGGGTCCGAGCTGGTCGTGTTCGAGGGGAGCGGCCACGTGCCGGTGGTGCGCGACCCGGTGAGGAGCAACCTGGTGATCGCCGCGTTCATCGAGAGGGGCTCAGCGGCCGGCGAGGGCATCGGCGCGGCGACCGCCGTTGGGCGAGCCGGCGCCCGCACGAGGTGGCGCCGCGCCAACTCCCGCAAGACCAAGAGGGCGCTGTTCGTCTCCAGCCCCATCGGGCTGGGGCACGCGCAGCGCGACGTGGCGATAGCCAAGGAGCTGAGGCGGCTCGTGCCGGGGCTCGAGGTCGATTGGCTGGCGCAGCACCCGGTGACCCGCGTGCTGGAGGCGAACGGCGAGCGCATCCACCCCGCGAGCCCGCTGCTGGCGGGCGAGTCGCCGCACATCGAGTCCCTGATGGGCGGGCAGCACGAGCTGAACGTCTTCCAGGCGATCCGCGAGATGGACGAGATACTCCTCGCGAACTTCCACGTCTTCCTCGACGTCGCCCGGGCGGGCGCCTACGACCTCTGGGTCGGTGACGAGGCCTGGGAGGTCGACTACTACCTCCACGAGAACCCGGAGCTGAAGTCCGCGCCGTTCGCCTGGCTCACCGACTTCGTGGGGTTCCTGCCGATGGTCGAGGGCGACGGCGGCCGCGAGGAGCACGTGGTGGCCGACTACAACGCCGAGATGATCGAGCAGGTCGAGCGCTTCGGGCGCGTGCGCGACGCGTCCATCTACATCGGGCGCGAAGAGGACATCGTTCCCGACGCGTTCGGGCCGGGCCTGCCGCTCATCGCCGAGTGGCTGCCGGAGCACTTCGAGCTGGGCGGCTACGTGCGCTACTTCGACCCCGCCGACCTGGGCGACCGCGGCGAGCTGCGGGCCGGCTTCGGCTTCCGGGAGGGCGAGCGCGTGGCCGTGGCGGCCGTGGGCGGCACCAGCGTGGGGGCGTCGCTGCTGCGGCGCATCGGGTCGGCGTTCCCCGCCGTGCGCGAGCTCGTGCCCGACGTGAGGCTCGTGGCGGTGTGCGGGCCGCGCATCGACCCGGCGTCGATGCCCCAGGTGGACGGCGTCGAGTACCGCGGCTACGTCCACGACCTCTACCGGATGCTGGCCGCGGCCGACGCCGCCCTGGTGCAGGGCGGCCTGTCCACCACCATGGAGCTGGTCGCGGCGGGCGTGCCGTTCCTCTACTTCCCGCTGGGGCTGCACTTCGAGCAGAACCGGCACGTGGCGCACCGGCTGGAGCGCTACGGGGTGCCGCCGTGGGCGCGCTTGCGCTACGCCGACGCCGAGCCAGAGCCGCTCGCCGACAGGCTGTCGCGGCTGCTGGCCGCGCCGCCGGCGTTCGCGGCGGTGGAGGGCGGCGGCGCACGGCGGGCCGCCGAGAGGATCGCGGCGCTGCTGTGAGAGGACCGGGCACCGGCGAGCGGTCGGGCGGGGTAGGTGCGGGCCGGCGGGCCCGGGCGCCGCGGACGCTCGCCGGCGCCGGGTCCCGCGCGGGCACGTGGGAGGCGCCGCGGTACCGCGGGCGCTCGCTGCCCGTCCAACCCTCCCAGCTCCTCGCCCTGCTGCTCGCCGCGCCCACGTTCGGCGAGAGCGACCCGCCGCCGCGCGTGATCCTGCTCGTCGCCGACGAGCGGCTCGCCGGGCTGCTGGCGAGCGTGGCCGCGCTGCTCAGGGGCGGTGGGGCGGCGGCGCCGGACGCTTCCGTGGCGCCTGACGCGTCCGCGGCTCCGCCGACGGGCGGCCTCGCTCCCGTCGGCGAGGGCGTCGAACCCCCACCCGACCTCTCCGAGCTCACGCCCCGCGAGCTCGACGTCCTCGACCTCGTCGCCCGCGGCCACGACAACGCGACGATCGCCGGGCTCCTGGGCCTGAGCCCGCGCACCGTGAGGAACCACCTGAACAGCGTCTTCAGCAAGCTGGGCCTGGCCTACCGCCCGCAGGCGGTCGTGCTCGCCCGTGAGGCCGGCCTCGGGTCCGGCGAGCCGTTGTACGCCGCGCGGCCGGGCCGGGCGAAGGCGGAGGGCTGAGAGCCGGGGAGCGGTCGAGCGCGCCGCGGCTGGTGGAGGCGAACGGCCCGCGCCCGGGGCTCGGCGGGACGGTGGCGCCGGCCGCGCCGCCGCCTGGTACCTGGGTACCGCCCCGAGGAGCCCGCGCCTGGGACCCGGGACTCAAGACCGCCGTGCGGGCGGGCGTCTAGCATCCGGCCAGCTAGCCGCGGAGACCGGACCAACCGGCCCGCAAGCCGACACGTGTCGCCCCCGGAAGGGGTGACCCATGACCAGCCCTCGGAACCGCTCCTCGAACCGCGGCCGGACCCTGGCCGTACTGGCGGCGCTCGCCTTGGCCGGCGCGCCGAGCGCGTCGGCGATCAGGCAGTACGCCGCCTTCGACTCGGCGGGCACGCTCGCTCTCGGCTCAGGTGGCGCGGGTCCAAGCGCCGCTCACGACGTCGTGCGGGCCGCGCTGGAGCCTCGGACCCGCCTGCGCCTGGCCTCGCTCAGACCTCCGCTCGGCCCGACGCCGGTGCGCGTCGGCGGCGCGGTGCTCCTGCCTTGACCGAAGGGAACGGTGGACGATGAACCACGACAGCCACGACCGGCATGCACACGAACAGCGAGCGGCGGGTGGCCACGAGGCCCAGCATCTTGGCCACGCCTGCGGCCCCGGCTACGCCTCGCCCCGCGAGGCCATGAAGGGGCCACGGGAGCGGGTGATGTACACGGTGGCCGTGCGCGTCGGCACCGGCGCGGAGCGGCCCGACTACCTGGCGACCGTGGACGTGGACCCCGTGTCGCCCACCTACTCGCAGGTGGTCCACAGGCTCGAGATGCCCCACGTGGGCGACGAGCTCCACCACTTCGGCTGGAACGCGTGCAGCTCTTGCCACGGGGAGGAGGGCAAGGAGCGGCGCTTCCTGGTCATGCCCGGCTTCCGCTCGAGCCGCGTCTACGTGGTGGACACGAAGGACGAGCGCGCGCCGCGCCTGCACAAGGTCATAGAGCCCGAGGAGGTGAGGCGGCACGGTCTGAGCGCGCCGCACAGCGTCCACTGCCTCGCCGACGGCCACGTGATGGTCTCGATGCTCGGCGACGCCGAGGGGAACGCCCCGGGCGGCTTCCTGCTCCTCGACCAGGACTTCGAGGTGGTGGGGCGCTGGGAACGCGACACCGCCGGCATGAGCTTCAACTACGACTTCTGGTACCAGCCCCGGCACGGCGTGATGGTCTCCAGCGAGCTCGCCGCGCCGCTCACGTACGCGGGCGGCTTCCAACTCGACGACGTAGCGGCCGGCCTCTACGGCCAGCGCGTGACGTTCTGGGACTGGCACGAGCGCAAGGTGAAGCAGACCTTCGACCTCGGTGGCGAGGGGCTCGTGCCGCTCGAGGTGCGCTTCCTCCACGACCCGGACAGCACGCACGGCTACGTGGGCGCCGCTCTGTCCAGCAGCCTCTGGCACTGGCACAAGCCGAACGGCCACTGGGAGGTGAGCAAGGTCGTGCAGATGGAGCCGGTGGAGGTGGAGGGCTGGCCGTTCCCCGTGCCGCCGCTGACCGTCGACCTGCTGCTGTCGCTCGACGACCGCTACCTCTACCTCTCGAACTGGCTGCACGGCGACGTGCGGCAGTACGACGTCAGCGACCCGGGGCGCCCCCGGCTCGTCGGCCAGGCGTGGCTCGGAGGCGTCCTCGGCCGGGGCCCGGAGGTGCGCGGCACGCGCCTGCGCGGGGGGCCGCAGATGCTGCAGCTCTCGCTCGACGGGAAGCGCTTGTACGTCACGAACTCGCTGCTCTCGTCGTGGGACGAGCAGTTCTACCCGGAGATCGGCAAGCAGGGCTCCCACATGGTGAGGCTGGACGTCGACACCCAGAACGGCGGGATGACGCTCGCCGACGACTTCTTCGTCGACTTCGGCGCCGAGCCGGGCGGCCCTGCCCGGGCCCACGAGATGCGCTACCCGGGCGGCGACGCCACGTCCGACATCTGGGTGTGACCGTGCTTGGCCCGGAGGGGGGCGGCGGGGCCGCCCTCGCGCCGGCGGCCACGGGCGCCGTTCGGGGCCTCGGCCGCCGGCGCGCCGGGATCACGCCTCTCGCGGCCGCCGCCGTCGCTTGGGCGCTCCTCCTGGCGGTCGAGGGCTCGCCAGGCCGACGGGCGGGCCGCGGCTACGGCGGGGCGCTCGCCGAGGCTTCGCC
>CAZGXF010000138.1:0-5870 GCA_964529575.1 uncultured bacterium
ACGCGCCTGACGCCGTCGGCGATCTTCTGGATCGGCTCCTTGAGGGCCTCGACGATGTCGGACGTCGTCACGCGCACGCTCTTCGGCAGGCCGTTGATGAGGTCGCGGCCGCGCACCTCGGTCTCGAGCTCGTCGGCCGAGCTGCGGATCGTGGCCGCGCCGATCTTGCGCTTGACCTCCTCGGCGGTCCTGTCGCCGATGAGCAGGTTCTCCTTCTGCCTGATGTAGCGGATGATCGACTCGTCGAGCTCGTTGCCGGCGATGCGCAGGCTCTCCGAGACGACGATGCCGCCGAGCGAGATGATGGCGATGTCGGTGGTGCCGCCGCCGATGTCGACGATCATGCTGCCGGTGGGCTCGGCGATCTTCACGCCCGCGCCGATCGCCGCTGCCAGCGGCTCCTCGATGAGGAACGCCTTGCGCGCGCCGACCTCGCGGGTCGCCTGCAGCACGGCGCGGCGCTCGACCTCGGTGACGCCCGACGGCACGCAGACCATCACCTGGGGCTTGAAGAGGCGGCTGGGCCCGCGCAGCACCTTGCGCACGAACGCCTGCAGCATCTTCTCGGTCAGGTCGTAGTCGGCGATGACCCCGTCGCGCATGGGCCTAACCGCGACGATGTTGCCCGGGGTGCGGCCGAGCATGCGGTAGGCCTCCTCGCCGACGGCCTTCACCTCGCCGGTGTCGCGCACCATGGCGATGACCGAGGGCTCGCGCAGGAGGATGCCCTGGCCCTTCACGTAGATCAAGACCGTGGCCGTGCCCAGGTCGACCCCGATCTCCTGTCCGAACTTGAAGAACATGCTCAACTCCCACCCCGGCGGGATTCGCGGCAGTATAACTTGGCCCTTCCCACAGGTAGACCGGGGCCCTCAGAGGTAGATCGCGGCCGGCGGCCCCTCGGACGCGCCGGTGACGAGCGCGGCGGCGTCGGGCGCGCCGGCGGGCGCCACGCGGGCCCCCGGGGCGAGCGACCCCGCCTCGGCGGCGGGCACCTTCACCGGCCCGGCGAGCAGCTCCACCCGCGGCGCCAGGTCCGCGGGGCCGGGTGCCCGCCGGCAGCGGGCGGCGTAGACGTTGCCGCGCCGGGCGTCCAGGGTGACCACGGCCTCCTCGCCGGGCGCCAGCACGCCGGCGGCGAGCGCCGCGAACGTGGGCGCGCCCCGCAGGTCGGCGCCTACCGCTCGAGCGAGGCCGCCGGCGGTGGCCAGCGCCACCCGCAGGCCGGTGTACGACCCGGGCCCCACCCCGGCCACGACCAGGGCCAGGCGCTCACGCCAGTCGGGGACCCCGGCGGTGAGCGCGTGGAGCTCCGGCACGAGCCGGCTGGCGTGCTCGCGCCCCACGTCCTCGGCGAAGCGCGCCAGCACGCGGCCCTCCCCGCCGACGAGCGCCAGGGCCAGGTACGAGGTCGCGCAGTCGATGGCCAGCGTCAGGCGACCCTCGCGGGCCCGGGCGTTCACGAGGCGCCCCCCGTCCCGCGCGCGCCCGGTTCGCGGTCGGTCACGTCGCCCCCTCCGGCGCCCGCCAGGTGGCGGTGCGCGGGCCCTCCCCGCCCGGAGCGGGCGCCAGGTCGAGGTGGTGGGCCTCCGGGTGACGGGCGAGCAGCGGCTCGCCCCACTCGACGGCCACCAGGCGCGCGCGGTCGAGGTAGTCCTCGAGCCCCAGGGCCGCCTCGCGGCCGGGCGGGAGGCGGTAGAGGTCCACGTGCACCAGCGTGCCCTGGGGCGTGGGGTACTCGTGGACGAGCGTGTAGGTGGGGCTGCTCACGGCCGCCTGGGAGCCTAGCGCGGCGGCGAGCTGCTGCACGAACGTCGTCTTGCCCGCCCCCAGCGGGCCCGTGAGGACGAGCAGGTCGCCCTGCCCGGTGGCGGCGGCCACTTCGGCGGCGAGCCGGCGTAGGTCGTCCAGGGTGCGCACCACCCGCGTGACCGTGGACACGGCGGGGTCAGTCGCCGGCGAGGTCGCGGCGCAGGCGTCCGGACACGACCGGGGCCAGCGCCGCGGAGTCGACGGTCAGCACCACCGTCAGCTCGGGGGCGAACGCCGCCACCACGTGGCTCTCGGACAGCCCGGCGGTGACGACGAGGACGCCGTCCTCCTGGCCCGGTACCAGCATGGCGGAGGCGGCCTGCCTCAGGGAGGCGAGCGCCTGCGCCCGGAGCTCGGCGAGCGGGGCGCCGGCCAGCGGCTCGCCCGCGGGGGAGAGGACGCTCACCGCCTGCACCCCCGGGGTCTCGGCGTAGCGCTCGGCCATCTCGGCGGGGTCCAGGCGCCGCCGCTCGGGCTCGGCCTGCTCGGCGCCCAGCCCGCTCAAGGGACCCAGGACGTCGTCGAGGAGGCCGCCGGCCACGAGCTGGTCGGCGATGAGCCGGGTGGCCTCGTACTCCTCCTCCAGGCTGGAGAGCAGCTGCTCGGCCTGCGTGAGCGAGGCCTCCAGCTGCAGCTTCAGCCCCACCGAGACGCGGGACAGCGCCTCGCGCTGCGAGTCGAGGTGCGTGAGGATGCGCCGGACCGTGGCCACGTCGTCGCTGTTGAGCTTCGCGACCTCCTCGAAGCGCGCCAGCGCGGCGTCGAGGCGGGCGGGCACGCCGGCCACGCGGTCCTCCACGCGCGCCTCGATGCGGTCGAGGAGCAGCGCCGCCTCGCCGAGGCGCCGGGCGTGGCCGCCGTCGGCCAGCTGCTGGCGCTCGGACGCCAGCAGGTCCATGAGATCGCGCACCGTCGGGTCGTCGAGCCCGGCGTAGGTCTGCGCCTCGCGTCCGAGCCGGTGCAGCTCGCCGAGCTGGTGCGTGCGCGCGGCCTCGCTGGCGCGCGCCAGCTCGACCTCCAGGCCGCCCAGGTCGGGGAAGACCCCTTCGTCCAGGTCGGTCATGGCCGCCTGGATGCGCTCGGCGTAGCTGACGCTGCCCACCTCGGCGGCCTGCTCGGCGAGCCCCTCGAGCCGGCGCCTGACGCTGACGACCGCCTCGTTGCGCAGCGCCGCGATCAGCGCCTCGAGGGCCTCGAGGTCGGCGTGCTCGGCGTCGACGGGCAGACGGGGCCCGATGTCCTCGTCGAGGAGGAGGGCGCTCGCGGCGTCGCTGCCGGCCTGCTCCTCGAGGAGCCTGTCGACCTCGCGCAGGGCCGCGTCCAGCCTGTCGCCGAGCGTGGCGGTCAGGGGCACGGCCAGCAGCTGGGCCTTCAGGCTCTCGATGCGGGCGCGGCGGCGCTCGGACTCCTCGGTGGCGCGCTCGGCCAGGTCGCGGGCCAGCCGCTCCTCGGCCTGCCTGACGGAGGCCATGACCTCGGGCACGAGCGTGCGGCTGGCGTGCGCGAGGCGCAGCGACTCGAGCTCGTCGCGCAGGCGCTGCACGTCCTCGGACGGGCTGTACGCCTCGTAGCGGACCAGCGTGTCCTCGAGCCGGCGGGCCAGCTCCTCCTGGGCCCTGAGCTGCGCCTCGAGGGCCTCCTCGGCGCGGCGCTGGGCCTCGACCTGCTCGCGGGCCAGCCCGCGGAGCTGCCTGACGTGGTCGACGTCGGCGGCGGCGGGGAGCGTGGTGGCCAGGATGCCGAGGGTCACCCGGGCGGCCTGGCGCAGCTCGGCGGCGTCCACGGACCCCGGCAGCCCGTCGAGCTCCCGGTTCAGCTCCTCGAGCTCGGCACGCAGCGCGTCACGCACCTCCTCGGCGGCGGCGGGCAGCGCCTCGCGCAGCGCCCCGAGCTCCTCGGCCACGGTGCGGCCCGCCTCCAGCTCGGCCGCGAGGGTGGCGAAGCGCTCCTGCAGGTCGGGCCGGTAGTCGAGCAGTACGCGGTGCTCCTCGCGGAGGGCGGCCAGGTCCTGCGACTCGGCGGCGAGGTCGATGAGGCGGAGGCGCTCGCTCGCCTCGGGCGTGAGGCTGCCGACGTCGATGGCGAGGATGTCCTCCTCCTCGACGCCGACGTCGTACACGCCCTCCTCCTGGCCGGCGAGGGCCTCGGTCGCGAGAGGCGCGGCCCCCTCGTCCTGGCCCTTGTCCTCCGAGTAGACGCTCGACTCCATGAGCTTGCGCAGGTCGCGGGCGAGCTTCCTGGCCCTGTCGAGCTCGGCGGGGGCGAGCTGCCTGGCGTCCTGCGCCGAGCGGACGTGGTTCACGAGCGACTCCAGGCGCCTGACCTTGGGCCCGCCCAGCGAGCGCACGACCTCGAGGGCCTCCGTGAGCTCACCGAGCTCGCGCGCCTGCAGGACGAGCTGGTCCTCCAGCTTCTGCACGACGGCCTCGAGCTGCGCCTCGGCGTCGGCGAGGAGGGAGCCGGCCTCGCGGGCCGCCTCGTGCTCGGACTCGAGCAGCTGGAGCTGCGCCCTGAGCTTCTGCACCTCGGGCCACTCGAAGTAGAGGTTGTACGGCTTCAGCGACTCCTTGAGGTGCTCCAGCCTCGCGGCCTGGGCCTCGAGGCCGCTGCGGGCCGCGGGTGCCTTCGCCTCGCCCACCTCGCGCAGGCGCTCGACGATGGTGGCCACGGTGGCCTTCGCCTCGGTCACGGGCATGGTGACCTGGAGCTGGCGGTAGACCTGGCCCTTGAGGATCTCCTCGAGCGTGGCGACGTCGACGGTCTCGGGGGAGCGGCCGTGCTGGCGCAGTCCCTCCTTGAGGGAGCGGGACACCACGCGCGGCGACATCACCGCTTCCAGCTCCTCGACCGCCGTCTGGTAGACGAGGTTAGTCATCGGGGCTCCGGTGGTTCAACGCCTCCGACGCCGCGGGCACGGGCGCCGGGCTGGTCGGTCGGGGGCTTCAGAACTCGTCGTCCCAGTCTACCGCCGTCTGCTGCCTCACCCCGCTCGACTCCACCAGCGTCGGCGTGGTGGAGGGCTGCGGGCCGCCGCGCGCGCCGCCGAGCAGGCCGAACTGCGCGCAGATGCCGCGCAGGCCGATGGTGGCCACGACCACGGCGAGGAGGACCAGCAGGGCCCACACGACGTGACCCATGGTGCTGTCGAACATCGACCAGCGCGCCAGCACGTCGAGCGAGGGCATCCCCGCCAGCTCGGCCACGGCCGTGCCCAGCGCCGCCAGCCCCTCGTAGAAGACGGGCAGGAGCAGCAGGAACAGCGCCCAGGCCACGAGGCGCCAGTTGGCGTTGCCGCCGCCGAAGGCCAGGTTCAGGTACCGCAGCGGCACGATGGCCAGGATGGCGAGGACGAACAGCACCGCCAGGCGCGGCCAGCCTGCCCACAGGGCGTCGACGGAGCGCTCCAGGGCCAGGCCGCCCGCGGCCGCGGGACCGCCGCCGAAGGCCGCCCGGCTCGCCTCGAACGAGGCGGAGAGGAGCGTGAGGTCGTGCGCGCGCAGGTCGGGGCGCTCCAGCACCGAGTCGAAGAGGGCGGCGGTCTCGGAAGCGGCGCTGGCGTCGCGGGCGCCCACGAGGCCGCGTACGGTCTCGAAGCCCCTGCGGGCCGTCGCCACGGCCGCCTCGGCCGCCTCGACGTCGCCGGCGCGCAGGGCGGCCGCGGCCTCGTTCAGCCGCGCGGACACGGTGTCGAAGGCCTGTGACGTGGCCGTGTAGCCGGCGTCGACGAGCGCCGAGGCCTGGGAGCGGGCCAGGCCGGCGGGCAGGCCGGCGCCCTCGAGCTCGGCGACGAGCGCGGCCAGCTCGGCGTCGCGGCGCTCCTGCTCTAGCTGCGCCCTGAGGAGGGCGAGGTCGACGGGCGCCTCGGGGGCGGCCGCTTCGGGGGCGGCCGCCTGGCCGAGGGGCGGTAGGTCGCCCAGCTGGTCGCCGGCGGCGCTCGGCTGCTCAGGCGCGGCGGGCGCCGCCGGCGCCTCGGCCTGCGGGGCGGCCTCGGGGGCCGGCTGGTCGGCCGGCGCCTCGGCGGCAGGAGCCGCCGGCGCGGGCTCCGGTGCGGCGGCGTC
>CAZGXF010000139.1:0-5751 GCA_964529575.1 uncultured bacterium
CCAGCCGAGCACGGCCAGCTCCAGCGTCAGCACGGCCTCGGGCCATCCCGGGAGCCCGCCTCCCGCGTGGAAGCCGGCGAACAGCAGGCCCACCACGACCCCCGTGGCCGGACCGTAGGCGAGCGCGACGAGGTAGAGGGGCAGCCGGTGGAGGCCGGGCAGGACCGCGGCGGCCGTCTCGGGCAGCGAGGCGCCCCAGAGCGCGTCGGAGACCTGCAGCAGGAACGCCACGGCCACCGCGCCCAGCACGCGCAGCAGGATGCGCGGCCGGCTCAGCGCGAGGAAGTCGCGCCGACCGACGCCGCTGGAGAGCGAGACCACGAGGAGGAGAGCCGCGGCGCCCGTGGTGTAGAGGAGCACGGGGTCGGCCAGCAGCGCCTCGACCACCGGCGCGAGTCGCGCGGGCATGGCCGAGAAGGTAGCACCTGACCTAGCGGTCGTCCAGCGTGGGTCCGAAGGGGGAGGTGCCCCACCCGCCCTGGCGGGCCATGCGCGCGACCGCCCGGTGCGCCTGCCGCGCCCGCGGGTCGGGTGCCAGGAGAGCGCCCACCGAGCCCTCGAGCACGAGGTAGGCGCGGTGTGCCAGCCTGGCCGCGCCCGGTAGGTGACGCTCCGTGACGAGGTAGCCGCCGCGCCTGCCCTCTACGTGGAAGGCGGGGTGCGAGGGCGTCGAGGTGCCGCCCAGGTGCGTCACGGGCGTGGCGACGAGGAGGTTCGTGTAGCCGAGCCTGGCGGCGCGCAGGCCGTGGTCCAGGTCCTCGTTCGTGAACCTGAAACCCTCGTCGTAGCCCCCGGTAGCCACGTGGGCCTGGCGCGCGACGACCTTCAAGCAGCCAGCGAGCCAAGGCGCGCGCACCGCCGCCGGCCGGCGGGCCGGCGCGGCGCCCACCGCCCGGTCGAGGGCGCCACGGTCCACGCTGGCGGGCGCCACGCCGGCGGCCCGCAGCGCGCGACCCTGCACCAGCCTGTAGGGGAGGCCCATGTCCTGCAGCCGGCCGGAGCCGTCGTAGGCCAGGGGCCCGGCAGCGCCGGCCTCGGGGTGAGCCTCCAGGGTCGCCACGAGGTCGGCCAGCGTGCGTTCCTCCACCAGCACGTCGTCGTTCATAAGCGCCAGGTACGGCAGGCCCGGCAACGCCGCCAGGCCGCGGTTCACTGCCCGCGCGTAGGAGTGGTTCTCGACGCGCATCACGGCGAGCCGCTCCGGCCAACCCGGAGCGGGCTCGGGGACCGCGGGACCGGTGACCACCAGCGCGACCCGTGCTCGCGGCGCGGCGCGCGCCAGGCGGCCCAGCGCCGCGTCGAGCACGTCGCGGGCCGCGCGGTGGTGCACCACCGCCACGCCCAGCCCTTCGCCCGTCCACGTCGCGGCGGCACGTGCCGCCGCCGCCCGGTCCCCGACCGACTCCACGGCGGCCAGCATGCCATGGGCCGACGTACGCACGGCCCCTCGGGCGTTAGAGTGCGACCCGTGTCTGATGGGAAGCGCGCGACGATCGGCGTGGCGCTCGGGGGCGGCAGCGCTCGCGGGTACGCGCACCTGGGAGCCCTGGCCTGCCTGGAGCGGAACGACCTCAAGCCCGACGTCATCGTCGGCACCAGCTTCGGGGCCGTGGTGGGCGCCCTCTACGCCACCGGCGAGAGCGTCGAGGCGCTCATCGCCAGGGCCAGCGCCATGCGGCGGCGCGACGTCATCCCCCACGTGGCTGACTTCGGCCTGCATCACGCCGCGCTCTTCCGCGGCCGGAGGCTCGAGGAGTACTTCGACAGGCTCCTCGAGGGGCGCCGCTTCGAGGACCTGCGCGGCGACCTGGTGGTCGTCACCACCGACGTCGACACCGGCGAGCGCGTCCTCCTGAGGGAGGGGCCGCTCGCCCCGGCGCTGCGCGCCAGCGCCTCGCTGCCCGGGGTGTTCGCGCCCGTCGAGATCGCCGGGCGGCGCCTCATCGACGGCGGCATCGGCTCGCCCGTGCCGCTGGACACGGTCGTCGAGCTGGGCGTGGACGTCGCCCTGGGCATAGGCGCCGGCATGCAGGCGCGCGACTCGCGCTCGATCAGGCTCGCGAGGCGGGCGCTCTCGGCCGAGCCGGTGCGGAGGCTGCACGGCCGGGCCCTCCAGCGGCGGCCGCGCACGGCGCTCGGGCGCCTGGGGCACGCCATCGCCCTGGCCGCGGGCACGTGGCTGCAGGACGACAGCGACGTGCGCGAGGAGCAGGTGCGCGCCGAGAGCGCCGGCCGCTTCGAGGTGCACACGCGCCCGCCCATCTCCTGGCTCAACTTCCACCGGGCCGCCGAGGCGATCGCCGCCGGCGACGCCGCCCTCACGACCGTGGTGCCGCGGCTGCGCCGCGCGGTCTCGGCCGTGGTGCACGGCCGCGCACGCGCCCCTGTGGCGCTCTCCGTCGCCGGCGACTGACCCCTTTCAGAGGATGCGCTTGCCCAGCAGGCTGGCCGCCAGCTCGACGAGCGTGGCGGCGGTGCGGTTCGCCACGTCGAGGATCGGGTTCACCTCCACCAGGTCGAGGCTGACGACGCGGCCGCTCTCGGCCAGCATCTCCATGAGCAGGTGCGCCTCGCGGTAGGTGAGCCCGCCGGGGACGGGCGTGCCCACCCCGGGCGCGACGGTCGGGTCGAGGACGTCGGCGTCGAACGAGACGTGCAGCCTGTCCACGTGGGAGAGGCGGTCGAGCGCCTCCACCGTGATCTCGGCGATGCCGCGCCTGTCCACGTCGCTCATCGTGTAGGCGGCCACGCCCAGGCGCCTGAGCGCCTCGCGCTCGGGCGGGTCGACGCTGCGCAGGCCGATGTAGACGAGGTCGCGAGGCGCGAGCGCAGGGCGGCCCGCCCACAGCGAGGTGAAGCGCTCGTCACCCAGCCCCAGCAGGTGGGCCACGGGCATGCCGTGGACGTTGCCGCTCGGTGACGTCTCGGGCGTGTTCACGTCGGCGTGGGCGTCCACCCACAGCACGCCCAGTTCGCGCCCGGCGGCGGCGCCGGGGACCGTCCCCATGCTCACGGAGTGGTCGCCGCCCAACGCGATCGCGAAGGCGCCTTCCGGCCGACCTCGCAGGGCGCCCGCCGCGGCGCGGCAGGCGGCGGCGATGACGTCGGCGAAGAGCGGGTCGCCGACGCCGGCCCGGCCGCTCGCGTAGCTCTCGGGCACCGCGACCTCGACGTTGCCGAGGTCCGTGACCGCGTAACCTAGCTCCTCCAGCGTGCGTTCGAGCTGGGCCAGCCGCAGCGCGCTGGGGCCCATGTCGACACCGCGCCTGGCGGCGCCCAGGTCCATGGGTACGCCGATGACGTGCACCTCGCGCATCGGTCCTCCTCGTGTGCCGGGGCGGAGCGGCCGCCACCGTAGGGCAGGGTAGCCCCGGCGCCGCGGCGGGCGCCACCCGCGCGCTGCCCACGTGACGCGCCGGGCGCACGGGCAGCGCCCGCGGCGTCGCGCTGGGTCTACGGCCGCCGGCGCCCGGAACTGCGCCTACCTGCGACGAGCGCGCCGGCGGGCCGCGCCCGTGTACTCTCCGGCCGTGAGGCGTTTCGTCAGGCGGCTCCTCGGTACGGCCTTGGTCGTCCTCGGCCTCGCCGTCGTGGCGGGCAAGCTGTGGCTGGCGTCCAGCGGCCCCTACCTCGAGGCGCTGCCGCCTTTCCCCTTCTGCGCGGAGGCGCGCGCCGAGCTGGGCGCCGGCCAGGCCGCGGAGGCCATCGAGCTCGCCGAGGCCGGCGGCTGCGAGGAGGAGCTGGCGGCTGCCCGGGCCCAGTGGGACCGCTTGGGCGCCATGTTCGAGCGCTGCGTGAGCGGCGTCTGGACGGGCCGTGCGGGGGACGGCGTGGGCATCACGTGCGCCATCGCCAGCGACTTGGTGGTGTTCGGCGACGTCCGCGACCTCACCCGCCAGGGGATCGCCTGGTTCAGGGGCGAAGAGACCGACGAGGTGCTCGTGGCGCTGTCGGCCGCCGGCATCGCGCTCACGTTCACCCCGCAGGTGGGCGCCGGCAACGACCTGCTCAAGGCGGCGCGCCGGGCGGGGGCGCTCAGCGAGTCCCTCGCCCGCAGCGTCGTGAGGCTCGCCCGCGAGCGGGCGTGGCGGCCCCTGGCGAACCTGTTCGGCGACGCCGGCCGGATCAGCCTCAAGGTCGGTCCCGCCCGCGCCACGCGGGCGCTGGCCTACGCCGACGACGCCGACGAGCTGGCGCGGGTGGCGCGCTTCGTAGACGCGGCGCCGAGCCCGCTCCTGGGCCTGAGGTGGGGCGGCAAGGGCGCGGCACGCCTGGCCGACCCCGACCTGTACGCCGCGGCGCTGGCGCGAGGGCCGGCCGGTGTGGAGCTGGCCGTCCGGCGCGGCACGAAGGCGCTGCTGGCGCGGCAACCCCTGGTCGTAGCCCTAGCCAAGCAGCTCTTCAACGGCAACGCCTCCGCCCTCGCGGTCCTGCTGCTGCGGCGCCTGACGTGGCCCGTCGTGGTCGGCGTCGCCGCCGGCTTGGTGCTCCTGGGCGCCGCCACCTACCGGAGCGGGCGCCGGCCGAGACGCCGACCACGCCTGCGACACGCCGCGGCGTGACGCGTGCCGAGCCGCGCGAGGGTAGCTCCCGCCCGGCGGAGGGGCGCTCCGCGACCCGTGATAGACTCCCGCGCGTGACCGACGAGCAGACCGCGTCCGCCCTCGAGGTCCTGCTGCGCGGCGCCGAGCAGGTGGTGCCCGAGGACGGGCTAGAGGAGAAGCTCGAGCTGGCCCGTCGCGAGGGCCGGCAGCTCCGCGTGAAGCTGGGGGTCGACCCGTCGTCGGCCGACCTGCACATCGGCCACGCGGTCGTGCTGCGCAAGCTGCGCCAGTTCCAGGACCTCGGCCACCGCGTGGTGCTGATCATCGGCGACTTCACCGCCATGATCGGGGACCCCTCGGGCCGGTCGAAGACGCGCCCCGTCCTCACCTTCGAGGAGACCAGGGCCAACGGCCAGACCTACGTCGAGCAGGCGATGACCGTCCTCGACGACGACCCCGGCCGCTTCGAGCTCCGCTACAACTCCGAGTGGCTCGGCAAGCTCACGTTCGCCGACCTGATCAAGCTGGCCTCGAACTACACCGTCGCCCGCATGCTCGAGCGCGACGACTTCACGAAGCGCTTCACCACGGGCGTGCCGATCCAGGTGCACGAGTTCCTCTACCCGCTGGCGCAGGCGTACGACTCGGTCGCCGTGCGGGCGGACGTGGAGCTGGGCGGCACCGACCAGCTCTTCAACCTCCTGGTGGGCCGCGACATCCAGCGGGCGTACGGCCAGGAGCCGCAGCTCGTCCTCACCACGCCCCTGCTCGTGGGTCTCGACGGCGTCGAGAAGATGTCGAAGTCGCTGGGCAACTACATCGGCCTGCACGAGGACGCCGCCACGATGTTCAAGAAGGCGATGCGCGTGCCCGACGCGCTGCTGCCGCAGTACGTGGAGCTCTCCACCTCGCTCGACGTGGCGCGGATGGCCGAGCTGCTGGCCGCCGACCCGGTGGGGGCCCATCGCGTCTACGCCCGCGAGCTCGTGCGCATGTACCACGGCGAGGAGCACGTCGCCCACGCCGAGGAGCGCTACGACGAGGTCGCCCGCGGCGGCATACCCGACGACGTGCGCGAGGTCGCCGTGCCGGCGGAGGAGTTCACGGACGGGCAGGTGGGCCTGCTGCGACTGGCCACGCTCGCAGGGTTGACGGCATCGAACGGCGAGGCGCGACGCCTGGTCCAGAACCGGGGCCTGAGGGTCGA
>CAZGXF010000140.1:0-1575 GCA_964529575.1 uncultured bacterium
CGAGCCCGACGAGGAGGTCGTGAAGGCGCGCGTGCGCATGAAGCGCGAGCTGACGCGGTTCCTGCGCGACCCGGACAAGCCCGTGATCCTCGCCATCAGCCGGCCCGACCGGAAGAAGAACAACCTCGGCCTGGTGGAGGCGTACGGCTCCGACAACGAGCTGCGGCACCTCGCGAACCTGGTGATCTTCGCCGGCGTGCGCAGCGACATCGAACAGCTCGACGAGAACGAGCGTGAGGTCATGACCGGCCTGCTCTTCGCCATGGACCGCTACGACCTCTACGGCCGCTTGGCTCTCCCCAAGAAGCACAGGCCTGACGTCGACATCCCCGTCCTGTACCGCCTGGTGGCGGCCAGGCGGGGCGTCTTCGTGAACCCGGCGCTGGAGGAGAACTTCGGCATCACCATCATCGAGGCGAGCTCGTCCGGCCTGCCGGTCGTCTCGACCGACCACGGCGGGCCGCAGGAGATCATCACGAAGGTCGGGTCGGGCGAGCTCATCGACGCGCGCGACACCAACGCCATACAGGCGGCCATAAAGGGCATCCTCGTCGACCGCGAGAAGTGGGAGCGGTACTCCGAGAACGGCGTGGCCGGGGTGCGGCGGCACTACTCGTGGCAGGCGCACGTGGAGCGGTACGTGGCCGAGCTCGCGACGGTGCTCCAGGCCGCCTCCGCGGCCGGGTGAGCGAGGGCCCCGGCCAGGTGAGCGGGGGCGCCGGTCGGGTGAGCGGGGGCCCGCCCGCTGCGTCCGGGTACCGGGTCGGCATGCGCCCCGGGCGACGGACGCTGGTGTCGGACGTCGACGGCACCCTGCTCGACGGCGGGCGGCCGGGCGAGGGCGCGTCCGCTCTGGGCGCCAGGCTCGCCGCCGCCGACGCGGCCCTCGTCCTCTCCTCGGGGCGCGGCCTGGAGCTCGCCCTGGCCGCGGCCGAGACCTTGCGCGACGCCGGGCTGCCGTGGCCCTCCGCGCTGGTCTGCGGCGTCGGGTCCGAGGTCTACGCCTGGGACGGCGAGGGCTTCGCGGAGGACGAGGGCTGGAGGCGAACGTTGGCAGCCACGGGCTTCTCGGCCGGGGCGGTGCGCACGGCCCTCGCCGCGGTGCCGGGCCTGGTCCCCCAGCCGGAGCAGGCCCAAGGGGAGCACAAGGTCAGTTACTTCGTGACGGAGGCGCCGGCGGTGGAGGCCGCGGCGAGGGCGCTCGCGGGCGACGGGGTGGCGGCCCGCCTCGTCTACTCGGCGGGCAGGTTCCTGGACGTACTGCCCCGGCCCGCGTCGAAGGGCGGGGCGCTGCTCCGCCTCGTGGAGCGATACGAGCTCTCGCCCGCACAGGTCGTGGTGGCCGGCGACTCGGGCAACGACCGGGAGCTGCTCGTCACCGCCGCCGACGCCGGCATGGTGGCCGTGCTCGTGGCGAACCACGAGCCGGAGATGGACGACCTGCGCGCGTACCCGGGCGTGCTCGCGGCGTCGCGCCCGTTCTGCGCCGGGGTCGCCGAGGGGCTCACGCGGGCGGGATGGTGAGGTCGGGCGGGCGCCAGGCGGCCGGCGGCTGCGGACAGGTGGGCGGAGCGG
>CAZGXF010000140.1:1675-5675 GCA_964529575.1 uncultured bacterium
GCGGCCGGCGGCTGCGGACAGGTGGGCGGAGCGGGCAGCTACGCCGCGTACGCGCCCGGTCGGCCGTGAACGCGCCTACTCGGCGGTGAAGGTCTCCCCCGTGGCCACGGTGTGGGCCGGCACGACCGCGCCCGCCTCCACCCGACAGTCGGTGAGCACCGCGTACGGCCCCACCACGGCCCCCTCGGCGACGCTGGTCGCGCCCCGCAGGTGCACCCCTGGGTGCAGCGTGACGTCGCGGCCGAGCCGCACGGCGTCGTCCAGGAAGACGGTCTCGGGCGCCACCATGGTGACCCCGGCCAGCATCCACGCGCGCCTGGCCCTGTCGCGCAAGACCCTGTCGAGCACCGCCAGCTCCGCCCGGTCGTTCGCCGCCAGCACCTCCTCGCGCGAGGCCGCCGTGACCGCCCGCGTGGGCAGCCCCTCGGCGCGGTAGATGTCCAGCAGCTCGGTGATGTACAGCTCCCCTTGGGCGTTGTCGCGCGTCAGGCGGCGGCAGCGCGCGAAGACGCCGAGGTCGAAGGCGTAGAAGCCGCCGTTCACCTCGGCGATGGCGCGCTCCTCGGGCGTGGCGTCCTTGTGCTCCACGATGCGTTCGACGCTCCCGTCGGGCGCGCGCACGATCCTCCCCAGGCCGGCCGGCTCGGGGACCGTGGCCGTCAGAAGCGTCATGCCGGGCGCGTCGCCTTGCGCCTCCAGCAGGCAGCGCAGGGTCTCGCTCGTCACAAGCGGGGCGTCCCCGTTGAGCACGAGCACCGTGCCGCGCTCGCCGGGGGCGAAGGCGCCCATGACCTGCTCCTCGGCCTGCCACAGCGCGTGGCCGGTGCCGAGCAGCTCCCGCTGCTCCGCGAACACCAGCTCGCCGCCCGCGGCGCGGGCGGAGAACCGCTCGCGCACCTGCTCGCCCAGGTGCCCCACGACCACCACGACCCGCCTGGGCTCGAGCGGGTCGACCGCGCGCAGCAGGTGCTCGAGCAAGGGCGCGCCGGCCACCTCGTGCAGGACCTTGTGCCGGGACGAACGCATCCGCGTCCCGGCTCCCGCGGCCAGGAGGACGACGGCGAACGGTGTCACCGGGCCTCGGCCGGCCGCCTCGCCCTGTCCCTCTCGGGGGCGGTGAGCAGCATGTAGAGCGCGACGAGGACGATCGGGATGCTGGCCAGCTGGGTGTAGGTGAAGATGCCCACCCCCGCAGCGTCGTTCAGGTAGACCTGCCACGGCAGCGGGTTGTCGCGGAACGGCTCCTCGATCACGCTGCGCAGCACCGAGTACCAGAGCACGAACTGCCAGAAGGCGCTGCCTGCCGGGAGGTCGCGGCGCAGCGCCCACGCCACCACGAAGAGCAGCAGGAAGCCCACGAGGAAGCCGTAGGCCTGCGTGAAG
Source organism: uncultured bacterium (assembly GCA_964529575.1). Taxonomy (GTDB): domain Bacteria; phylum Deinococcota; class Deinococci; order Deinococcales; family Trueperaceae; genus DASRWD01. The sequence goes on from CAZGXF010000140.1 coordinate 3,059, forward strand.
TGCACGACGCACGGCTCCCCGGCCGGCACCGCCGCGCAGGCCGGCGGGGCGTACTGCCACAGGTTCTCCCCGAAGACCACCCGTCCCAGGGCGCCGAACGTCTCGGTGCCGGGCTCGGGCCAACGGAAGCCGATCGCCCAGTCGGTGAGCCGGCCGCCGGTGTCGGTGCCGTTCATGATGTTGCCGATGCGACCGCCCATGATCCCCAGCACGCCCACCGGGGTCATGACGTCGAGGTAGGACCACACGTTCAGGCCGTGGCGCCGGCAGTAGAGCCAGGCGGCCAGCATCACGCCCAGCACGCCGCCGTGGATGCTGATGCCGCCCTCCCAGACCTTGAAGGCGTCGACCCAGTTCCCGTTCGGCCCGAAGTACGCCGAAGGGCTGGTGAGCACGTAGACGAGCCGCGCGCCGACCACGCCGGCGATGACCAGCCACAGCGCCATGTCGAGCAGCCGCTCGGGGTCGAGGCCCTTGCGCTGGGCGGCACGCAGGCCCCAGGAGGCGCCCACGAGGACGCCCGCCGCGATCAGTAGCCCGTACCACCTGACGGCCAGCGGCCCTATCTGGACGAAGATCGGGTCCATAACAGCTCCTTCTCGGCCGCCTCAGGCGCCGAAGAACCTCGGGAAAGCCACGAAGCCAATCACTACCATGATGACGAGCTTCGCCACCGTGCCGCCTAGCGTGCCCACGAACGCGCCCACGCCGGACCTGATGGCGTCGCCGAGCTCGCGTCCGGTGAGGAGCTCGGCGACGGCGGCCCCCACCAGCGCCCCCACGAGGAACCCGAACGGCGGGAACAGGAACAGGCCCACCAAGGATCCGACCACGCCGCCCCAGACGCCGGCGCGGCGCGCCCCGAAGCCCGCCGACCCGAGCCACGTGCCGGCGAGGTCGACGAGCTGGGAGAGCACGGCCAGCACGCCCAGGTAGACGAGGGGCTCGACGCCGAAGCGCTCGAAGCCCATGATGAGCGCCGCCGCGAGGGCGCCGACGGCCGCCAGCGGCACGCCCGGCAGCACGGGCACGACCACGCCGACGAAGGCGACGACGTAGGCCACCAGGAAGACGAGGAAGGCGAGGAGCGTCAAGGCGCCGACGAGACTAGCGCGCGCCCGCGGGGCCGCGCCAGGTCCGGAAGGCGGACGCCGTGCCGCCCGTACGACCCACCGCACCTCCGCCGCGCGTAGCGACGCGCGCGGAACGGCTGCTCAGCTGTGCCAGGTCTCGGGCGCGGTCCGCGGCTCGCCCCGGATCACGTCCACGGCGTGGGGGAGCGTCTCCAGCACGGCGGCGAGCGACTCGGCCGCGGCCCCGGGGCTGCCGGGCAGGTTGACGATCAACGTCTGCCGCCGCACGCCGGCCACGCCGCGCGACAGGGCGGCGGCCTTGTTCCGCGCCGCGCCGATCGTGCGCATCAGCTCGGGCAGGCCGGGCACGCGCCGCTCGATGACCTCCTCGGTCGCCTCGGGCGTCCTGTCCTTGCGCGACAGGCCGGTGCCGCCCGTGGTGAGCACCAGGTCCACGCCCTCCTGGTCGGCCCAGAGACGGAGGCGGGCGCGGATCAGCGCCTGCTCGTCGGGCACCACCTGGTAGTCGACCTCGACGAACGGGCCCGTCTTCAGCACCTGGCGTATGGCCTGGGCGCTGCCGTCCTCCCGCTTGCCGGCCGCGACCGAGTCGGAGACGGTGAGTATGGCCGTCCGCACCATGCCGGCACTCTACAGCCGTCCCGCTCCTGGACGAGAGGACCTTGCCACACCGCGCTTCGGGGCCAGGCACGCCCAGCGGCGCCGTCGCGCTCCGTCATGCCACTCCGCGCGCCCGGACGCCGTCGCGGGGCGCGGGCGGCGCGGTAACCTACCCTGTCTGCTGGCCGGGTGCGGCGCACTCCGGCGGTTACGGAGGTACCAGTCCTTGAAGATCCACGAGTACCAGGCCAAGGAGCTGCTCGCGCCGTTCGGCGTGGCGGTGCCGCTCGGCCGCGCCGCGACCACCCCGGACGAGGCCGCCGCAGCCGTGAGGCCGCTCCTCGAGGCGAGCGGCGACCCCGTCGTCGTGGTCAAAGCCCAGATACACGCCGGCGGGCGCGGCAAGGGCACGTTCAAGGAGCACGAGGGCCTGCGCGGGGTGAACGTCGTCCTCGAGGGACGCACCGGCGGCGTGGAAGCGGCCGAGCGCCGCGTGCGCGAGCTGGCCGAGCGGATGCTGGGCTCGACCCTCGTCACCGTCCAGACCGGTCCGGCCGGTAAGCAGGTGAACCGGCTCTACGTGGAGCAGGGCATGGACATCGCCCGCGAGCTCTACCTCTCCGTGGTCCTCGACCGCACCCTGGGGCGCAACGTCGTGATGGTCTCCACCGAGGGGGGCATGGACATCGAGGAGGTGGCGGCCGCGACGCCGGAGAAGATCGTCAGGGTCGCGATCGACCCGCTCGTCGGCCTGGCCGACTACCAGGCCCGCGCCCTGGCCTTCGCGCTCGGCCTCACCGGCGAGTCGCACAAGAAGGGGGTGGCCCTCTTCAAGGCCGTCGCGCGCGCGGCCGAGGAGCTCGACACGGACCTCCTCGAGGTGAACCCGCTCGTCGTCACCTCCCAGGGCGACGTCGTCGCCC
>CAZGXF010000141.1:0-5531 GCA_964529575.1 uncultured bacterium
GGCGTTCCGGCCGCCCCGGGGCAGCGGCTGGGGGTACGACCCCAAGCGCAAGCTCGCCTACCGGCGCGTGGAGCGCTACCTGACGCCCGGCGCGGTGCCCATGAAGGAGTACGCCGAGGTGCGCAAGGGGGCGCCCCGCGGCGCGACGATCAGCTTCCATAGGCCGCTGCAGGACTACGTGAACGCCCTGGCGGGCGCTGGCCTGTGGGTGGACGCCATGGCGGAGCTGCCCGACCCGGTCAAGGACGAGGGGGGCCGCTCGAACCCCGAGGTGCCGCTGTTCCTCGCCCTCAGGGCCCGCAAGGTGGAGTGATGAAAGGGGCCTGAGAGGCCGATGAGTCTCATATGCTCCGGGCGTGCCGATAAGCCTGGAGGAACTGCCGGGGGTCGAGATCGTCCACTACGCATCGGAGGACGCGTTGGTGTGGAGCCGCGCCAACCAGGTCACGGTCGAGGCCCGCGGCGAACGCCGGCGCTTCCACCTGCCCAACCCGGGCTGGCGGGCGCTGGCGTCGATGAGCCGGCTGGCGCGGCGGGCCGCGCGGCTCGACAAGTGCAACGCGTTCCCCGTGTTCGAGGACGGCCGCGTGGTGGCGCTCGTCGCCATCCGCCTCGGGCAGGTCTACCGCGTCGACGTCCGCACCGGCGAGGTGACGCCCACCCTCACCCTCCGCAACTGCCGCAACGTCCTCCACCAGTCCATCTGCGTGACCCCTAAGGGCTACCTCTACTTCGGCGAGTACGGCACGAACCCCGACTACAGACCGGTACCCGTGTACCGCAGCCGGGACGGCGGCAGGAGCTGGGAGCTCGCCCACGAGTTCCCCGCGCGGTCTATCAGGCACGTGCACGGCTGCTTCTGGGACCCGTACGGGCAGCGCGTGTGGGTGGCCACGGGCGACGGCAAGGGCGAGGCCTACATGTTGTCGGCCGACGAGGAGCTGGGGGACCTCCGCTTCTTCGGCGACGGCAGCCAGGACTACCGCACGATCTTCCCCATGTTCCTCGAGGAAGCCGTGGTGTGGGGCATGGACACCGACCTGGCGCGGCCTCACCTGTGCCGGCTGGACCGCGCGACGGGCGAGCTCACGAAGCTGCGTACCTTCCCCGGTCCTGTCTGGTACGGCAAGGCCCTCTCCGACGGCTGGCACGTCCTGGCGACGGCCACGGAGGCAAGGCCGGACACCTCGGACGACAGGGCGCATCTGTTCGTCTCGCGCGACGCCTTGGACTGGCACGAGGTGTTCGTGGCCGACCACGACGGCCTACCGAAGAAGCTGTTCAAGTCGGGCGTGATCTCGTTCGCCGACGGGCCGCAGTCGAGCGCGGAGTTCTACCTGTCCGGAGAGGCGCTGCGCGGCATGGACGGCCGCAGCTTCCGCTGCTCGCTCACGGCCCTGACGAGGGAGGGGCGCGCCGTGCAGCCGGGGCGCCTGCGTCAGGTCCGCCAGAGGCGGCGGGCACCGGAGCCCTTCAGCGTGGGCTGACGCCCGGGCGGCCATGCCATAACATGCCGCCATGCCTTCCCCGCTGCGCCCCTGGGCGCGTGCCATGGCGGCGGTCGGCCTCGTCTCCTGCTACCTCCTAGCCGCCGCGCAAGACGGTCAAGGCCCCGCGGCCACCCGGCAGGTCCTCGCCTGCCAGGTGGCCGAGAGCCTGCCCGCGCCCCCCGCCGAGGCGCGCGAGGGCGGCTTCGGGTTCGTGTACGAGTCGCTGGGCGGCACGGCCGTCGACGGCCGCGCCTGCACCGTCTACAGGCTGCGCAACCTGGCCGGCAGCCCGCCCACGCCCGTGCGCTGGGTCGCGGGGTCGGAGGTCCTCGTCGACGTCGCGCGGCTGTCTCGTTGCGGTACCGACGAGGAGTGCGTCTGGTTCGAGGTAGCCCGCTACTTCGACGGCGGCTACGTGGGCGGCGACACCGAGATCGGCTACGGCCTGAACGCCGACTCGTTCCGGCACGCCAGCCCGGGCCTGGTGGCGATCGGCTTCCCCGACGTGGGCGCCGCGGCCGCCAGCGTGGGCACCGAGCTCGTCGGCACGGTCCTCGACGCCCAGGAGCGCCCGGTGGTGCTGGACCTCGTCGTGAAGTCGCGGCTCGAGCGCGGCGACGAGGGGCTCGTGCTGGTCTACGAGGCGACCGCGGACGACCCGTCGCAGCTCGACGGCAGCCGCTTCGTGCTGGCCTGGGAAGCCTTCGACCTCCTGCCGACGCGGGCCGGTGAGCAGCCGGCAGGGGAGGGCGCGGGGCCGTTCCGTGCCTTCACCGGCGGCGCGGTCGTGCCCGTCACGCACGCCGAGCCCGGCGCCGTCAGCGTGAGGGTGCCGGCCGGGTCCGCGGTCTTCGAGGACCGCCTGGTGCTCGAGGTGCGCGAGCCCGGCTCGGACGGCGCCGGCTTGCTCACGGTGCTGCTGCCCGCCTTCCTGCCGGGGTCGCCGTGACGGAGCGCGCGCCCGGGGGAGCGGCCCAAGAGAAGGGAGCTCGCGCCCTCATCGGCGCGGGGAGCAAGGCCTACGGCCTGCTGAAGGAGGCCCTGGGCGTCTACGGCACGGCGGTCACGGTCGTGCAGCTCGTGCCGGCGGTCCTGGCGCTGCTCGCCGTGACGCTCTCGCCCACGGCGTGGCTGTCGGCCACGCTGCGGCGCTGGGTCGGCTTCGGGGCGGTGGCGGGCGCGCTGGTGGGGATGCTGCTCTTCGCGCGAGCGGCGGGTAGGCGCGGGCTCCTGGCGCGCGTCGGGACCACGCGCAGCGCCAGGCTGGCGGGCGTGGCGTGGCGGGGCCTGGGCGTCGGCCTCGTGGCGGCCGCCCTCTTCCGCCTGCACCTGTCCGTGGTGGACGTCGCGTTCGTGGCTGCCACGCCGTTCCTCACGCCCGTGCTCGACTTCTACCTGGGAGGCGGGCCGGGCGCCGCCGCGCTGTACAACGCGCTGGCCGCGGCGCTGGCCGGCGCGGCGGTGGCCGGGTTCGTGGCGGGCGGCCCCGCGGCCCTGCTGCGCCGTCGCGAGGACCGCCGCGCGCGGCGCGAGCTGCTGGAAAAGGGCGGCGCGCTCGCCGTGCTAGACCAGGCGCTCACCTCGCTCGCGGCAGCGAAGGCCGCCGTGGAGGCCGCCAAGGCCCGGGTGGGGGAGATGGCGGTGGAGCTGGCGGAGCTCCGTGCCGCGCAGGGGCGGGGCGCCCCGCCTGGCCAGGCCGAGGCCGCCCCGCCGGGTCAGGCGGCGCCGGCTACCAGCGCAGGAGCCCCGCCAGACCCCCGAGCTCCTCGCGCAGCCGCCGGTCGGGCTCCCCGCTGAGGAAGCGCAGCTCCATGCCGAAGTCCTCGGCGAGCCGCGGCAGGACGTCGGCCAGCGGCAGCGGCTCCAGGTCCTCGCCACCGCACTCGCCCGCCGCCCGCTCGCGCGTGGCGAACACCCTTCCGGAGCTCCGGCAGCGCCAGACCTCCTGGTAGGGGACGTCCGGCACGATGAGGGTGTGGACGCGGTTCTCGTTCACGGCCTGGAGGGTCGGCCCGGCGCCGCGGACGCCCACCTCCTCGGCCCTGGCCAGGTCGGCTGCGCCCTCGGCCTCCTCGGCCTCCCGGATCGCCTCGAGGAACCGCTCGTGAAGCGAGCCGGCGGAGGCGTCGGGGTTGGGCTGCAGCGGGATGCGGGCCTTCACCAGCGCCGCGGCGGCCGGGTCCAGCTCGGCCTCGAACGCCGCCACGTCGGGCGCCGTGCCCGACAGGATCACGCGGCAGGCGCCGTGCTTGTCGACGAGCCGCCTGAGGTCGCCGGCCACGCGCTTGTACAGCCTGGCGATCCAGTTCTCGGTGCGCTCCTCGTAGGCGTCCTTGGGCGAGCCGCCGCGCTGCGTCTCGCCCGGCCGCGTCGAGCCGGTGCCCTCGTCGGTGCGCCAGAACGTCTCGTCCCAGTCCTGTTGGACCTTCTCGAGCTCCTCGATGCTGCCCGGGCCCACCACGAACAGCCTGATGCGGTCCCCCACGATCTGCAGCACCAGGCTGGGGCGCCTGCGCAGGAGGTTCAGCTGGATCGGCGCCAGGAACGGCTCGCCGAAGCGGGCGAGGGCACCGTCGTGGCCGGTGACGGCGCGCAGCGAGTGCTCGATGGGGACGGTGGTGAACAGCTCCTCGTCGTCAGGGTGGGCGAAGACGGCGAGGGTCCGCGCCTCGGGGAGGACCTGCCCGCGTAGCCGCTCGGCGATGCGGCGCGAGCTGCCGTTGGGGAGCCCCAGCGCCTCCATGGCCGCTCGCGCGCGCAGCACCCAGGCCTTGCGCTGGTTGTCCACCGAGGCCGGGTTGACGTCGAGGTAGAGGCTGATCACCCGGTCCCCGTAAGGGGCGAGACGCTCGGAGAGGGAACGGATCCGCTCGGTTGCCAGCATGGGACCTCCTCGCGACCGAAGGATGGGTACCCGCCAAGCTAGGCAGTCGTGCGATGAGAAGGGGCGCCCGCCGGAGGACGGCGGGCGTGGGCTCACCCGAACGCGCCCGGGAGCGCGGGCGCCGGGCGCTTCAGAGTGCTAGGTCAGAGGCCGGACAGCCGGGCGTTCTTCTCGATGTACGGCTCCCACTCGCCGGGAACGTCGATCTCCGGGAAGATCGCGTCGACCGGGCAGGCCGGCACGCAGGCCCCGCAGTCGATGCACTCCTCTGGGTGGATGTAGAACTGGTCCTCGGCCTCGTAGATGCACTCGACGGGACAGACGTCGACGCACGAGGCGTCCTTGGTGCCGATGCAAGGCTCGGCGATGACGTAAGCCATGGCTTCCTCTCTACGCGCCGTGCCCGCGAGCTGCGGGCATCGGCTCCTAGGAGAGTGTGACAGTTGCCGAGCGTGTGGGGCAAGGCGTCTTGCGCCATAGCCGTGGGAGAGGGGAGGGGCGGGCGACAGGGCGCTCAACGAGGAACGACCCCCGCCGCCTTTTCGTGCTCCGTCGGTGCCTCCAAGACCGGCCTCTTGGCCGCGGGCTACTCGGTCGAGCCTCTAGTGGGACTGGGGTCGTCCTCTATAGAAGTGGGTCTGTTCGTCTATAACAGAACCTCCTTCGCTTAGGATGCTAAGACATACCGGCCGCGTTGAGTATGGCCCGGAATCGCAATGTCTGACCCGAACAGGGGCTAACATGGTGGTTTGGGACCGCTCAAGGGCGAACCGTTCCGTAGCGGAACGTGTAAACCTGCCGCTACTGGTCGAATGCCGGCCTTGCCGGGTCCGTCGCGCGTCGCACGGTCCGCTGGTGGCCGCGGGACGCCCGTGCCCCACGCGGGATAAGCGCCGTACCGGGCCGAGAAGATACCGGCGGGGCATCGCGCCCCGCCGGTCTCCTGGAACGGGCTTCGGGTTCAGGTCAGAGCAGCCAGCCGCCGGAGAGGGCGATGACGCCCGCGAAGATCAGCGCGACGGTGTTGATGACCTTGATGAGCGGGTTGATCGAGGGTCCGGCGGTGTCCTTGTACGGGTCGCCCACCGTGTCGCCGACCACCGCCGCGGCGTGGGCCTCGGAGCCCTTGCCGCCGTGGTTGCCGTCCTCGATGTACT
>CAZGXF010000142.1:0-2165 GCA_964529575.1 uncultured bacterium
CACCCCGACCGGTTCGACGGCCACTTCAACCGCGGCGTCACGCTCGCGCGCCTGCGCCGCGCCCAGGAGGCCGCCCAGGCGTTCCGGGAGGCGCTGGCCCAGGCCGAGCCGGAGGCCACCGCGGCCGACCGCATCGCCGCCCACATCGCGCTCGCGGGCCAGCTCGAGCTCGCGGGAGACCACGCCGGGGCGGCCGACGCCTACGCCGACGCCCTGCAGCTCGACCCGGAGAACGCCGACTACGTGCTCCGCCGTGGCCAAGCGCTCTACAACGCGGGCCAGGGCCTCGTCGCCCTGCCCGAGCTGACGGAGCTGGAGGCCCGCAGCGGCGACTACCGCGTCAGCGCCCTGATCTCCGACATCTACGTCGCGCAGGGCCAGATCGACTACGCCATCTGGTCGCTCGAGAGGGCCCTGGAGAAGGCCCGCGCCGCCAGCGACACGAAGGCGCAGGCCAGCACGCTCATCAAGCTCGGCACGCTGCAGCGCAGCCTCGGCCGCGAGGCGGACGCCGCCGAGTCGTACCGCCTGGCCGCCGAGTCCGACCCGGCCTCGTGGGAGGCGCAGTACAACCTGGGCGTCACCCACCTCGAGAACGGCCAGCCGCGCCAGGCCCTCGAGGCCCTCGCGCGCGCCGAGCAGCAGGGCGGCGCCGAACGCCCCGAGGTAGCGCTGGCCCTCGCCACCGCTCACGACCAGCTCGCCCAGCCGCAGGAGGCGCTCGGCTACGCCCAGCGCGCCGCCGCCGGGCTCTCCGACGCCGCGCAGGCGACCACGGCCCGCTTCATCGCCGGCCGCGCCCACTACCGCCTGGGCGACTTCCGTGCCGCCGCCGACCAGTTCCGCGCGGTCGTCCAGGCGCGCCCGTCCGACCCTGCCGCCCACATGTGGACCGGTCTGGCCTCCTACCAGCTCGGCGACTACGGCTCCGCCGTCTCCTCGTTCGAGCGGGCGGTCCAGCTGAACCCGAACAGCGTCGAGGCGCGGGCGAACCTGGGCGCGGCCTACCTCGCCGCCCAGCGCTACCAGGACGCCGAGAGCGTCTACTCGCTGCTCGTCGAGCAGAACGGCGGCGACGTCGAGGCCCTCTACAACCTCGGCTGGGCCCTCTACTCGCAGAACCGCCGGGGCGGGGCGCAGGACGCCTGGGTCTCCTCGTGCGAGCTCGGCTACCAGCCGGCCTGCACGGCCATCACGAACTACCTGTGACCGCGCGCGAGCGGGCGGAAGGGGGCGCCGCCCGCTCGCCTCGCTCCACCGCGCGCGCCGCCACCGGCGGCACGACCTGGGACCAGCCCCCTGCCCCCGGGGGTAACATGGGGGAACATGGACTGGCTTAGACGCAACTGGCCCGACCTGCTCATAGGCGTCGCCCTGATCGCGGTCATCGCTGGCATCATCGCCACGCTCATCTCCGGGGGCTCCTTCTTCCCCGTGCGCGACCGTTCGGCCGACACCCCGCGCGGCACCACGCCGCTCACGAGCAGCCAGACGCCGGGTCAGTCCAGCGCTCAGCAGCAGGGCGGCCCGGCCGCCCAGCCCCTGCAGCCCGACGGGGCCGCCGGGGCGGAGCCGCCGGCCGTGGCCGTCGACCCCGCCGCCCAGGGCGACGCGGCCGACGATGGGCAGGAGCCCGCCGCCGCCGACGAGCCCGAGGCCCCCGCCGTCGACCAGGCGGCGCCGCCCGCGCAGGCCCTGCCGCCGGACGCCGGCGCTAGCCAGCCCGCTGGCCAGACGCCGCCGCAGAGCAGCCTGGTGAGCACGCCCAACCAACCGTCGGCCGCGCAGCCCAGCACCCCGACCACCCCGAGCGCGGCCGCCACGCCGTTGCCCTCGGCCTCCGCCTCCTCCGAGGCGCCGTACCGCGTGTCGGTGGGCGCCTTCTCCAACGTCGAGAACGCCCAGCGCCAGCTCGCCGCCGTCCAGGCCGCCGGTTACCCGGCGTTCATAGGCACCCAGGGGAACCTGAGCATCGTGCTCGTGGGTCCCTACGACACCGAGGAGGAGGCCAGGTCGGTCGCGGCCCGCATCGCCAGGTCCGACCTCGGCGTGCCCGACCCCACCGTCTACCGCCTGCAGGCCGATGACGCCGCCCCCGCCGCCGGCGGCGCCGCCCAGGCGTCGTCGCCGGCCGCTTCGCAGCCGACGGCCTCCCAGCCGGCCGC
>CAZGXF010000142.1:2265-5357 GCA_964529575.1 uncultured bacterium
GCCGGCCGCTTCGCAGCCGACGGCCTCCCAGCCGGCCGCCCCCGCGCCCCAGCAGGCCTCCAGCCCGGCGCCCACCGCGGCGTCGCGCTACCTGCAGGTCGGGGCGTACGGTTCCCGCGACAGCTCGCTGCCTCAGCGCCAGCGCCTGGAGTCGATGGGCTTCGTCGTCACCGACCGCGTCGAGAACGGCCTCGTGAAGCTGCTCGTCGGGCCGTTCGACGCCGCCGAGCTCTCCGCGGCCCAGGCCAGGCTGCAGTCCGCAGGGATCGAGAGCTTCCCCCGCTGATGCCGCGCGGGGGCGCCCGCGGCACGGCCAGGGACATACCCTCGGCCACGGTCGGCCGGCTGATCACCTACCTTCGTGTCCTGAACGGGCTCGAGTCCCGAGGCGTCACGCGCGTCTCGTCCGACCTGCTGGCCGAGGAGGCCCAGGTCTCCGCTTTCCAGGTCCGGAAGGACCTGGCCTACTTCGGCACCTTCGGCACGCGCGGCACGGGCTACACGGTCTCCTCGCTGAAGGGCGAGCTGAAGCGCATCCTCGGCCTCACGCGGCCGTGGCGCGTCGCCATCGTGGGCATGGGGCGCCTGGGGCAGGCGCTCGCCGACTACCCCGGGCTCTCCGAGTACGACTTCGAGCTCGTCGCCGCCTTCGACGTCGACGAGCGCAAGCTGGGCACCCGCCACGGGACCGTGGTCGTGCGGCACATGAGCGAGCTCGCCGCGGCCGTGGGCGACCTCGGCATCGAGATCGTCCTCCTGACCGTGCCGGTGCGGGCGGCCCAGGAGGCCGCCGACGCCGTGGTCAGGGCGGGCGTGCGGGGCATCCTCAACTTCGCGCCCACGGTGGTCTCGGTACCGCCGGGGGTGCAGGTCGAGCCCGTCGACTTCCTCGCGGCGCTGAAGCGCGTCAGCTACTTCCTCCACGAGGAGGCGGCGGCGGCCGAGGAAGAGGTCTCGTGAGGGGCGAGGGCGCCGGCCCCGCCACGCTGGCGCTGGCCGACGAGCTGGCGGCGTTCGAGGCGGCGCTGGCCCGCGAGCTCGACTCCGACGTCGGCTTCATCAAGGCCATCGGCGAGGACCTGGTGCGCGCCGGCGGCAAGCGCGTCAGGCCCACGCTGGCGCTGCTGACGGGCCGGATGCTGGGCGTCGACCCCGCGCGTTCGCGCCTGGTGGCGCTCGCGGTGGAGCTTCTGCACTCGGCCTCGTTGCTGCACGACGACCTCATCGACGACGCCGCCACGCGGCGCGGTGAGCAGGCGGCGTTCCTGCGCTACGGCAACGTGGTCAGCGTGATGTCGGGCGACTTCATGCTGGCCCGGGTGCTGCGGCTGCTGGCGCGCAGCGGCAGCGACGAGCTGATCGGCCTCATGGCCGACGCCGCCGCGGCGCTGTGCGAGGGCGAGGTGCTCCAGTTCCAGTGCGCGACGCTGAAGGAGTGGAGCTACGAGGCCTACACGCGCATCAACGAAGGCAAGACCGCGGAGCTCATGGCGGCGGCCGTCGAGGGCGTGGCCGTGCTGGCCGGCGTCCCCGCGCGGCAGCGCGCCGCGCTGCGCGCGTTCGGCATGGCCTACGGGCGCGCGTTCCAGCTCCGGGACGACTACCTGGACCTGCTGGGCGACCCGGCGACGCTGGGCAAGCCCGTCGGCGGCGACCTGCGCGAGGGCAAGGCCACCTACCCCGTGCTGAGGCTGATCATCGACGAGGACCTCGAGGAGGCGCGGCTCATCGTCGCCCGGCACGCCGCCGAGCCCGGCGACGTCGAGCGGATGGTCGAGCTCGTCAGGGCCCACGGCGCCGACGCTGCCACCAGGGAGCTGTTGGGGCGCGAGGTCGACGCCGCCGAGGCGGCGCTGCTCACGTTCCCTCCCTCCCCCGCCCGGGAGGAGCTGCTCTCCCTGGCCGCACGCGAGCGCCGGCGTGTCGCCTGAGCCCGCGCGGGCGACGCCCGTTCAACCCCCTTCCGTGACCTCGCCGGCTACCCAGTCCACGTACGCGGGCGACGCGGCGGCCGGGTGCAGCGCCACGACGCACGGCACCTGGTAGGGGTGCAGCTCGGCGGCGCGGGCCATCAGGGCCTCCAGCCGCTCCGCCGTGGTCTTGGCGAACGCCACGACCTCCTCCTCGGAGCGGACGGCGCCCTCCCAGCGGTAGACGGACAGCGCGCGAGGCAGCAGGTTCACGCACGCGGCCAGCCGCTCGTCCACCAGGTGCTTCGCGACGGCGGTGGCGCTGTCCAGGTCCGGGAACGTCATGTACACCGAGCGCAGTTCGGCCATGCGAGACGCTACCGCCTCCGGCGCGTCCCGTGCGCCGGCGGCCGGCCAGGCGCGCGACCGCCCGTGACCGCCGACCACACCCCCGCGGCCACGTCTCCCGCTGGCACGCTACTGCGGCGCAGGCGAAGCGCCGCTCATGAGAGAGGCGCTAGACTCCGATGCAGATGACGGTTCCCACCGACGTAGTACTGAGGTTCTTCCACGACCACCCCGAGAAGCCCTGGCACGTGCAGGACGTGCAGCGGCGCCTGAAGCTCGATGACCGCGCCGGCCTGAGGCAGACGCTGGCGGAGCTCGTGCAGAGCGGGCAGCTCGTCAAGACGCGGCGTCGCACCTACGGCCTGCCCGAGGAGATGAACCTCATGCCGGGCCGCCTGCAGGTGACGAGCGGCGGCTACGGCTTCGTGATCCCCGACGAGGGCGGCAAGGACCTGTTCGTGCCCGCCGACCGCTTGGGCGGCGCGTGGGACGGCGACCGCGTCCTGGCCCGCCCGAACCCCCTGAAGAGCGAGGGCGACAGGCCGAGCGGCGAGGTCGTGCGGATCATCGCGCGCGGCAACCCGCTGGTCGTGGGCACCCTCGAGTACGCGCGCGGCTACGCGATCCTGCGGCCCGACTCGCCGCGCCTGCAGGAGCGCGTGCTCCTCACGCCCGAGTCCGTGGGCACCCTGGAGGGCGGCACGCGCATCGTCGCGCGCATGGTCTGGCCCGAGGACTCGGGCGAGCGCGAGCCGTTCGGCGAGGTCGCCGAGGTCCTGGGCGAGGCCGACGACCCCGAGGTCGAGACCCGCGCGGTGATCGTGAAGTACGGCC
>CAZGXF010000143.1:0-5242 GCA_964529575.1 uncultured bacterium
CGTGCTCGTCGCCTTCGGGCGACGAGCCACGACGGTATCTACTCTGCTGCTGGGTTCAGGGCTTCTGAAGGGCGCGTCCCAAGCGGGCGCGCCCTTCTTCTTTCGCTTCTCGCTTCTTAGCCGACCAGCTTCGCTTCTCGACCGAGCCGGTCGACGCGTCTTCCTCCGAGCGGTCCACGCGGCGCTCTGGACGGCGCGGTCGCGCGGTCCCCCAGGGCATGGGCCGTCGGGTTCGGTGGTTCAGCCGTACGCGAGCTTGATCAGTCTCAGCAGGCGCGGCAGGGGGTAGCGCTGCAGCAGCCTCAGCGAGCGGGGGTTGGCCGCGGCGAAGCCGTCCACGCGGTCCCAGAGCTGGTCGAACAGCTCCTCGGGGACGTTCAGCGGCGGCGTGAAGCGCACCACGCGCTGGGCGTTCGTGGAGTAGCAGGCGTGCACCCCGCACTCCTGGAGCTGGCGGATCGCCAGCATCGAGGTGATGGCCTGGACGTCCTCCGCGGGCACGCCGGGCACCGGGAAGCCCAGGATGGGCTCGAGCGTGAACGCGAACAGCATGCCGGCGCCGCGCGCCTCCTGCATCAGGCCGGGGTAACGCTCCGCGGTGGCGCGCAGGCGCGCGAGGCCCCGCTCGCCCAGCCGGCGGGCGCGCAGGTCGAGGCGCTCCTCGACGATGATCTCCAGCGAACGGAGGGCCACGGCGGCGGCCAGCGTGCCGCCGCCGAACGTGTTCGAGTGGCGCTTCGAGGCCACGCCGGGCAGGAGCGAGCGGTAGACGTCCTTGCGGGCGATCGTGGCGCTCACGGGCACCAGGCCCCCGCCCAGCGGCTTGGCCAGCGTGACCACGTCCGGGTCCAGGCCCGCCGCGACGCTGGCGAACCAGTGCCCCGTGCGGCCCAGGCCGGTCTGCACCTCGTCGGCGATCACCAGCACGCCGTGCTGACGCGCGAGCTCGCCGAGGCGCTCGAGGAAGCCCGGGGGCGGGCTGACCACGCCGCCCTCGCCGAGCACGGGCTCTACCACCACGGCGGCGACGTCGTCCGCCTGGGCGCGCAGGGTGCGCTCGAGCGCGTCCAGGTCGCCGTACGGCAGGGTGACTACGTCGCGCAGGGGCCGGAACGGGCCCTGGTACTCCTCGTTCGGGGTGAGGGACAGCGCGCCCAGCGTCTTGCCGTGGTAAGCGCGCTCGAAGTTCACGAAGCGCTTCGCCTTGGGCCGGTGCGCGAGCGCCATCTTCATGGCCGCCTCGACGGCCTCGGCGCCGGAGTTGCCCAGGAAGACGCGGCTGTCGGCGTGGCTGGGCGCCACCGACGCCAGCAGGGCGACGAGGTTGGCGCTGAGCGCCGCGCGCCACTCGCTGGCGCTCTGCTGCGGCAGGCCCATGCTCCGGCTCGAGGCCAGGAACCGCTCAACGAAGGCCACGAGCGGCGGGTACCTCTCCCCGAACGGCACCGCGGCGTAGCCGCCGGCGTGTATGAGGTGGCGCCCGTCGGGTGCGCGCAGCTCCCAGGGCGACTCCACCGTGAAGGGACCCACGACGCCGAGCGCGTCCAACAGTGCGAACAGGTCGGAGTTGCCGTGGGCGGTCTCCAGCTTCAGGGCGTCGTGGCGTCCGGACTCGAGGAGCTCGCCCGACCTCACGGGCAGACGCGGCGCTGCCTGCTCGCCCTGCTGGGTGACCGCGCCCCCGCTCATCGCAGCGGCACGGCGGCCGTGTTCCCCGCGCCGTCCTCCACGACGACCTCGGCGCCCTCCACGTCCTCGACCAGCACGGAGAAGGCGAACTCGGGACCCGGAGTGAAGGCGAGCGGCACCCCGCCGATGCGCACGGAGGAGACGCCGATGTTGTCGCGCGCCACGCCCTCGACCCGCAGCCTGTTGCCGGCGGCGGCCTCGACGGACGTGAGCTCGATCGTGGGCGGGGTGGCGTCGAGGATCAGCGTGTAGGTCTCGGTGGTGGTGCGGCCGGAGACGTCGGTGACCTCGAGGACCATCGTCAGCTCGCCGTCCCTGACGTTCGGCTTCGTGAACGCGAAGTGCACGAGCCCCTTGCCGCGCTCGCTGGCGTAGAGCTCGTTCTGCAGCAGGTCGAGGCCGTCGACGCGGATGCTGGACACGCCCATGTCGTCCATGGCGTAGCCGCTGATGCGGAGGTCCTCGGTGCTGCGGGTAGCCCCCGAGCGGGGGTCGGTGATGGCGATCATGGGCGCCATCGAGTCGGTGCGGCCCAGGCAGGACGCGAGCAGCAGGGGCAGGCACGCCAACGCTGCCGCGGCGGCGGCACGGGCGGGACGGCGAGACGGGGCCGGCCGAGACGGCATGGCGCCATGCTACACCGCGCCACTCCCGCCTCCTGGGGCCCCGGGGAACCGCCCCGGAGGCAAAGGGTGGATGAACGCACGGCGGGGGCGGTTCACACGCTTAGATGAGGGTGGTGTAATCTCTTACTCGTCTGTCTACAGTCGTGAGCCTGGGGTGAAGCCTCGGGCGCAGGCGTAGATCTCGGGGAGGTACCCCGCTGACGAAGGGAGACGCGATAGTCATCGACTCTTACCCTCGAGCGAGCGGCGGTCACCCCGCCCCGAATCCACTCCAAGGGAGAAGTGAATGAAGAGAAGCATCCTGGCGGTACTCGCGGGCGCCCTGGTCGCCTTCGCGGCGGCGCAGGCGCCGGCGGACACGTACGTCTACATGACGTTCGGTGAGCCCGTCACCCTGGACCCGGCTCGCGCCTACGACACCGGCTCCGGTGGCATCATCGAGAACATCTACGAGACGCTCTACACCTACGACGGCGCCGCCATCGACCAGTTCGTGCCCTCGCTGGCCACCGACTACTCGGTCTCGGAGGACGGCCTCACCTACACCTTCCAGCTCCGTGAGGGCGTGCAGTTCCACAGCGGCAACACGATGAGCTGCAAGGACGTCGAGTACTCCTTCCAGTACGGTGCCCTGGTGGCCCACCCCGAAGGCGCGATCGCCTACCTGATGGGCAACTACTGGCTCGGCACGCAGGCCGACGGCAGCGACCCCGCCGCGTTCCAGGCCGAGGTCACCTGGGAGATGATCGACAACATCGTCGAGTGCCCCGAGGGCCCCGACGGTCTCGTCGCCCAGGTCAACCTGGTGAACTCGACGCCGGCCCTGATCGCCATCCTCACCTACCCCGGCTTCAGCATCATCGACAGCCAGCACGCCATCGCCGGCGGCTCGTGGGACGGCACCGAGGCCACGTGGACCGAGTGGATCGGCCGCGACCTCACCCAGGAGTTCCTGCACCGCAACCCGAGCGGCACCGGTGCGTACCAGCTCGTCGAGTGGACCGAGGACTCCGTCGTCGCCCGCGCGTTCGAGAACTACTGGGGCGGCGCTCCGGCCATCCAGAACGTCGTCTACCAGTACGTGGACGAGCAGTCCACCCGCATCCTCGCCCTCCAGCAGGGTGACGCCGACCGCATCACGCTGAACGAGACCACCGCGCTCGTGCAGCTCGAGGGCGCCCCCGGCGTGACGATCCACCGCGACCCGAGCTGGACCACGACCTCCGTCACCGCGGTCTTCTTCAACTTCGACATCGACACCGCGAACAACGAGGACGTCGGCTCGGGTCAGCTCGACGGCCGGGGCATCCCGGCCGACTTCTTCTCCGACGTCAACGTCCGCCGCGCCTTCGCCCACCTGTTCGACCAGGAAGCCTTCGTCGAGCAGATCTACGAAGGCGAGGGCGTCGTGCTGACCATGCCGATGCCGCCGTCCTTCCTCGGCTACAACGACGACGTGGCCGTCCGCACCCTCGACCTCGAGGCCGCTGAGGAGTACTTCCGCGCGGCGTTCGGCGGCGAGGTCTGGGAGAAGGGCTTCGAGTTCACCGCGATCTACAACGCCGGCAACACGATCCGCCAGACGGCGCTCGAGATCATCGCCGAGAACCTCGAGTTCATCAACCCGAACTTCCGCATGAACGTGCGCAGCCTGCCGTGGGCCGACTTCCTCGCCCGCACGGCCGAGCGCAAGGTGCCGATGTTCGCTCTGGGCTGGGCCGCTGACTACGCCGACCCGAGCAACTTCATCAACACCTTCCTCGACAACGACGGCTACTACAGCCCGCGCACGAGCATCAACATCCCCGAGATCCAGACGCTCATCGACCAGGCCGACACGATCCAGGACCCGGCCGAGCGTGCGTTCCTGTACCGCGAGATCGGCACCTTGCACTACGACCAGGCGCCGCTCATCGCCGTGCCCACCCAGTCGCCGTTCATCGCGACGCGCAGCAACCTGCAGGGCGTCTACTTCAACCCGATGTACTCGGACGAGTTCCTCTGGAAGGACATCTCCAAGAACTGACGTTCGAGGGTCCGGCCGGCCGGGGTCATCCCGGCCGGCCGGCCCGCTTGCGCGCCGCGCCGTAGCGCGGGCGCAGACCACAGAAGAGGCTTATCTTGCTGGTCTTCATCGCTAGACGCCTGCTGCTCCTGCCCATCGTCTTCATCGGCGTCACGCTGGCCCTGCAGCTGCTCATGCAGCTGCTCACCCCCTACCAGCGCGCGGCCGCGTACGTGCAGTCCGAGCAGCAGATGAACCGCCTGGACGAGATCATCGTCCTCTACGGTCTGAACGACCCCTGGTACATGCAGTACGGGCGCTGGCTGGGGCAGGTGGTCCAGGGCAACCTCGGCTACTCGCGCATCAGCCGCCAACCGGTGCTGGAGACGATCGGGCAACGCTTCCCCGCCACCCTCGAGCTCGCGCTCTTCGCCATCATCCCCGTCATCGGCGTGGGCATCTGGATGGGCACGGCGGCGGCGCTGAACCGCGACAAGTTCGTGGACCAGGTAGCCCGCGTCATGTCGATCATCGGGTGGTCGCTGCCCACGTTCGTGCTCGGTATCTGGCTGCTGGTGATCTTCTACGGCTGGCTGGGCTGGTTCCAGCCCGGCAGGGTGTCGGTGCGCTACCTGACCGAGCTGGCGGGCAACCAGGAGTTCCGCAACTACACGCGCATGCTCACCGTGGACGCACTGCTGAACGGCCGGTTCGACGTCTTCGTGAACGCCCTGAAGCACCTGGTGCTGCCCGTGGCCACCCTGGCCGTGGTGCAGAGCGCGCAGATCATGCGCGTCATGCGCTCGTCGCTGCTCGACGCGCTCGGTCAGGACTACGTGCGCACCGCCAAGGCCAAGGGGCTGGCGGAGCGCGTCGTCACCCGCAAGCACGCCCGCCGCAACGCGCTGATCCCGGTGATCAC
>CAZGXF010000144.1:0-5228 GCA_964529575.1 uncultured bacterium
CCGCGGTTCACCTGCACCTGGCCGCGGTCGTCGACCCACGGCACGCGGAAGATCACCTGCCGCTCGGGCTCGCAGATGCGGTCGATGAGCTTGTCCTCGAGGTACTCCGGGTGCTTCGCGACCAGCGGGCCGAGGCTGCCGAGGACCTCGTCGACCGCCTGCAGGAAGTCGCGCTCGCCGTGGTTGCGGCGTTCGATGCGGTCGTAGATCTCGCGCAGCGCGTCGCCGCTGTCGAGTGTGGCGCTAGACATGGGGGAGAAGGATAAGCCTTCCGGGCGGCGGGCGCCGCGTGTGCCTCGGCCCGGGCGCGGTACGCCCGCCGGGAGCGGGCTGTCACGCCCTGATCAGGGCGTCCGCGGGGCGCCGCCAGCTACGGCATGATGATGGGCTCGACCACGATCCCGCCGCCCCGGCCCTCGGTGGCCCCGCTGAGCAGGACGTAGCTCATCACGGTCGCCGCGTCGTCCAGGTCACCCCAGCGGTTGTTCTTGGCGTCGATGACGTCCTTGACGTCCACGAGCTCGACCGCCTTCCCGGGGGCGTCGATCACGACGTCGAACACGTTGTGGTTCACCTTGGCCGCGATGCCCACGGCGGGGGTCGCGTCCTGGAACAACAGCGCCCTCTCGAAGCCGGTGAACGTGTTGCCGGTGACGTTGGCTACCGCCGGGCCGCTGGAGGCCTGCACCCCGAAGGCCAACCCCGAGGTCGTCCCGGTCAGCGTGACCTCGTTCCCGTGGACCTCTACCTCCGCGAAGTCGATGATGGCCAGGCCGAACAGCGCCATGTCCTTCGTCTCGAACGTGTTGTCCCTCAAGTCCAGGCTGGTCCCTTCGCCCCCCATGGCCATGACGCCGAAGACGCTGCTCGTCACGACGTTCTCGGCCATCCAGACGCGGCCCCCCGGGAGGAGGAGCAAGACGCCGCCTGGGCCTCCGTCGTCCCCGAGCGTCAGGGCGTTGCGGTTCACGTGCACGTCCACCGCGGTGGGGACCGAGAAGCTCAGGGGCCCGGTGACCGTGATGGCGTTGTCCTCGATGACCACCTCGCTCGCCACGTCGCCGTAGGAGAGCTCGAGGCTCAGGGTGACGTTGTTGCCGTGCCCCGGCGCTTCGGACTCGAACACCCCGACGCGCACCTCGGCGTTTCCTACGATCGTCAGGTCGCCCTCGCCGTTGGCGGCGACCGACTTGACGGTCGTGCCCTGGTAGCTCCTGATCAGCTCGTTGCCGGCCAGCCTCACCGGGGCGTGTTGGCTCTCGAAGGTCAGCGCGCCGAGGAGGTCGGCGTCGTCCAGGTCGGCGTCCAGGGCCTGCACCCTGCTGCCGCTCACGACCACTGGCCCCCCGCCCACGATGGTCGCGCCCTCGGTGGTGGCGATGGCGCCGTTCACGGCCAGGTCGCCGTCTACCGCGCGCAGCAGCGAGCTCTCCACCTCGACGCCCCTGTCGGCGCCGACCACCAGGCCGCCCAGGGAGATGACGTCGCTGTCCACGACCGTCAGGACCCCGCCGAACGCGGCGACGCGGACGGGCCCGCCGGCGGGGTCGCCGCCGTAGACCCGCGAGGACTCGATCGTCAGGTCGCCGAAGACGTCGAGCATGATGGTGGCGTAGCCGGCGTCGATGAACACGTCCCTCAGCACCAGGTCGAGGTTCGGGGCCGTCCAGGCGCTGGGGCCGACAGTGCTGCCGGCGCCGAACGGCACGATGGTCACCTCGTCGAAGGTGACGCCCGCCGTCTCGATGGCCTGCGGGGCCACGAGCGCGGCCTCCAGGTCGGCGAGGGAGGCCAGCTGCACGTCCGCGCGGTCGCGCACGCTGTAGCTCACCCGGCCGGCGCGCAGCTTGAGCCCGCTGACCTTCACCGTCCTGCCGGGGCTCGTGTAGACGTGGAACCGGCCCAGGGCGTCCATGGTGAGCGTGGTCTCGCCCTCGCCGCGGCCGTAGAGGTCGACGTTGTCCACGTCCAGCCTGACGAGGCCCGTGAGGTCGTACTCCTCGGCCGCGAGCATCACGGCCGTTCCCGGCGACTGGCTGGCGAGGAAGTCGGGGAGGTCGGCGGCGTCACCCTCGTACGCGACGCCGACGAACGGCCCCGCCACCTTCGACGAGCCGCCCGCCGTGGTGACCTCGACCTCCTGCCAGGCGCCCGGCGCTGCGGCGGGGACCGTGGCCTCGATGGCGGTGTCCGACCAGCTCGATACGCTGGCCACCACGCCGCCGACGGTCACCGTGCCGGAGGTGCCGAACCCGGTGCCCGTGACGGTGAACGTCTCGCCGCGCGCGACGAAGTCGGGAGATACGCCCGTGGCGCTCGGCTTGGCCGGGGCAGAGGCCGGCCCGCCGCAGGCCGCTAGCAGGGCGATGGCGAAGACGATCGGTGGCGCTGAACGGTGGATGCGCATGGCGTCCTCCTGAGTGTCCGGACGGACGGTAGCGCCACGCGACGGACGCTGTTTGTCAACTTTCCGACAAGGGGTGGGCTGCACGCCCCCTCTGCGCCGCGCCGTAGAGTCTCGGTCGTGGCATCCGAAGAGCTCGACGCCGTGGCGGCGGCTCGACGCTGGGACTGGTCGCGCGAGGAGACCCGCGACTTCGGCCGGCGCGTGGCCGACGTCATCGCCGACTACCTGGCCGACCTGCCCGAGCGCCCCGTGTTCAAGCCCGTCCCTCCTGAGGCCGCCGAGGCCTTCGCGAGCGCTCCCCTCCCCCAGACCGGCACGCCCGTCGAGGCCATCCTCGACGAGTTCGAGCGCGGTGGCGCGCCGCCGCCCGGGCGGGCATCGACGTGCGCGCCGACGGCCTGCAGGGCCACGGCCGCCGCTTCGTCCTCTATCTGGGCGAGGAGACGCACTCCTGCGTGCGCAAGGCCGCCGAGGTGCTCGGCCTGGGGTCCAACGACCTGCGCCTCGTCCCCGCCGACGAGGAAGGCCGCATGCGCGTGGACGTGCTGCGCGAGATGCTGGAGCGCGGCCTGGCCGCCGGCGAGCTGCCGATAGCGGTCGCCGCCAGCGTCGGGACCGTCAACACCGGCGCCATCGACCCGCTACACGAGATCGCCGACGTCTGCGCCGAGCGCGGCCTGTGGTTCCACGTGGACGGCGCCTACGGCGCGCCGGCGGCGCTGCTGCTGGACCGCTACGCCGACGCGCGCGCGGCGCTGGCCCGCGTCGACAGCCTGGCCCTCGACCCGCACAAGTGGCTCTACGTGCCGGTGGACGCGGGCCTGGTGCTCGTCCGCGACGGCGAAGCGGCGCGGGACGCCTTCAGCCTGGTGCCGCCCTACCTGCGCACCGACGACGACCCGCACGGCGTGGGCGGCCCCGTCTGGTTCAGCGAGTACGGCTTCGACCAGACCCGCCCCTTCCGCGCCCTGAAGGTCTGGATGATGCTGCGGTACTTCGGGGTGGAGGGCTACCGCGAGCTCATCGCGCACGACATCGCGATGGCGGAGAGGCTCGCGGAGCAGGTGCGGGCGCATCCGGACCTGGAGCTGCTCGCCCATGGGATGAGCATCGTTTGCTTCCGGTACGCGCCGAAGGGTGTGGAGCCTGGGCCCGAGTTGGATGCGTTGAACTGGCGGTTGTTGGGGGCGGTTCAGCTGGGTGGTCGTTCGTCCCTGTCTGGCACCGTGGTGGACAACGCTTTCGCACTTCGGGCTTGCATGGTCAAGCCTGGGACTTGCGAGGAGGATGTCCAAGCGTTGGTGGAGGATGTGCGTCGCATGGACTGGGCGGCGCGGTTCGCAGCAGGCTAGTCCGGACGCCCCACTTCGATGCATCTACCAATCTTCAAGGTCCATATCCCGTCACGCTGGCACGATTTCGGTCTACCCTCCTCAGCCCAGGTTCCCCGTCAGAGTCCCGGGCTACCTGCGCACAGCGCCTCTCCGTCCAGACCTCGCAAGTCGTGACTGATCGACGCCCAGAGACGACATAGGGGGCACGTCAAGCAATTCGCGATCGCTATGGACTGACGCGCAACAACCCAGAGCGAAGCCGGGGCCACGCTCCACTCCCAGTTGCCATTTGAGCAACGACGCTAGGTGTCGCAGCCGACACCGAACCTGTTTGATGTGACGAACGCGTGGCTTCCGAAGTGCGGCCTTGGACGCCCAGGAGAAGGGCGGCCGTGCTTGCACGGCCGCCACCAAGGCCCTCGTCGACCCCTCTGCTCTACGCTGCTAACCCTCAATGAAGGCTCGGCTTTCACCGAGCGTCTACGCAGAGGACGAGCGGCTAGGCCACACGTGCCGCGACCTGGTGGGCGAATCGCTTCGTTGAGAGCATCCCACCGAGCCGGGCCTGCGCCACGCCGTCCTCAGCCTGGCACGGCGCGGTACTTAGCAGTTTATAGGAGTGGGGTCCAGGGTAACCAGCAGGAGTTGACAATCGAGAGAGTCATGGCTACACTCACCGTGGGGGGAAAACTGGTCGGAACCGCGATGGGTTCCGACCAGCTCTTCGCCCACGCCACAGCAAAGGGGAAGCGGCATGGGGAACGAGAAGCTCAACCTAGAACACCTGATCGCGGCAGCGCGGCCTGGAGGACCAAGCGTCCTCACGGAGGTCACAGAGCTGGCACCCGCCGCTGGTGAGCACGCCAGCGTGGCTCCCGCTCGCTACACGACCAAGCAAGGCGCCGCGACGTACGTCTACGAAGACCGGTTCGTAGATGGCGAGCGGGTCATGACAGTACTCATCGACTCGAAGTCATCGACGGCGAACCGTATGGAGGCCGCCGTACTCGACGCGATCGAGGCGGGCCATCACCTCATCAGCCGTTGGCCGCGCATCGAGGTGACGTACGGAACGGGTGACTCCAGCCGCACGTTCTCGTGCCTCAACCTCCCACACCGCGCCTTCGATGCCCACATCCGAGCCGGCACCGTGGACGGAAAGGCCGTCACCCAGCACGAGCGCTACGTGACCGCGCGCGACTCCGATCCCACGAACGCCTTGGCGATGCTGAACACGAGCTTCGCGACTCCGACGTTCGGCGCTTGGGACTCCAGCCGCAAGGCGCGTCAGGCTCGCTACCCGAGCCTGATCGTCGGGGAGGTCGTGGGTGTGCTGGCCAACCAGGAGAGTCCCATACCTAGGGCCGCCTCCTACTCCGGTGCCCGCGTCGATCCCGTAGCCATGGGCATCGACCTAGACGACAAGGCCCTGAAGCAGATCCTGGAGCCGCAGAAGAACGAGTACTCGGCGAAGTTCCTCAACAAGA
>CAZGXF010000145.1:0-5163 GCA_964529575.1 uncultured bacterium
ACCTTCGCCTGGTAGGCGGCCTCGGCGCGCGCCTCCAGGAACCCGTTGTTGAGGAGGCTCACCAGCCCCACCGCCAGGCCGAACGCGACCAGCGGCCAGAACAGGGTGCGCGGGGCGATGCCCGCCGCGTACGCCGCCTTCAGCTCGGAGTCCTTGGCCATGCGCCCGCAGGCGAGCAGCACGGCGAACACCACGGCGACGGGCAAGCCGAGGTGGAGGAACCAGGGGACCTTGTAGAGGAGCAGCCTCCCGGTGTCGGCCAGGGTGGCCTCGTTCTGCACGAGGAAGCGCGCCAGCACCGAGAGCATGTCGACGCTCTGCAGCAGGCAGATCGCCGCTACGCCCAAGAGGTACAGGCCCGCGGTCTCCCGCAAGAGCGTCAGGGCCAGGCGCTTGGGCACCGAGGCAGTATACCGGCGGCATCTCGCGCCCCCGACGTCACGGGCCCACCGGTACGGGCCCGCCCGCGATACGATTCGGGGCGTGACGGGGACCCTAGGCCTGTTCTCCCTCGTCGACCTCTTCCAGCTCCTCGCGTCCGCGCGCCGCTCGGGGAGGCTGACCATCGACCACCCGCGCGGCCGCGCGCGCGTCTACTTCGAGAAGGGCGCGGCGGTGCACGCGGACTTCGACGGCCTGGTGGGCGAGGAGGCCGTGTACGCGCTCTTCGGCGACGAGCGCGGGACCTTCGAGTTCCGCATCGGCATGCCGGCGCCCGAGCAGACCATAGCGACGAGCACCGAGAACCTGGTCCTCGAGGCCATGCGCCGCCTCGACGAGGCCAAGCGCGACGTCGCCGCCGAGGAGTCGAGCGAGCCCATCGTGAGCCGGGACGCCGTGCCCATGCGCGCGACGATGGGCGAGGAGCTGCTGCGCACCGGCGACGTGTCGCTGACCGCCGAGGAGCGGGCGCTCGTCGAGGCCGCGGACGGCACGCGCACGGTCACGCGCATCGCCTCCCAGGCCGGGCTGGAGGAGCAGCGCGCCGTGGTCGTCACGCAGCGGCTGGTGAAGACGGGCGTGCTGAAGCTGCAGAGCAAGCGGCCGCGCACGGCGCGGCTGGTGGCCCGCCTGACGCAGCTGCCCATCGCGCCGGGCGCGGCGGGCGTGGACGTGAACATCGTCGCCGCCTGGGAGCGGGCGCTCGAGCGTCCCGTCCGGCAGGTAGCCTGCCGTCGCGAGGACGGCACCGTGCTCGTCTTCGACCTCCAGCTCCTGGAGGGGGCCGGCCCGTTCCTGGAGCTGTCGCGCGACGCGTTCCTCCGGGCCGACATCGTGGCCAACGAGGCGCTGCTGGTCAGGCCGTACGTCGCGGACGGTGGCGCGTGAGCGCGCCGTCGGCCGGCGCGACGTCGGGCGGGGCCGCGCGGGCCGTCGCGGCACCGGTCGAGGCAGGGCGGAGGGTGCTCCTGCCGTGGCGCTCCGGCCCGTTCCCCGTGGACTGGGACGCCGTCTTCGCCGAGCCCGGTCCCCTGCACGTCGAGGTCGGGTTCGGCGACGGGCGCTTCACCGTCAGGCGGGCGCTGGCCGAGCCGCAGGCGAGGTTCGTCGGGCTCGAGGTCTCGAGCGGCAGCGTGCAGAGGGCGCTGCGCAACGTCAGGCGCCACGGCGTCACGAACGTGCGCGTCGCGAAGGTGGGGGCCGAGTTCGCCGTGCGCCACCTCTTCGACCGCGCCGGCGTGGCCTCGATCGTGGTGAACTTCCCCGACCCGTGGCCGAAGGCCAGGCACGAGAAGAACCGTCTGATGCGCCCGGCTTTCCTCGAGCTGGCGGCCGACAGGCTCGCCCCCCGCGGCGAGGTGCGGCTCGCCACCGACCACCCGGACTACCTCGAGTTCGCGCGCGCCAGCGCCGCGGCCACCGGCCTCTACGAGGAGCTGTGGCCGGAGCCGCCGCCCGCGGTGTTCGAGACGAAGTACGCGCTGAAGTGGCGCGCGCAGGGCAAGCCGCTGCACTACGTCGTGTTCCGCCGCAACGACGCCCCGGCGCCCGCGTTCCCCCACCTGGAGAGGCCTGACGAGATGCCACACGCACTGCTGAGGGGCGAGCTGCCCGCGACCGCCGAGCTGAGCAAGACCGTCGCCGAGCACGCGGGCGGCCACGTCGTCCTGCACGAGGCCGCGGCCGTGATGCCGGGGTCGGAGGGGCGCCGCCGCCGTTGGCTGGTGAGGGCCACCGTGGACGAGCCCGACCTGAAGCAGCAGCTCCTCGTGCTCGTGCAGCAGCGGGAGGAGGACGAGGTGATCGTGCGCCTGGAGACGTTCGGCGACCCCGTGGTGACGCCGGCGGTGCGCGGCGCGGTGCACGAGGTCACCGAGTGGGTGGCGCGCACCACCGGCCTGGAGGTCACGGAGCGCGCCTACTGATGCCCGGCGCCGTGCCGTACCTCACGCTGCCGGGCTTCACCGCCCCGCACGGCTTCACGACCCGCGCCGGCGGCGTCAGCGAGGGGCCCTACGCCTCGCTGAACCTCGGCCTCTCCTCGGGCGACGACCGCGCCAAGGTGGAGGCGAACCGCGCCCTGCTGCTCGAGGCCCTGGGAGCGCGGCGCGAGCAGGTGTGCGGCTACCACCAGGTCCACGGGGCGCGCGTGATGGTCGAGACCCCTGGGTGGTTCGACGAGAAGGCCGACGCCTCGGTGAGCGCCGACCCCGAGCACCTGCTGGTGGTCAGCGCCGCCGACTGCTACCCGGTGCTGTTCCACGACCCGGTCACGGGAGCGGCCGGCGCCGCCCACTGCGGGTGGCGCGGCACGCTGCAGCGCTTGCCCGCCTTGGTGGTGGAGGCGCTGGCGCGCGAGTACGGCAGCGACCCGGCCGAGGTGCGCGTGGCGATCGGCCAGGGCGTGGGGGGCCGCTGCTACCAGGTCGACCGTGCCGTGGGGGAGGCGTTCCTGGCGGCGGGGTTCCCGGCCCACGTCCTCGCCGAGGGCCCGCCGCCGCCCGACCTCGCCGACCTGGCCCCGGGCGAGGACCGCGTGCTGCTCGACGTGCACGCCGCGGTGCT
The DNA here is from genome assembly GCA_964529575.1 of uncultured bacterium. Taxonomy (GTDB): domain Bacteria; phylum Deinococcota; class Deinococci; order Deinococcales; family Trueperaceae; genus DASRWD01. The sequence continues at coordinate 3,007 of CAZGXF010000145.1, forward strand.
GCACGCCCTGGCCGAGGCGGGCGTGCGGCGCCAGAACGTCGTGTCGCTGGGCCGCTGCACGCACTGCGAGCCGGCCTCGTTCTTCTCGCACCGGCGCGACCGGGGCCTCACCGGCCGGATGTGGGGGTTCGTCAGGCCGACGGCGCCCCGGCGCTGAGGGGTCCGTACGAGGTCCGGCGCCAGCTAGGGCTAGCATGGGCTCCATGCCGCAGGTAACGCGCGCCGGCGTCACCCTCGAGGGGGTGAGCCGCGCCCTACGGGCGTACACCCCCCGGACCCTCGACATCCCCGGGTTCCGCCGGGCGGCGGTGCTGGTGCCGCTGGTCGAGGAGGCGGGCGCCCTGAGCCTGCTGCTGACCGTGCGCGCCGCCACGCTGCGCAGCCACGCCGGCCAGGTGGCCCTCCCCGGCGGGAGGCTCGAGCCGGGCGAGGACAGCGTGGACGCCGCGCTGCGCGAGACGCTCGAGGAGGTCGGCGTGGGGGTGCCGCGCGAGGCCGTGCTCGGCGAGCTGAGCGACCACCCCTCGCCGGCTGGCTACGTGGCCCGGCCGGTGGTCGCGCGCCTCGACTGGCCCCAGCCGCTCGAACCCGACCCCGCCGAGGTCGCCGAGACGTTCCTCGTGCCCCTCGACGAGCTCAGGGCCCTCACGCCGCGCAGCGAGGTGCGCGAGCTCAGGCCCCGGACGAGGCGGCGGATCTTCTTCTACCGCTGGCGCGACCGCGACATCTGGGGCTTCACCGGCAACGTCATCCGGAACCTCTTCGACGTCATCGACGGGCGACACGACGAGGACCCGTTCGCCGCCTGATGGCCGGCCTGACCGCTCGCGACCTGAAGGTGGTGCGCGGCGCCGAGACGTACCCGTACAGCGGCGGCACGTGCATCGAGGCGCTGCAGAGCGCCGGCGTGCCCACCGACGACGCGGTGGCCATCGTCCAGGAGTTCGAGAAGGGCATCAGGGAGACGCGCACGCGGCGCATAGAGCTGTCGGAGCTGTTGCGGGCCCTCGCCGACGCGGCCGGGGAGCGCTCCGGCCCCGGAGCGGCCGAGCGGCTGCTGAGGCAGACGCCGCCGTTCGTGCCGCTACTGGTGACCACGGACGACGAGGAGCCGATGCGCTTCTCGCGGCGCACGCTCATGGCCTCGCTGGAGAAGCTCGGCCTCTCCTTCAAGGACGCCCACGCCGTCACGCGCCAGGTGGAGCAGGGGATCAGGACCGAAGGCATCGAGCGCCTGTCCCGTGTCGACCTGGCCAGGCGCGTCGCCTCCACCGTCGAGGCGCGGCACGGCCGCGCCGCCAGGCTGCGCTACGAGGCGCAGACGCATCGGCCGTTCGAGATCCGCGTCAGGGCCAAGGACGGCGGGCAGTTCCCGTTCAGCCGCGGCATCCTGGCCCGGTCGTTGATGGGCATCGGCCTGGGGCCCGACTTCTCCCACAACCTGGCCAAGCGCGTCGAGCAGGAGCTCTACGCGCGCGGCGAGGACGTCGTCGGCTCGGCCGACGTCCTGACGCAGGTCGCGCACCTGCTCAGGCAGGAGGCCGGCGAGGAGTACGCCAGGCGCTACCTGGTCATGCGCCAGATGCACGAGCGCGAGCGGCCGGTGATGCTGCTCATCGGCGGCGCGCCGGGCGTAGGCAAGTCGGCCATCGCGGCGGAGGTCGCCTACCGCCTCAGCATCCCGCGCGTGGTCTCCACCGACATCGTCAGGCAGGCGCTGCGGTCGCTGATCGGTCCGGAGCTGAGCCCAACGCTGCACGCCTCGAGCTTCACGGCCTGGCGCGCCGAGCTCCTCCCGGAGGAGCAGGCCAGCGCGCGGCCGGAGCGCAGCCGCGTGCTGCGCGGCTTCCTCGCCCAGGTGCGGCAGCTAGACCCCGCCATCACCGCGATCGTCGAGCGCAGCGTCGCGGAGGACACCTCCCTGGTGATCGAGGGCGAGCACCTCGTGCCCGGCACCGTGGCGGAGAAGCACGTCATGGGCGCCACGATCCTGCGGGCGATGCTGTTCGTGGACGACGAGGAGGACCACCGCAAGCACTTCGCGACCCGCGAGGTGCGCACCGGCAGCCGCCTGGCGCGGCCCTACCTCGACCACTTCGAGGAGATCAGGATCCTCCACGACTACCTGAAGGAGCGGAGCGAGGCCGAGGGCGTGCT
>CAZGXF010000146.1:0-2368 GCA_964529575.1 uncultured bacterium
TGCGTGGCGGTCACTTCACCCTGTAGCGCCAGTGGGCGTCGATGACCACGGCCCGCCCGTCCAGGTCCTCGGCGTCGAGGCTGATGAACACCCAGTAGTGGGGCGGGGCGGTCTTCAGCGGCTCGGCGGGGGTGAAGGTCAGGGTCCGCGTGGCTTCGTCGTAGCTGAGGGTGCCGGCGACCGGCTGCGGGTCCTTGGCGGTGCCGTCGAGGACCTTGTTGCCGGTCGGCAGGCGGTAGACGCGGATGGCGTCCGCCGCGATGCTGTCGGGGTTCAGCGGCACGTCGAAGGTCAGCGACACCGGCGCGCTCCTGTCCACGGTCCGGCCAGGGAGCGGCGTGAGGCTCGACACGACTCCCAGCCCCAGGTCGGGGTCCTCGCCGTCCACGATGCCGTCGTCGTCGGCGTCCGCGTCCGTCGGGAAGGGGTCGTCGCCGTCGGCGAGGCCGTCACCGTCCATGTCGGGGTCGTTCGGGTCCGGGTCCACGCTGTCTGGCAGGCCGTCGCCGTCGCTGTCGAGGGGCTGGTCGTCGCCCTCGCCCTCACCGGGGTCGGTCTCGCCCTCGTGATCGGTGGGCTGGCCCTCGCCATCGTCCTCGGTGGGCTCACCGTCGCCCTCGTCGTCCGTCGGCGCCACCGGCGTGGCCTGCGTGGTGAAGCTCCACGTCAGCGACTCGCCCAGCGCCGCCGCGCTCACGCCCTTGACGGTCCCGTCGAGCGTCGCTACGTAGGTGGTCTCGAACTCGAGCTCCGCCGACGGCGTGAACACGATCGCCTCGCCGTCGAAGCTCAGCGTGCCCGGGACGAGCGCGTCGCCGGCCATGACCAACAGCGCGCCCATCGCGGACGCCTCGTCCAGCGGGGCGTCGAACTTCACGCTGACGACGGTGTCGACGGCCACGTCGGTCGCGCCGTCCACGGGGGAGACCGCTTCCACCCCCAGCTTCGCCAGCGGCGCCTGCGGTTGGGAGCAGGCGGCGAGCAGGGTGAAAGCGGCTGCCAGTAGGAAGAGAGGAATACGTGCCATGTCGTGCCTCCGGTTCCCTCGGCCGGTCGCGCTACTAGCTCCCCCTGACCCAAGCGCCCGAGTACAGGACAGGGTTCACAGCTTCCGAAGACACGCCCCGCGGAGTTGAGGCCCGCTGGGATGAGAAGAGTGTGAGGGGGAGGCTATGACGGCGCTCTGTCGGCCGCCTTACGAGCTTCTTACCGGTAGACGTGTTCGCTCGAGGAGCCAGACGTCGCTCAGGCGGTCGTCGAGCCGCCGCCTGGCGCGCTCGTCCGCGGCGCGGATGCGCTCCTCGTCGGCGATGGCCTTCTCCTCGGCCTCTTGGACCCGCCGGTACCGCAGCCAGACGAACGGCGGGTCGTCTCGACGACGGTGGGCGGGCGGGCCGTAGAGGGTGCCCGGGAGGGCGTTGACCAGCTCGGTGCCGTACCAGCGGTCGTCGGTCGGCGGCACGAACCTGGTCTCGCGCGGCGGCCGCTTCCTCCCCACGAAAGCCAGAGGCACCGAGGCCTCCAGGAGCTCGCGCTGGCGGTCCGCGCTGAGCGTCGCGAGGTCTAGGACGTGGACCCGGCCCACGGACCAGTACAGGTAGTCACCCAGCTCTCCAGCCTGCCAGCCTGGCCTGGTCCATCGCGACGCCTTGGTTCGCACCAGCACCGTGGGCGGCGAGTTCATGGGCGCCGGCACCGCTCTGACGTCCAGCAGGTCGAAGTCCCTGGGGCTCCGGGCGATGGCCCACTGCACGTCCAACAGGCGGTCACGGCCCAGGACCTGCGGCAGCGTGGGGTAGGAGTCGTCCGCCAAGCGGACCGTCAGCTTGAGCCCGCAGTGGCCGACCAGCCTCTCCACGACCTCGTACCGCGGCTCCACCTCTCCGCGCTCGTAGGCGCTGATCTTCGGCTGGGCCACCCCGCTCAGCCGCGCCAGCTCCTTCTGCGAGAACCCCCTCGTCTTCCTGGCGAGGTAGATGACGTCTGCGGCTCTGGCCATACGTGCATGCATGATGCGCTCGGTCTCGCCGCCGAAATCGCCTGGCCTCGGCACGCCCCGAGCGGTCCTGGGCACGCGCCGGGTCACAGGAGGTCGCACGGCATTGGGCGGGCTTCGAGCCGGGACTCGCCACGAGCCGAAAGGTCGCGCGGGTGCAGGGTCACGCATCGGCTCTCTTCCGCGTCCCTTAACGTCAGTATCCCGAAGCCGGTCTACTGCGCCACGGGGTGGACGCGTGCTCGAGCGCCGTCCAGGACGCGCCTACTGGCGACCCGGCGGTCGCCGCTCAGTATCCCGCTCTCGGTCTACTGACCTTAAGGGGGCCGGACCAACCACTCCGCGACCTGGTGAGGGGACCCGGCCGCCCTG
>CAZGXF010000146.1:2468-5140 GCA_964529575.1 uncultured bacterium
GCGGCCCGGCGATAGGGTCCTGCCCACCCACCGACCCTGCTCAACGTTCCGTGAAGCCCGTCCTCAGCCGGGTGAGAAGGGCGCGGCGGGGCGCGTGGCCTATAGTCGTGTCAACCGAAACGCCGTGGCCGCCGTCGCATCGTCGTCCACGTCATCACCGTCCGGCGGCTCGACGAACCTACTCCCAAGCGAGGTGGAGCATGCCACTCGTATTCGTGCACGGCGTGAGCGTCAGGGCTGGCCCTTCCTACGAGCGCCAGACCAGGTTCCGCAACGCCGCCTTCAGGCGCCACGTGCTGGACGACCCGGACACCGAGATCGTGAACCCGTACTGGGGCGATATCGGCGCCAAGGCCGCCTGGGGTCACGCCTCGCTGCCGGGCGAGCCCGTGCTCGTCCTCGACGCGCTCGGTCCCCAGGCCACCGTGGCGGTGGAGCAGGTGCTCATCAGCGAGGAGGCGGCGGGGCACTCGCGGCCGGACAGCGTGCTACTCGAGGTGGCGAGGCAGGACTTCCGCGAGGCCATCGACCTGCTGGTCTCGTCGGCCATAGAGGAGAGCGACATCGACGCCACCGCCCTGGTGGCCGTGGCCACCGGCCTGAACGAGTACGCCGAGGCGAACCCGGCCCCGCGCTGGACGCGCGAGGTGGAGCACGACCACGCCTTCCTCGAGCGCCTGCGAGAGGAGACGCGGGTGGCCGTGAGGGGCGCCGAGGAGCGAGCGGGCCGGGCCGCGCCCGTCGCCAGGCGGGAGGCCGCGACGGCCGGGGGCGTGGTGCTGGTGGCGCCGCCCGCCTACGACGCCGTGGCCGTGTCCGACGCCGAGCACACCGACGTGTGGGAGGCCCTGACCAAGGCCGTGGACCGCGTGCGCGAGGCCATAGCCGACTGGCGCTGGGGCCAGCCGGGCCGCAGCCTGCGGCGCGTGGTGCAGCCGCACCTGACGCACTTCGTGGGCGACATCTTCGTCTACCTGAAGTCGCGCGGCACGCCGGCGCGCCCCGGGGCGATCGTCGAGCGCGTCGCCAGCGCGCTGGAGTCGGCGGCGCGAGCGGCCAAGCCGGGCGACCCGCTGATGGTGGTGGCGCACAGCATGGGGGCGAACATCGTCGTGGACGTGCTCACTTCGCTGCTCAAGGGGCTCCGCGTGGACACGCTGGTGACGGTGGGCAACCAGGTGGGTTGGTTCGAGGAGATGAAGCTGTTCCTCGCCAGCGACCCCCGGCTGCCCAACTCGCACCAGGAGCGGGTGCCCAGGCTCGCGAACGTGGGCCGGTGGCTGAACGTCATCGACACGTCCGACTACCTGGCCTACGCGGCGGCGCCCATCTTCGAGGGCGTTCAGGACGTGACGTTCACGACCGGGCGGGGACCGCTGGCCGCTCACACCGAGTACTTCAAGGACGTCTCCTTCTTCCAGCGGCTCGGGAAGTGGCTCAAGGGGACGTGACCGCGAGCGGCGCCCAGGCGCAGGGGCGCCGGCCGCGCCACGCCGCGACAGGGCGCCGGCCGGCACGTGGCCGGCACCAGACCAGGACCAGGGGGAGGAGCGAGATGGTCAAGGGGAGGCGCGAGTGAGCGACGACGTACCGGTAGAGGGCACGCCCGTCACCGTCCCGCCGCCGGACGCGGAGCGTGCCCGCTCGAAGGCCTGCGAGCAGAGCGGCTCGGGGCGCATGGACGTGGCGGTCATCTCGGGCGCCACGTTCACGCACAAGGCCGTCACCTACTACGACGTCAACGGTATCGCCATCGTCGAGGGCGACATCGCCCTGGGAGCGGTCAGCGACGTCCAGCGGCTCACCGAGCAGGCGCGCACCGCCGCGGCGATGGGCGACGGTCGCGCCTACGGCATCGGCATCCCGCACCAGACGTTCCGCTGGCCGAACTGCCTCGTCCCGTACGAGATCGACCCCGAGCTGCCCGACCCGGACAGGGTGCTGGCGGCCATCGAGCACTGGCGCGAGATGACGCCCATCAGGTTCGTGGAGCGCACGCCCGAGAACGCCTCGCGTTACCCGAACTTCGTGCACTTCACGGACGCCCTGGGCTGCTGGTCGTACGTGGGCATGCGCGGCGGCAGGCAGACCGTCTCCATCAGCGCCGAGTGCGACGTGGGTTCGGCCATACACGAGATCGGGCACGCGGTGGGTCTGTGGCACGAGCAGAGCAGGGAGGACCGCGACCTCTACGTGCGCATCAACTGGGAGAACATCCAGGACGGCATGAAGGCGCAGTTCAACCAGCGCATCACGGACGGCGACGACTACGGCCCGTACGACTACGGGTCGATCATGCACTACCCCAGCTGGGCGTTCAGCAAGAACGGCCAGGACACCATCACGCCCATCGACCCCAACGTCACCATCGGGCAGCGCGAGGGCCTCTCGCCGGGCGACGTGGCCACGGTGATGGCCATGTACCCGCGCTGCGCGAACGGGGTGTAGCCGGGGCGGTCTCGGTGGGCGCCACCCCGTCGCGTCGTGCGCGCTCACCGGGACGCCGGTCTACGCCCCTTCGTCCGCCGGCGCCTCCAGCGTCCGCCGCGCCAGCGCCACGGCCCCCTCCAGGGTGAGCGCGCGTCCGGCCGCACGCAGGCGCTCGGCTTGGGGTCCCGGCAGGCTCGACTCGGCCTGACGCACGGCGTCGGCGAGGCGCCGCCAGGCGGGCG
>CAZGXF010000147.1:0-5139 GCA_964529575.1 uncultured bacterium
GCTGGGCGGCTACGGGGGCGGCGTGCCGCGCAAGGAGTGGCTGCTGGCGCACGAGCGCCGCTGGTTCGGGGCGGCACGGCCCCTCTTCTCCGCGGACGCCGCGGCGGCGGACTAGGCGCGCCTCGACCGCACGCGCCGCAACCCGAAGGCCGCCAGCAGCGCGGCGACGGCGATGAGGGGGCTCAGCACGGCCGGGTCGTAGGCCGAGCCGCGCACCGGGAAGAGCTGCCAGGCCACGTTGAAGGAGGCGTGCATGGCGGACAGGGCGAAGACGCTGCGCCCGGCGCCCTCGTAGACCCAGACCTGCAGCACGCGCGTGGCCACCGTGCCGAGCGCCCACCAGGCGATCCAGGCCGCGTCGCGGCCGCCGGTGAGGTGCGGCACGACGTGCCAGGCCGCCCAGAACGCCCCCAGCGCCAAGGCCGCCCCCAGGGGGCCCGCGCGGGCCTCGAGCGGGGCGTAGGCGTAGCCCATCCAGCCGAGCTCCTCGGCCGCGCCGGCCACGAGGAACGCCACGGCCAGCCACGGCAGCGCACCGAGCGGGACGACGGGGTCGGGCAGCGGACGCCCGAGCGCGGCCATGACGAACCACGACAGCGTCCACAGCGCCGGCAGCAGGAGGAGCGCCGGCAGCCACCAGACCGGGTCCCGCACGCGGCGGGCGTCCCAGGCGCGGCGCAGGAGACCGGTCAGCCCGGCGCGGCCCTCCCGCCGGTAGACGAGCAGCGAGGCCGCTACCAACGGGACGACGAAGGCGACAGCGGCGACGGGCAGCCCCGGCATCAGCTCGCCGCCCGCCAGGGCGCCGTAGGCCCACAGCGGCACGGCCAGCCCCGTGACCAGCGCGAGGTAGGCGCCCACGGGACGGGCCCGGGGCCCCTCGACACGGGCCGTGGGCGGCGAGGTCACGGCTCAGCCGCTCCTCGCTGGAGCGGCCAGGCTCCGCGCTTCACCCATCCCTCCTAGGTCCTCAGCGTGAGACGCGGGTGATGCCCGTCAGCCCTTGACGGCCCCCGCGGTCAGGCCGGCGATGAACTGGCGCGACATGAGCAGGTAGATGACGAGGAGAGGCAGGCTCGCCAGCAGCATGCCGGAGAAGACGAGGCTCCAGTCGATGAGGTGCTGACCGAAGAAGATCTGCATGCCCAGCGGGATCGTGTGCCAGGTCTTGCTCGGCAGGAAGAGCAGGGGGAAGAAGAAGTCGTTCCACCACGGCACCACGTTGACGATGACCACCGTCGCCAGGCCGGGCCGGACGAGCGGCAGCATGATGCGCCAGAAGATCTGCTGCTCGCCGGCGCCGTCGATGCGGGCGGCGTCCTCGAGCTCGCGCGGCAGGTTGCGGAAGAAGACGCTGAGGAGGAACACCGACATCGGCATGCCGCTGGCCGTGTAGGTGAGGATCAGGGAGAACGGCGTGTCGATGAGCCCCAGGTCGCGCATCAGTACGTAGAGCGGCAGGATCCCCAGGCGGATGGGGATCATGATGCCGGCGAGGAAGAACAGGAACAGGGGCCCGCGCAGGCGGAACGAGTAGCGCGCGAGCGCGTACGCGGCCGGGGCCGCGGTGAGGAGCAGCAGCGCCGCCGAGGAGCCGGTGATCAGCAGGCTGTTGCGCAGGTAGAGGCCGAAGTTCGCGCGGTCCCAGGCGGTCCGGAAGCCTTGCGTGGTCCACTCCTGCGGCAGTCCGAACGGGTTCCTGAAGATCTCCGGCGTGGTCTTGAACGCCGTGAGGACCATCAGGACGATCGGGTAGAGGAACACGAGCGCCAGCAGCGCGAGGACCAGGTAGACGGCGGCCCGTCGCCACGCGCTCTGCCCGGCGCCCGCCGCCAGCATCAGTACTCCGTCTGGCGGCGCGTCATGAAGCGCACGCCGAAGGTCGAGGCGATGCCGATGATCACCAGCATGAGCACGCCGATCGCGGCGGCCACGCCGATCTGCCCCGGCTCCCCGCCCGTGGTGGGGTCGCCGAAGGCCGTGCGGTAGAAGAACGTGGCCAACAGGTCCGTGGAGTAGGCCGGCGCGCCCGACGCCCCCTGCATCACGAACACGAGCTCGAACGCGTTGAAGTCCCAGATGAACGTCAGGACCGTGACCATCGCCAGGCTCGGCAGCAGCAGCGGGAAGGTGACGTGGCGGAAGAGCTGCCAGGGTCCGGCGCCGTCCACGACGGCCGCCTCCTCGAACTCCCGCGGTATCGCCTGGATGGCCGCCACGTAGACGAGGATCGGGAAGCCGAGCCAGGCCCAGGCGTTCACGAGGATCACCGTCACCAGCGCGGTGTCGCTCTGGCCCAGCCAGGGCTGCACCCACTCGGCCAGGCCCAGGCGGCGCAGCCCCTGCGGCAGCGCGCCCCGGTTCGGGTTCAGGAGCATGCGCCACAGGAAGCCGACCACCACCAGCGAGAGCGTGTGCGGCAGGAAGTAGGCGGCCTGGAAGAACGCGAAGCCGCGGAGCTTGCGCGCCAGCAGCACGGCGACGCCCAGGCCGAGGGTCGTCTGTATCAGGAACGTCAGGGCGAAGAAGACGGCGTTGTGGCCCAGGGCGTTGAAGAAGCGCTCGTGGTAGGGCCAGCGGGTGAGGACGGTGACGAAGTTCTGCAGCCCCACGAACCCGCGCCGGACGAGCCCGTCCCAGTCGAACACCGAGTAAGTGAGCGAAGAGACCAGCGGGTAGGCCATGAACGCGCCGTAGACGAGCAGCGCGGGCGTGAGGAAGACGAGCAGGTGCCCGTTCCGGTTCCACCAACGCCTGCTCCTGCTCACGTCGCCTCCCCCGGCGTCCCGGCCGCGCGGCCCACGCGTCCGGCCTCTCGCGGCTTCATCTCCGCGCCCGGCGCCGCCTCGACGCGTTCGCCGCGGCGTCGCACGCCACATCATGCCGCGCGCCCGGCCTCATCGACCGGGCGCGCTCGTCACTCACCTTCTGCCGTTCCTACCGGAAGTCGTACCACTCGGCCACGCCGCGCTGGATGTTCGTCACGGCCTCCTCGACGGCCTTGTCGCCGGCGAGCACGGCCTGCATCTCGTTCTGCAAGAGCGTGGAGCCGCTCGGCTGGCCGAAGCGGAAGGCGGTGAGCATGAGGTACGGGGTGCCCACCTCGTTCATCAGCGACACCAGCTCGGAGAGGTCCTCGCTGGTGGGGGTCACGCCCGGCACGGCCGAGATCTGCTGCAGCTCGTCGGTGAACATCTGGCCGTACTCCTGCGAGGCGAGGAACTCGATGAAGCGGAGCGCCTCCTCCTGGTGGGGGCTGGCGGCGTTGATGCCGTAGGAGCCGTCCACGTAGTACGACACCCGGCCCTCGCCCGGAGCGTCGCCGGGGACCGGGAACGCGCCGATCTGGAGGTCGGGGTTGAGCTGCTTGAGGATGCCCAGCTCGTACGAGCCGCCTATGAACATGCCGGCCTGCTCGAAGGCGAACATGCTCTGCATGTCGGTGTAGCCCACGCCCATGAAGTTCTGGGCCAGGTACGGGGTGATCGCCACCATGCGCTCCAGCGCCGCCGCGAAGCGCGGGTCGGTGAAGTCGGCCTCGCCGCCCGTGATGGCCTGGAAGAACTCGTCGCCGCCGTAGAACGTGGGACCCACGCCGCCGAAGAGCGTCTCGACCGTCCACGGCTCGAGCGCGCCGTTGGCCAGCGCGTCGTAGCCCGCCTCCTGCAGGGCCTCGGCGACGGCCACGAACTCGTCCCACGTCTCCGGCTCCTCGAGGCCGAGCTCCTGGAAGATGCGCTCGTTGTAGAGCACCTGGACCGTCTGCAACGCGAACGGAACGCCGTAGACGCCGCCGTCGGCGCGGTTCGTGGCGCCGGCGAGGATGCCCGGGTCGAAGCCGGCCAGGGCCGGCACCTTGTCGTCGAGCCTCACGAGGTAGCCCGCCTGCGCCAGCGGCTCCATGCCGCCGTAGGCGCGCAGGTGGACGATGTCGGGCCCGCCGCCGCCCTGCAGGGCGGTCGAGAGGATCGTGTTGTACTCGGTGTTCAGGTACGGGGTGAACTCGACGTCGATGTCAGGGTTCTCGGCCCTGAAGGCCTCGATGAACCTCTCGTAGGCCGCGACGTCCTCGGTGCGCCAGCTCCAGAAGGTGAGTGTCGTCTGCGCCAGGGCGCCTGCCGTGAACGCCATGGCGAGCAGGGCCAGTAGCCATCTCGGACCACGCATGCAGCACCTCCCACTGCGGATGCCCGCGCCGGAAGACCCGGAGCGGACGGTTCGACGAAGCGCCACGAGAGTACCAGTCCTGTACCACTTGGTCAACGCCGGGAGGAGCGGTCGGCCCGCCACCGCGGCCTGCCGCACGTGTTCGACGTACGCCGCCGCCCGTGGGTGCGCGCCGACGGCAGCGAGCCTGTGCGCATAGCCCAGGTACAGGTGGACGGCGCCTACTGGTCGTTCGCGCAGGACCCTCCGGGCCCGCTCGGCCGCCTCCGCACCGCCGCGGTCCACCTCCCCTACCCGTGGGTCGAGGGCGAGACGCACCTCGTGACCCTGGTGACCGCCACGGGGCTGGCGTTCGAGCACGAGGTCGCCGTGGCCGTGGCCACGCCGCGGCTCACCGTCGGGCGGCTGCTGGCCTTCGCGCTGCTGGGGCTGTACGTCGGCGTCGTCCCGGTGACGCTGGGGCTCCTGTTCTTCCCCGCGCTCAGGTCGCTGGGGGCGCGGGGACTGCGCTTCCTGCTCGCGCTCACCGTCGGGCTGCTGGCCTTCCTGCTCGTCGACACGCTCCAGGAGGGGTTGGCGCTGGCCGCCGGCGCCGCCGGCGCGTTCCAGGGCGGAACGCTGGTGTGGCTCGCCGCCGCCGTGTCGTTCCTGGCGCTCTTCGCCGTCGGCAGGCGGAGGGGTAGGCCGGAGGGTCTGGCGCTCGCCGGCTTCCTCGCCCTCGGCATCGGCCTGCACAACCTGGGCGAGGGCCTGGCGATCGGCGCCGCCCTGGCCGCCGGCGAGGCGGCGCTGGGGTCGTTCCTCGTCGTCGGCTTCACCCTGCACAACGTCAGCGAGGGCATCGGGATCGCCGGCATCATGGCACGCCACCGGCCCACGCTCGCACGCTTCGCCGGACTGGCCGCCCTCGCCGGCATGCCGGCCGTGGCCGGCACCTGGCTGGGCGCCTTCGCCTTCGCCCCGCAGTGGGCT
>CAZGXF010000148.1:0-5091 GCA_964529575.1 uncultured bacterium
CACCGCAGTGGACCGCTGCTCGCTGTCGGGCATCCGAGGGTCGAGCGTACCTCACTCTGGCAGACGGATCCTGTCTAGGCTGCGGCTTGGGTGCGGCCGAGCAAGAAGGCGGAGGGCAGCCACGATCAGAGTTCGGGCCTCCCCACCGTGTAGCGGGGAGGCCCGAGAACTGAACCTGTACGTCGTTGGCTAGGCGGTCAGCGCTGGTCGCAGATCACCGCGTCGTTGTTGGCGGCCAATAGGTCGACGAGCGGGTCGTACGGGGCGCCGGCCGGCGTGTCCTTGAGCAGCGCCATGTCGCACTCCTCGTTCTCGCTCGCACCGGGCAGGCCGTCAGCACGCCAGGTGTTGCCGGTGAAGGACATCAGCGCGCCGTCGATGACCCAGCCCCTGGTCCGGTACACCTTGTTGTTCGAGATGGTGCCGTAGGTAGGGCCGTTGATGTAGGCGGGCTGGCGCAGGCCGTAGATCGTGTTGCCGTCGATGACGAGGCCGCTGAGGCCGCCCTGGATCACCATCGCCCTGGTCACGTACCCGTCGCCGTACGTCCACTGTCCCGAGATGACGTTGTCGCGGACCGTGACGTCGCTGGCGCCGATCTGGATCAGGTTGTGGGTGTCGGCGGTGTCGGTCTTGACGATGGTCAGGCCCTCGAGCGTGGCGCCGGCCCCGGTGATCCGGAGGATGACGCTCGTGCCCGTGGTCTCGATGACCGCGCCGGGCTGGGCGGTCAGGGTGAGCGCCTTGCCGATCACGGTCTCGGTCGTCATCGTGTGCGTGCCGGTGGCCAGCTCGATGGTGGCGCCGGCCGAGGCGGCGTTCACGGCGGCCTGCAGGCCCATGCCCACTCCGACCACGAAGTCGTCCTCGATGACGCTGTAGCCGCTCCCATCGGTACCGAGCTTCTGGACGTACGAGCCCTCGGGGCTCGGGAGGAAGCTCGCCAGCGCGAACGCCTCGGCCTCGGACCGCACGTAGAACGTGAAGAGGTGGCCGTTCGGCCGGTGGTCCGGGTTCTTCACGACGTGCGTGAAGCCCTCGAGCACGAGCTCCTCGATGGCGGCGTCGATAGGCCCGGCCAGGGTCTCGCTGTACACGCCCAGCGGCTCGGTGAACGTGCTGGCGGCGTCGATGCGGACGCGCGAGACGCCGTTGATGCTGCCGAACTGGGTCGAGTAGAGGCCGACGCCACCCCACTGGTTACCCGTGGTGCTGACGCCGATCAGCGCCACGTTCCTAGAGCCGGAGACGGCGATACCCACGCCGGCGGTGTCGTCACCGTCGGCTGTGACGTTGGTCAGGACCGCCCCGTCCACGCCCAGCAGGTCGACCTCGCTGCGGCCGAAGCCCCTCACCGTCACGTTCTTCATGGCGAAGTTCGTGAGCACGGGGTCGGTCGTGCCCGGGTCGGAGTCGAGGCCCTCGGGGTAGACCTTGACGCCGTAGTTGCCCCCCAGGCTCTCGCTCGGTTCGGTGCCGAGGATCGTCAGGTTCTCGAGCGTGACGTCGTTGGCCGTGACGTCGACGCCGTAGCCGGTGGTGCTCAGTTCGACGACCACGCCGCCTTCGCTCTCTCCGAGGAGCTTGAGCGGCTTGGCGATGTGCAGGAAGGTGCCGCTGTAGGTCCCGTTCCGCACGAACACGGTGCCGCCGGGGGCGACCGCGTTGATGCCGGCCTGGATGGTGTCGAAGGGGTTGGCGGCGCTGCCGTCGCCGCCGGCCGCAGCGCTGGCGTCGACGTACACGAACTGGTAGTCGAAGGTCGGCGCCGTGTGGGCTTCGTTGCCCGACGGGTCCCGGGCGACGGCGGTGATGCCGCCGATCGGGGCTACCTTCAGCGTCGTGGTGAACGAGTCGCTGAGCGGGGTGAACGCGATGAGCGCGACGTTCGCGTTCTCGTCGGTCGGGTCGGTAGAGGCCAGCAGCACCGGGCCGTCGTAGATCTCCACCTTGGCGATGCCGTAGTCGTCGTTGGCGGTGCCGGTCACGACGCCGGACACGGGGTCGAAGCCGTCGAGGGTGACGGTGGGCGGTGTGAGGTCGACAGCCATGCCGCCCTCGGCGCTGGGCGGGCACGCCAGGCTGAAGCCGGCACCGCCGTTGAAGGCGACGTCACCGGATTCGTACTGCCCGGCGCTCTCGACGATGCCCGTGACGTGGCCGGCCACGGTAACGTCGCTGGAGCAGAGCGGCGAGACGGTCAGCCGGACGCCCCTGTTGCTCGTCGCGCCCAGGTCGGCGTTCGTGACGGTCCCGTACGTGGCCGTGAAGTCGCCGATAGGTACCTGCAGGTAGGCGTTCGGGAAGTCCGCGTTGTCGTTCGCCATCACGATCAGCATCAGGTCGAGGACCTGGCCGGGGGTGGCGACCGACGTGGGGTAGCGCGGTACGAGGACCGCGTCCTCGAGGACCGACCTGAGGGTCACGAACACCGACGGGACGACCGTGACGTTCTGGGTCTGGTCGTCGTACGCGACGACGGCGCCGCCGGACTTACCGAGCGACTCGAAGCGGTAGGGGCTGCCGGCGCTCGGCAGGTTCACGGTAGCGGTGTTGTCGGCAGCCGTCAGCTCGATGAAAGCGGCGCCCGTGGGCGCGGCCGTGTAGGTGCTGCCGGCGACCTCGAAGAGCACGGGGGCGTCGTTCTTGTCGTAGACGTAGACCTCGACCGTGCCGGCGATCGAGCCGTCGGCGGGGTCGTAAGGGAACCCTTGCGGAGAGAGCTCGCCCGCGCTCGCCTTGGCGGCGGAGCCGGCGAGGTCCACCGAGACGTCGACCTTCACGTACGTCGGGTCCACGGGGGCCTGCGGCCCACCACACGCGCTCAGCACGAGCGCTAGCGCCGCGAAGGCCACGGCGGATGCTCTGAACAGACGCTTCACTTGCACCTCCTTGGGATTGCTTCCTGCTTGGGATCGCTTCCTGGGACTCGGCCTCTAGGTGTGGACGCGTCCGGTGCTAGGGGCGCGTCCGGCTCGCGGCGGTTGACGTGTCGTCGGCTTGGACTTCGCATCGATCCCCCCTCATGGGAGGGTGACCTGGTAGCTCGCCGACCCCTGGTTGCGGCTGAAGTCGGTGGCGTAGACGATGAGCTCGTACGTGCCGGCAGGCAACTGCAGGAACGTGAGGAAGGCGGTGCCTCCCCCGGGGAACCGGACCTCGGACACGCCCTTGGCCGCCACGGTGTCGGGGTCGCTCGAGGCGAGGAGGACGGGCCCGTCGTACACCTCCAGCGTGACGACCCCGAGGTCGTCGTCCGCGACGCCCGTCAGGACCTGCTGGACAGGGTCGAACGCGAGGGTCGACACCTCAGGCGGCGTCAGGTCGACGCCGGCGTCCGTCGTGAAGGGGATGCGCACCTCGGCGCTGACCGTGTCCTGCTCGGGGTGCGGGTCGGCGGGCACGAGGCCGCTGACGTCGGCCCGCACGACGAGGTCTCCCCCGTGGCGCTCGCCCGCCCGCAGCCTGACGCCCCTGCCGCTGTGGCTGAGGGTCGTCGCGTTCGCTGCTTCGTAGCTGACTCCGAAGTCCGACGGTGCCAACACGAGCTCGTCGCTCCCGGCTGCCGTGACGGTGAGGAGCAGGTCCAGCGTCTGACCGGGCAGCAGCGCATGGACGGGCGTCCTGCGCTCGAGCCTCGCCTCGCCGATGAGCCCGGCCATCTCGACGATGACGGCGTTGTTCCCACCGGCGGCCGCGACTCGGGACTCTTGCCCGAAGGCGACCAGCTCTCCCCCAGCCCCAAGACCACGGGCGAGGAAGGTGTAGCTGGCCCCCTGGGGCAGGAACACGGCCAGGGGCACCGCGCCCGGCCCGATCGTCAGTTCCGTGACCTTCCCAGCAGGGTCGGCCACCAGGGAGTCGCTGAACCTGACCGTCCTGCCGTGCGGGTCGAGGACCTCAAGGCGCGCCTCGTTTACCCCGACGACCCCGTGCTCGTCCACCGGCCCGCCCACCACTGACAGCTGCAGCTCGGATATAGCCGTGGGCGCCGGGTCGCTACAAGCGGCTGCGCCGATGGCGACGAGCACCACCGCTACGAAGCGACGGCACGCGAGGCGACTCAGCCTCCCCCGACCACCGGACTCATGAGCTGACGGCTTCGCTTGTCGTTGACGTCGAACCAGCATCGTGCCCCCCGGTTAACGCTCGGCCCCGCAGGCTAAGGACCCCGGGGAAGATAACAGATAGATGAGAGCAGGATGTGACCCCCGCTCCCGTTGTCCTGAACAGCGCGATGAGCACAGCGCTTTCCAAGCGGCCGTCTTAGAGTCCTCTCATAGACCACTCACAGGAGACAACATGGCCTGGCTGATCGGCCTCGGCATCGCCGCCCTTCTACTCGGCTGGCTATTGGCCGCCGGAACCCTCGCCAAGCGACGAGACGAGGAGATCGAGCGGGAGCATCGGAAGCAGGGGACGTACAGGCGCGACTGACGCACCGTGACCTAGTTTGCTCGCGTGTTCCTTTGTTCGGCGTTGAAGGCGCCCACGGCAACCCTGCAAGAAGCGGCGACTGCATGGGCTCGGGTGTCTTGAGGCATCGGGTTCTCGTTGGAAGAAGTCGAGAGTAACTGCACGAGAGGGTAAGTTGGGCCGCACCACTTAGACGCCGGCAAAGGGCCTCTCCCCCGTTGGCTTGACGTCCACGCCTTGAAGGCTAAAGCGAGCTGGCCTAGAAGGCTACAGGGGTCACGCGCACCAGGAGTAGGCCGTCGACCGAGTTCCGGCTCTGCGTAGTGGGGGCGCCTACCGACCTGCCATATCATCGCCCGCCCGCCTAGGCGACCCGTCGGATGGACCTAGCGAAAGAGAGGTACTCCGTTACGGAATCGGGGCAGTATGCCAAGCTAGGCTCTGCTTTCAGTCGGATGGAAGTAGGGACCTTAGAATCCAAATGTCTTCAATAGAGATCAATAGCACGCTTAACTCTCGCATCCGTTCGCGTGAGGCGCGCGTCGGCCTCGGCTACGTCGGCCTACCCTTCGCCTTCGAGAAGACCGTGGTCGGCTACGACGTCCACGGCATCAAGCAGAACCCCAAACGCGCCCAGCGGGTCGGCCTAGGGGCCAGGCACATCAGCTGGGCTCG
>CAZGXF010000149.1:0-5058 GCA_964529575.1 uncultured bacterium
GTCGCCCTCCTTGTCGTAGAGGACGGCGCGGCGCTGGATGGACTCCTCGGCCACCGCGCGCGTGACCCTCACGACCCCGTCGTCGCCCGGCGGCGTCGTCTCGACGGCCAGCTCGAGGGCGTTGAGCAGGGCCCGCGCGTCGCCGTTCGCGACGTTCACCAGGTGGTCGAGGGCGTCCTCATCCAGCACGACGTCGCGGCCCCCGTAGCCGCGCTCGGGGTCGGCGAGCGCCTGGCGCGCCACCTCGCGGAGGTCGTCCTCGTCCAGCGGGGTGAGCTCGAACACGCGGCTGCGCGAGAGCAGCGCCTTGTTCACCTCGAAGTAGGGGTTCTCGGTGGTGGCGCCTATGAGGATGACGGTGCCGTTCTCCACCCACGGCAGCAGCGCGTCCTGTTGGGCCTTGTTGAAGCGGTGCACCTCGTCGACGAAGAGGATCGTGCGGCGCCCCGCCTCCCGGGTCGCCTGGGCCCGCGCCACCGCCTCGCGGATGTCCTTCACGCCCGCCAGCACGGCGTTGATGGCCAGGAAGTCGGCCTTCGTGGTGTTCGCGATGACGCGCGCCAGCGTGGTCTTGCCGGTGCCGGGCGGGCCGTAGAAGATCACCGAGCTGAGCTGGTCGGCCTGGATGGCGCGCCTCAGCAGCCGGCCAGGACCGACGATGCGGTCCTGGCCGATGAACTCGTCGAGCGTGCGGGGACGCATCCGGGCCGCCAGCGGCTCGGATGCCGCCCCGCTGAACAGGCCCGACTGTCTGGGCGCCGTCATGACCCCCTCAGCGCTTGTAGTACGTCTCCAGCGTCAAGGTGTAGGCGCCGGTCTCGCCGGCGAAGTAGGTGCTGGCGGCGATCACGTAGCTGCCAGGTTGTAGCAGCGCCACGAGCATCGAGTTCGTCGAGTAGCCGTCGTCGTCGTTCTCGGCTACGACCGCGCCGCTCGCGTCGTAGAGGGTCAGGTAGGGGTCGAGGTCGAACGAGGACATCGTCGCCAGCAGGAGCGTCTCCTCCTCGACCTCGAAGGCGAAGAACTCGGCGCCGCCGCCGAAGCCGTTGGGGAGGGGCGGCATCTCGGTCGTGATGGCCGACTCCACCGTGGCGGGGAGCGTGACCAGCTCGGCGTCGCCGGGCCCGGCCGCGGTCGCGCTGAGGGTCACCGTGTACTCGCCGAGGTCGTAGTCGGACCAGCCGCTCACGACGACCAGGTAGCGGCCGGCGGACTGGGCGACGAAGCTCACCGACACGTCGCCGAACGAGACGCCGTAGTCGGCGAAGGCGACGAGGACGCCCTGCTCGTCGAAGACGCTCAGCACGGGGGACAGGACGGGGGAGAAGACCCTGACCGTGTGCGCCTCGCCGGCCCGCGCCGTGAGGGCGTAGAGGTCGAGGCGGCTGCCATCCTTGAAGTTCTGCCCGTCCTCGTCGGTCAGCTCCCCGACCACCTCCTCGCCCGGCCGTAGCTCGGTGAGCTGGAACGAGTAGTAGTTGGGGACGACGAGGGGCCGCTGGGCCA
The DNA here is from genome assembly GCA_964529575.1 of uncultured bacterium. Lineage (GTDB taxonomy): Bacteria > Deinococcota > Deinococci > Deinococcales > Trueperaceae > DASRWD01. The sequence goes on from CAZGXF010000149.1 coordinate 1,507, forward strand.
GGCCGGTGGCGGCCGTCGAGAGGACCGCCGCGGTCAGCAGCGCGCGCCAGATGGTCTTCGTGAGCGTTGGCACGACTCAGCCTACTCGCTCGCCCTCAGAAGAGCGAGGGCTGCTCGGCGCTGCCGGGCAGCCTGAAGGCGGACGTGTTCAGCTCAGGGTAGCGCTCGCGCTCCAGGCCGAGGCGTGTGGCCACGAGGTGGAACAGCTCCCGCACCTGCTCGGCCATGGCGCCGTGCCCGCGCATGCGGCGGAAGAAGACTGGGTCGGACAGCCGGCCGTCGTGGGACGCGCGCACGCGGTTCAGGACCTTCTCCTTGCGGAGGGGGTAGTTGGCCTCGAGCCAGTCGGCGAAGAGGTCGGCCACGGCGCCGGGGAGGCGGAGGATGGTGTAGCCGGCGTAGGCGGCGCCCGCTTCCGCCGCGGCCGCGAGGATGTCCGGCACCTCGTGGTCGGTGAGGCCCGGGATGATGGGCGCCACGTTCACGCCCACGGGCACGCCGGCGGCGGCCAGCTCGCGGACCGCCCGCAAGCGGTTCGCGGCCGTGCTGGTGCGCGGCTCGAGCCGGGCGCGCAGCGTCTCGTCGAGCGTGGTCACCGAGAGGAACACGCTGACCCCGCCCCAGGAAGCCATCTCGGACAGGACGTCGAGGTCGCGCGTCACCAGCGCGTTCTTGGTGATGATCCCGACGGGGTTGCGGTAGCGGGCCAGGACCCGCAGGACGGCGCGAGTGATGCCGAGCTTGCGCTCCACCGGCTGGTAAGGGTCGGTGACGCCCGACATGGCCAGCACGGTCGGCCGCCACGAACGCGAGCGGAGGCGTTCCTCCACGAGCCGCGCGGCGTCGCGCTTCACCAGGATCACGCGCTCGAAGTCGAGCCCGGCCGACAGGCCGAGGAACTCGTGGGTGGGCCGGGCGTAGCAGTTGTGAGCCACCACGCCGTTGGCGACGAAGTCGCCGGTCCCGGTGGTGAGGTCGTGGAGCTCCCGGCCGTCGTCGAGGCGCTCCACCGCCGCGACGCGCAGCGTCGGGAGCGCCGTGACCTCGGCGCCGGCGAAGCGGACGCGGCGCCGCGCCGCGGGGTCGATGGCGGTCACGAGCCGCAGGGCGGCGGCCGCGCCGCCCGCGAGCCTCAGGCCAGCACCGAGGCGGTCGCCGCCCGAGGCGCCCGCCCGCACGGTGGCGAAGCCCAGCGCGTCCAGGCAGTCCTCGGCCTCGTCGAGGAGCCGGTCGCCGAGGCCCCGCAGGACGAGTTCGCCCTCCGCGACGGCGCCGCCCGTGTCGAACAGCCCGGCGAGGAAGCCTCGCCGCCAGGCTTCGCTCCTCACCGGCGGGGCCTCGGTGAGCAACGCCACCGACTCGTAGTCGGCCCGCGTCCGCGAGCGCAGCGCGTGGGTGGCCGTGCGCGCGCCGTCGGCCGCGACGAGCTCGACCCGCTTCGGCCGCACCCCGAAGCGCTCCAGGTAGCCCTGGGCGCGGCCTAGCGCCCTCTCGTCCTCGAGGACGAGCTCGAACCGGTACCGACCGCCGCCCTGACCCGCGGGGCGCTCGTGCCCCTGGTGGCCCAGCAGCCCGTCGCCGCGCACGACGCCGGAGAGGTAGCCGAGGGCGTAGTCGTCGTCGTGCGTGGCTGCCTCCCCGTAGGCGCCCCAGCCCACCAGGACGTCGCCGGGCGACAACGCCGGCACGTCCTCGTGGTCGCAGCTGGCGACGCGCCGCCAGCCGTGCTCGGTGAGGAAGAGGTGCTCGGCGCTGGCGACCAGCTCGGTGCCGCCGACGAGGGCCACCTTGTAGGCGGGCTTGCGCGTCGTCCACCTGTCGAGCACCTCGGTCTCGACCAGCCGGCGGACGCCGCCCGCCGCGACCGTACCTAGGACCCTGTCGCCCGCGACGACGTCGGCCAGGCGCTTGCTGGCGCCGTCGGCCATGAGGACGGGCGTCGCGCCGTCCAGGCAGTAGCTGCAGCCGTGCTCGCAGCCGCGGTACGGGTTCACGCTGAAGTCGAAGCCGATGTCGGGGCTCGAGTTGCTGGCGACCGCCGAGCGCGAGGTGTCGTCGAGGTAGCGCGTCCGCAAGCGCAGGTCGCCCTCGGTGACCTCCTCGAGGTCGAGCTCGACCTCCAGCTGCGTGTAGCGGTTCACCGGGTTCAGCCGCGCGCCCCGGCCGCGGTGAGCGAACGGGTCGGCGGGCCTCGAACCGTCGTCAGCTGGCATGCCTGAAATACTAAGGTATCGAGCGTGGACGTGTGGCGAGGCCGCCACACCGTGACCTCGCGTTCGACGGGGTAACCTGTCCCGTCATGCCCGACACGAGCACGCGGTCCGATGCGGTGAGCGCGAGGGTCCGTCCGGCCCCGCGGACGGCCGCCCAGCCTGCCACCTGGCAGGGGAAGCTGTGGCGCGAGGTCAGAGGCTACGCCGAGGCCTTGGCGATCGCTTACCTCGTCGTCACCTTCGTCTTCACGACCGTGGGCGTGGTGGGCAGTTCGATGGAGCCTAACCTCGACGGCGGGCAGGGCAGGGGCAACCTGCTCCGCTCGCTCCTCACCGGCGACCGCGTCTTCATCCCCAAGTTCGACACCTGGCTCCGCCGCGCCGGGGTCCTGGGCGAGTACGAGCGCGGCGCCGTCGTCGTGCTGCGCGAGCCGGCCAACGCCCCCACCGCCCTGGAACAGGGCAGGCGTAGCTTCTACATCAAGCGGGTGATAGGCCAGCCGGGCGACAGGGTGCGCATCGAGCGCGGCCAGGTCTACGTGAACGGCCACCCCGTGGACCAGGGCTTCATCACCGCCAGCGGCGAGGTGTACGTCGCCCCGGTGAACTTCCCCACCGTCATCGTCGAGGACGGCGAGGTCGCGGCCATGGTCGCCGACTTCCAGATGTCGCCGTCGGGCAACTGGCTGCCGCGCTTGGGCACGGGCAACGCCTACGACGTCGACGACCCGCGTGTGCAGCTCTTCTACGGCCGCGTGGTCGAGAACATCGAGGTGCCCGAGGGCGCGCCCGAGGGCGTCCCCGTGGTCCTCGACCTGGTCGTGCCGGAAGGCACCTACTTCGTCATGGGCGACAACCGCACGCCGAGCGGCAGCGAGGACTCGCGCTACTTCGGACCCATCGACGCCATGGCGATCGCCGGGCGCGCCACCGCGGTCATCTGGCCGCCCCGCCGCGACGGCGAGTGGAACTGGCGCCTGCTGCCGGCGCCGGAGGCTTTCGAGGCGATCCCCGATGCGTCGGCGGCCGGAGGCTAGGCTCCGCCGGGGCCCTCAACCTCTTCCAGGCTCAGCGCTCGGCAGCGGCTTCCCTCAGCCGCTTGGCCTCCTCGAACGCCACTACCAGCGCCGGGTCCGAGCCTAGGTGGGGCGCCGGGCCCGCGGGCACGTAGGGGCCTCCGCCTACGACGCCGACGAGGTCGAAACCGTCGACTCCCGCGACCGTACTGGCGACCACGACGCCGTCGACCACGAGCTCGACCACGTGTCCAGGGCGGACTCCCGAGCCGCTCGCCGCGACGAGCGCTGAGCCGCGTAGGTCGGGAGCCAGGACATCGGGG
>CAZGXF010000150.1:0-5045 GCA_964529575.1 uncultured bacterium
AAGGACTGGACCCTTAGTCGCGCCCAGCTACTTGCAGACGGTGTCCGTCCGAGACCGCAGGGAAGCACGCCGACGCGACGTGCCCCCGCGCCCTGGCGGCGCCAGTGGAGGCTCGAAGCAGTGAAGAAGTCCGTATCCCCCCTCATAGTCGCGCTCGGCTTGGCGGTCGTCGCCATCGCCGGCCACGTCCTGGCCCAGGCCAGCGGCGCCACGCTGAAGCTCGCCACCGACGCACGCTGGGGCCAGCACCTCGTGACCGACGAGGGGCGTAGCGTCTACCTCTACGTCTTGGATGAAGACGGCGTCAGCAACTGCGTCGACGCGTGCACCAACAACTGGCCGCCGCTGACCGTGGCCGCCGGCACCGAGCTCGCCGCGGGCGAGGGCCTCGACCCCGCCCTCGTGGGCACCATCGAGCGCGCCGACGGCACGCTGCAGGTGACCTACGGCGGCCACCCGCTCTACGCCTTCAGGCGCGACACCGAGGCCGGGCACACCCGCGGGCAACGCTTGGGCGACCAGTTCTTCCTGGTCTCGCCTGCCGGCGAGGCGGTGACCGATGAGGTCGAAGCCGAAGCCGTCGTCATCCCCGAGGAGGAGATGGCCGCCCTCATGGAGGCGGGCCGGCTGGTGTTCACCTCGAACTGCGCTGTCTGCCACGGCGCCGACGGCCAGGGTGGTGTTGGTCCTCGTTTCGCGGGCAACGGCGCCCTCGCTGACAAGTCGTACGTCATCGGAATGGTCCTCAACGGCTTCATCGACCACGGCATGCCGCCGTTCCGGAACGTCCTGACCGACGAGCAGATCTCTGGTGTCACTACTTACGTCCGCAACTCCTGGGGCAATGAGTTCGGCGCCGTATTGGAGGAGGAGGTAGCCGCGGAGCGCTAAAGCCTCAGGATCACGGAATGGCGGCTCGGGACCGCCATCGAAGTCGCAGTGTTTCGATATTCGGAAACGGAAAGGGTACCCACAGGATGCACATTCATGTGAAGAGCGCATGGCGCCACATCTGTCTGAGCGTCGCAGCCGTCGCCCTCCTCGGCAGCGCGATGGCGAACGCAGACGTGCTCCAGGTCCTCCAGGACCCGGGTCAGGTCGCCATGGCGAACGTCAATTACCAGGGCCACAACTTCAGCCCGCTCGATCGCATCAACACGTTCAACGTCCGCAACCTCCAGGTCAAGTGGACGTTCCAGCTCGGCGTCACGGATTCCCTCGAAGCGCCTCCGCTCGTCGTCGGCAACACGATGTACGTCCTCACGCCGAAGCCGAACACGGTCTACGCGATCGACCTCGTAGATCCGGGCGTGCTTAAGTGGTCGTTCCGTCCCGAGATGCCCGGCCTCGAGCAAGCAACCGCCTGTTGCGGCGCTCAGTCCCGCGGCCTCAGCTACGCCGAAGGCAAGATCATCTTCAACACCCTTGACGGCCAGCTCTTCGCTCTCGACGCCCAGACTGGCGCCGTCGTGTGGCACAACCCGTCGGTCGTGGACCTCAGCATCAGCGAGACGACCACGAACGCCCCTCTAATCGTGGGCGACAACGTCATCATCGGCAACGAGGGTGGCGAGCGTGGGGTGCGAGGTTGGGTGGCCGCCTTCGACCTGAACACCGGCGAGCAGAAGTGGAAGTACTACAGCACGGGTCCCAACGACGAGATGGGGATCGGCGAGCGCTTCCAGCCCTTCTACGCGGCCGACCAGGTCGAGGAACCGGGCGTGAGCACCTGGTTCGGCGACTCTTGGAGGCTCGGCGCCGGCACGGTCTGGGGTTACTTCACCTACGACCCGATGTCGAACCTCTTCTACTACGGCACGTCCAACTGTGGCCCGTGGAACCCCGACTACCGCCGCGACCCTGCGACGGCGCCTGGCCTCGACGAGTACCCGAACAAGTACTGCGCCTCGCTCATCGCGCGTGACGCCACGACCGGCGACATGGTCTGGGCCTACTCGCACACCCCCCAGGATCCCTGGGACTTCGACGAGCCTGGCCAGAACATCCTCGCCGACATCGAGATCGATGGCGAGCTGCGCCACGTCATCGTCAAGCCCGCCCGCAACGGGATGTTCTACGTCTTCGACCGCCTGACCGGCGAGATCATCAACGACCCGAAGCCGTACACCCCTGTCACGTGGAACAACGGCATCGACCGCGAGACCGGCATCCCGATCTGGAACGAGCAGGCGCTGTTCTACACCGACGTCCCCTCCGAGGGCCCCGTCTGCCCGCTCATCGCCGGTAACAACTGGTACAACGACGCCTACTCCCCGGTCACCGGCCTGGTGTACTTCCAGTCCGAGAACCGTTGCGCCACGTTCGTCGGCGTGGAAGGCGAGTACGTGCCTGGCGAGAGCTACAACCTCACCCAGCGCACCAATACGCACACCGGCCCCGGCGGGTACGAAGGCGAGCTCCAGGCCTGGGACCCCGTCACCAACCAGAAGGTCTGGGGCCTGAAGGCCTCCATCGGTCGCGACAACAAGCCGGTCATGGTCACGGCTGGCAACCTCGTCTTCGGCGGCACGGACGCGGGCCTCTTCCGCGCCGTGGATGCTCGCAACGGCGAGGTCGTCTGGACGTTCCGCACCGGCGGCGACTTCCGCGGCTCGCCGATCAGCTTCACGGGCCCGGACGGCAAGCAGTACATCGCGGTCATCACCTCGCGTGCCCCGAGCGACCCGCAGGTCGGGCAAGACACCGCCGCTGACGATGCTGGCCGCTACCGTCGTACGGGTAGCACGCTCTACGTCTTCGGCCTGCCGTAAGACGCTGCAGTAAAGCGGTAGCCGCTGGCGTACCGCACGTGCGCGGAGGGCGGGACACCGTCCTCCGCGTATCTCTTGTGGGGAATGTATACGAACGGAGCCGAATGAAGACTAGAACCAGCGGCAGGGTCGCTTGGCCGGTCACCCTGAGGGCCTGCGTCGCGGTCGTCGCGGCGGCGTTGAGCTCCATCGCCATCGCGCAACGCGAACAGGACCTGTGGGAGCTGCGCGCCTGCGCCCCGCCACAGTCTCTCCCCTTCTCCGACATGGACCAACCTGGCTTCGAGAACCGGGTCGTCGAGGTCCTTGCCGAAGAGATGGGCGCCTACGTCACTTACGAGTGGGTCGACTTCACGCAGGACCTCTATAACCTATTCTTCGCCGAGGGGCTCTGCGACGTCATTCTCGGGATCCCGGACGGCTTCAGCAGGGGACTTAACACGCTCACGTACTACTCGAGCCCCTATGTTGTCGCCTACCGGGCTGATGCCGGCTTCGAGATCGACTCCCTCGACGACCCAGACCTCCGTAGCCTCCGGATCGGGGTCCATGGAGCCGGCACGCCGCCGCACACCGCGCTTCTGTATCGGAACCTGCTGCAGAACATCACTCGCCTTTACGGCGGCAGCGCCGGGGCGGACGACAGGCTGGCCGTAATGATCAAGGCCCTCGAGGCGGGTGAGATCGATGTCGGGTTCGGCTGGGGTCCTTCCACCGCGTACTGGGCCAGGCAGGCCGACACCGATATCGTTGTCAAGCCCATCGAGCCGCAGTTCGAGCCGCCTAGCCTCTTCCAGGTCCAGCCGATGACGATGGCGGTAAGGCGCGAGGAGCACGCGCTCCAGAACCTGCTGAACCGCGCGATCGTCGCGCGCTGGGACGAGATCCAGGCGATCCTCGCCGACTACGGCGTGCCGCTGGTCGACGGCCCGGCCCCGTTCGCCGGCGAGCCCGTTAGGCCGGTGGCGGAGACAGTCGTCGACGTCGGCGTCGTCCTGCCCGTGCCCACGGGCGGCCGGACGTACTTCGCGGCGATCAACGACTACACGGGCATCGCCGCGCTGCGCGGCGCGCTCATCGCGCAGGGCCTGATCGAGTCCGAGCAGGAGGCGACGGACGTCGCCGTCGTCTTCCACTACGCCAGCGCCCCGAGCCCCGAAGCGGCCGTCCGCGCCGGCGAGCGCCTGGTGCTCACCGAGGGCGTCGACGTGATCGTCGGCGGCGTCGGCGACGGTCAGGCCGAGGCCTTGGCGGGCGTCGCGGCCGAGCACGAGGTGCTCTTCCTCGACGTCGGCTCCAGCGGCCCGTCGCTGCGCGACGACGCGGCGTGGAACACCTTCCACGTGGCGCCGTCCGCGGCGGACTACGTGACGGCGCTCGCCCGCGCCACGCGCGAGCGCGCCGGCGACGAGCCGCTCGACTGGTTCGTCGTGCACCTGAACGAGCCCGAGGGCGTCGAGCTCGGCCGCACCGCCGTCGAGACCCTCCACGCGCTCGGCGAGAGGGTCGTCGACGGCATCGCCGTCGAGCGCACCGACCCGACCTTCGACGGCGCCTACCGCCGCATCGCCGAGTCGGGCGCCAACGCCGTGCTGGTGATCCTCCCGCCCACCGAGCAGCTCGTCTTCATGGGCGGCTACCAGGACAGGGGCGGCCAGGCCCTGCTGGCGCCGTACCCCGACGACGCGGCCCAGACGCGCAACTACCTGGCGGCGAACGTCGAGTACGGCGTCGCGGTCGAGGCGCCGCGCGTGCTGGCCTGGGAGACGACGCTCGTCGACGGGCGCGCCGGCGACTTCAACGAGCGCTACACCTCTCGCTTCGGCCAGCCCGCCGACCCCACGGCCTGGACGACGTACGAGGCCCTGCGCATCGTGCAGCAGGCCGCCGAGCTCGCCGGCACAGACGACCCTCGCGCCCTGGCAGAAGCGTTGGCCAGCGGCGCTCGGTTCGCGACGGCGAAGGGCGTGCTCTCCTTCGACGGCTCCCACCAGCTGGCCGGCCAGACGCTCTACGTGAGCGTCCTCGACCCGGCCGCGGTCTGGGGGCCCAACCTGAGCCAGCAGGTCGCCGCGGCCCGGCTGGCGCGGACGCTGGTCCCCGAGGAGGCTCCGCAGCTCCCCTGACCCGCGATCCGGCCCGGCTCACGCCGGGCGAGCAGCGCGTGCGGCCGGGCCCGAGAGGCCCGGCCGCTTCGCGTACCGGCGGCGCGGTCACGGGGACGGCGCGGCAGGACGTGGCGCCTCAGTTCAGCGGGTTCTTGGCGTCGGCCTC
>CAZGXF010000151.1:0-4882 GCA_964529575.1 uncultured bacterium
CCGCGGTGGTGGGCGTCGTGCTGCATCAGGTAGGCCATCATCATGGCGGTGCGCTTGGGCATGCCGGGGACGCGCCCGCGCTTCTCGGCGATGGCGTCGCGGAAGAGCGCCACCAGCGTCTCGCGGTTCTCGGCCAGCGCCGCCAGCGCCTCCTCCTTGGTCACGGTCTTCGCCGGCAGGCTCGGACCTACGGGGGCCTTCGCCAGCTTCGTGAACGTGCGCCGCAGGCTGTGGACGTGCTGCACGATGGCCGCGATCGTGCGGCCCTTCTGCGGCGGCGGCGCGTGCCAGTACTCGTCCGGCACCTCGCTCACCACCAGCTCGGTCACCTTGAGCGCGTGCTCGAACGCCTCGAGGACCTCGCGCTCCAGGTCGAGGGGGTTCCTCTGTGCCATCACGGGATGCTAGCGAGCGTGACGTCGGGCGGCAACGGGACGGGGCACGGGGTCGCCCCCGCGCGGACCGGTCTTTGGTGACCACTCCGTGCCCACTGTGTGACCACTTTTGACGCCGTTCGGCTCACCCCGCGAGGCGCCCGCGTGGAGTACTACTGACTGATGGAGCCACGGGACCTATTGGCCCGCAACCGCGCCTGGGCCGCGGAGACCCTCTCTCGCGACCCCGGCTTCTTCCGGCGGCTGGCGGTGCAGCAGAACCCGCGCTTCCTCTGGATCGGCTGCTCGGACTCGCGCGTGAGCGCCGACGTGATCACCGGGCTGGCACCCGGCGAGGTGTTCGTCCACCGCAACGTGGCCAACGTCGTGCCCCACGCCGACCTGAACGTGCTCACCGTGCTGGCCTACGCCGTGGACGTGCTGCAGGTGGAGCACGTCATCGTGGTGGGCCACTACGGCTGCGGCGGCGTGACGGCGGCGCTGGACGGCCGCAGCCACGGGATCCTCGACAACTGGCTACGGCTCGTCAAGGACGTGGCCGCCAAGCACGACGAGTACCTGGCGGCGCTCGAACCCGAGCAGCGGCACCGGCGCCTGGTGGAGCTGAACGCCGTCGAGCAGGCGCGCAACCTCTGCCACACCAGCATCGTGCAGGGCGCGTGGGCGCGCGGCCAGGCGCTGACGGTGCGCGCCTGGGTGTACGGCCTCGAGGACGGCGTGCTGCGCGACCTGGGCTTCGTCGTCAACGGGCCGGAGGACATGCAGCCGTCTTACCGGCTCACCCTGGAGGACGGCTGACCAGGGGATTGGTGACCACTGGGTGGTCACCCTGTGCCCACGCTTCACCTCACGCCTCGTTCCTCGGCGTGCCGCCTCATGTGCGCGACGGCCTCCTCCCAGGTACGGAACTCGCGTACCTCCCGACGCAGCAGGTCGTGGACCACGATCGCCCTCCGACCGCGGCCCGTGTCGACGACGCGCACGATCACGCTGGAGACCACCTTGCCAGGGTGCATGCGGCACTTGAGCGCGGTGGGCGTTACGCGGCCGTTACAGCGCAGGGAGCGCCTAGACTCTGTTCAGGATGCCAGCACGCTTGAGCCTGCTCGGCCCTGCCTCGGCCGCGGCCGAGGCAGGGCTGCCGTTCGACCGCAGGGGCTGCCTGCTCGCCTACCTGACGGTGGAGGGCGGGTGGGTCGGCCGCGAGCGCCTGGCCCTGCTGTTCTGGCCTGACGCCGACGAGACGACGGCCAAGCGCAACCTGCGCCAGCTCGTGCTGCGCGTGCGGCGCCTGCCCCTCGACCCGCCGCTGGAGGCGACGGCCGACGCCCTACGCTGGCCCGTCGCCTGCGACGTGGCCGACTTCAGGCGCGCCCTGGCCGCCGGCGACGCGCCCGCGGCGGTGGACCTCTACGGCGGGCCGCTCCTCGACGGGTTCGCCGTGCACGACGTGGGCGGCTTCGACGCCTGGTTGGAGGGCGAGAGGGACCGCCTGCGGCTGGCGTTCCTGGACGTGGGCCTGCGCCACTCCGACGCGCTGGTGTACTCCGGACGCTACGAGGAGGCGGCGCGGCTGCTCGCCCGGGTCCACGACGCCGACCCCCTCGCCGAGGACGTGTTGGGTGCCTACGTGCGAGCCCTCTACCTGGCCGGTCGGCGCGACGCCGCTCTGGCCGCCTACGGACGCTTCGAGCGCGAGCTGCAGGACGAGCTGGGCCTCTCTCCCCTGCCCGCCACCGCGCGGCTGGCCGAGGCGGTACGCCGCGGCGAGCCGCTCGAGCTGCCGCGCCCCCAGGAGGCGCGTACCGACAGCGTCAGCCTCGCCCCGTCGCGGCTCGCGGGTCGCGACGAGGCCAGGCACGCGCTGCTGGCCGCGACGAAGCCGGTGGTGCTGCTGCGCGGCGAGCCCGGCATCGGCAAGTCGGCCCTCCTGGCGGAGACGGTCACGGCGGGCCTCCGGGCCCGCGCGGTAGAGGGCCTCGAGCGCCTGCCGTACCACCCGCTCGTCGAGCTGGTGCGCGGCGCCTCGCACCTCGCCGCCGGGCTGGGCCCGTACCGCGACGACCTCGCCCGCCTCGTCCCGGAGCTCACCGACGACCCGTCGCACGCGCCGCTCGAGGGGGACGCCGCCAAGGCTCGGGTCGCCGAGGCGCTGGCCAGGCTGGTCGAGGCCGGCGGCGGGGCGCTGGTCGTCGACGACCTGCAGTGGGCCGACCCCGCCACCCTCGAGGTCGTCGTCTACCTCGCGGGGCGCGGCCTGAAGGTCTACGGCGCCTTCAGGTCGGCCGAGGTGGGCCCCGACCTCGAGCGGACCCTGGCGGCGTTGCGGGGCCCGGGTCACCTCGAGGTGGTGGACGTGAGGCCCATCGACGAGGAGGCCGTGCGCTCGTTGCTCGCCGACCTCATCGGGCGCGAGGAGGGGCCGCCGGCGTTCTCCCGCCGGCTCTGGCAGCACACCGGCGGCAACCCGCTGTTCCTGCTCGAGACCCTGCGCTCCCTGTTCGAGTCGGGCCGCCTGCGGCGCGACGAGGAGGGCTGGCACACCGACGTCGACGACGTGACGATCGACTACTCCGAGCTGACGGTGCCGTCCCGCATCGCTGACGTGATCGCCAGGCGCCTAGAGCAGCTGAACGCCCCCACCGTGCGCGTCCTCGAGGCGCTGGCGCTGGCCCGCGCCCCTCTGGCCGCCGCCGCCCTGGCCGAGGTGACCGGCCTCTCGCCGGCCGCCGCCGCCGAGGCGCTCGACGAGGCCGAGGCGGCCGGCTTCCTCGAGGACGGCGCGTTCCGCCACGACCTCCTCCGGCAGGCCCTCGACGCCCGCGTCGCTCCGGCGCGGCGCCGCCTCCTGCACGGGCTGATCGCCGGGGCCCTGGAGGGCGCCGCCGACCCGGGGCTCGTGGCCGAGCACTGGCTCGCGGCCGGCGAGGCCACGAGGGCGCGCTGCGCCTGGCAGGCGCGGTCACGAGAGCTCCGCGGCCGCGGCCTGCATCCGGCGGCGATCGAGATGCTCGAGTCGGCGGTCGCGAGGCTGCCGTCCGGCGAGGACGTGGGGTGGCTGCGCCTGGAGCTGGCGGCGCTCTACCGCGAGGCGGGCCGCATGGACGAGGCCGCCACCGCGCTCGCGGCCGCGGCCGCGGTCGAGCACCCTTCGCCTGCGCTCCTGGCGCACCGCCTCGCCGCCGAGGCGTGGCTGGAGATGATGCTCGGTCACACCGCGCGCGCGGCCGAGGTCTTCGCCGAGGTCGACCCCATGAGGGCCGTGCTCCGCGAGGACGAGGAGCTGGATCACGTGCTGGTCATGCTCGAGGCCTGGCTGGCACGCGAGGAGGGCCGCTTCGACGCGGCGCTGGCCCGCCTGCAGGAGGCCGTCGCCCGCCTCAGGCAGCGCACGCCCGGCCTGAGGCTGGTGCAGCACCTGTCGAGCCTCGCGGTCCTGCTGGACGACCTGGGCAGGCACGAGGAGGCCCTGCCGGTGCACCGCGAGGCCCTCGCCCTCGCCAGGGCCCTCGGCTCCCGCTACCACCAGGTCGACGTGACCATCAACCTCGTCTACTGCCTGGGCGACCTGGGCCGGCACGAGGAGGCCGTGGCGGCCGGCCGGGCCGTCCTCGACCTCGGCGACTACGACAGCGTCGCCGTGCTCCGCGTCAACACGGCCTACTCGCTCAGGCAGCTGGGGCGCTCCGACGAGGCGTTGGAGCAGTACGAGGTCGTGAGCGGCACCGCGCGCATCCCGCACGTGAGGCTCATCGCCCTGGCGCGTGCGGCCGTGTGCCTGGCCGAGCTCGGCCGGCGCGGCGAGGCGCGCGCGCGTCTGGACGAGGCGCTCGACGCGGCCGCGGGGGTCGAGTACGCGACGGCCGTAGCCGCCGTCGCCTCGGCGGTGCTCGCCTTCGGCGAGAGGCGACAGGTGGAGCGGCTGGCCGCCGTCACGTCGGGCTTCGACGCCTCGGCGCTACCGCGGTACCTCGCCCACGAGCTCGAGGAAGCCGCGCGCGCCGGCGGCGAAGCGGCGCACGTTCCCGGCGCGTGGTGGACGCGCCTCACGGGCGAGGCGCGGGACCGAGTGACGACCGCGTAACGCCCCGTAGGCGAGACTGCCGGGCATGACACGCTCCCCCCTCCTCCACCCGGCGGGCAGGCTCCTCACGGCGCTGGCGGCGCTCGCATGGTCAGCGGTCGGCCTGGCCCAAGGCTTCAGCGGCACGTTCCAGACCCCTGTGGACCAGGGAGCGGTCACGGTCCAGCTCACGCAGCTCGGGGACAGGCTCGAAGGCTACCTCCAGGGCCCCGGGGTCTACTTCGAGCTGCAGGGCTGGGTGGAGGAGGGCGTCGGCGTGGGCGTGGCCAGCTCGGCCCAAGGCCAGCTCGGCTTCGAGGCGCTCGTCGAGGGGGACACGCTCGGGCTGTGGTTCTACGAGGTGGTGAACGGCGTCGTGCTGCCGGAGACCGAGATCGAGGTCATCCTCGCGCGCGTGGCCGCG
>CAZGXF010000152.1:0-4845 GCA_964529575.1 uncultured bacterium
GCCGGCTGACGCTGAACTCGTAGCCCTCGCGCCGCATGCTCTCGATGAGGATCGACAGGTGCAGCTCGCCGCGCCCGGAGACGCGGTAGCGCTCGCCGCCCAGCGGCTCGACCCGCAACGCCACGTTCGTCAGCAGCTCGCGCTCCAGGCGGTCGGCGAGGTGACGGCTGGTGACGTACGACCCCTCGCGCCCGGCGAACGGGCTGGTGTTGGGGCTGAAGGTCACCGCCACCGTGGGCTCGTCGACCGTCGGCGTAGGCAGCGTCTCCACGGCTTCGGGCGTCGAGACCGTGTCGCCGATGTTCACGTCCTCGAGGCCGGAGATGACCACGATGTCGCCCGGCTCGGCGCGCTCGGTCTCCACGCGCTCCAGGCCCAGGTGCGTGTAGACCTTCGTGACGCGGGCCCGCGTGACCTCCTTGCCGCGGCCGGTGAGCGCCACGGGGTCGCCCGCGCTCACGCCGCCGCGCAGCACGCGGCCCAGGGCCAGGCGACCCAGGTAGTCCGAGTAGTCGAGGTTCGCGACCTGGAACAGGAAGGGCGCGGCGGCGTCGCCGGCGGCCGGCGGCACGCGCGCCTCGATGGTCTCGAAGAGCGCCACGAGGTCGTCGGCGGGCGGTTCGCCCTCGCGCCACGCGCGCCCCTCGCGGGCGACGGCGTGGAGGATGGGGAAGTCGAGCTGGTCGTCGTCGGCGCCCAGCTCGACCATGAGGTCGAACGTCATGTTCACGACCTCGTCGGGCCGGGCGTCCTGGCGGTCGACCTTGTTCACGACCACGATGGGCTTGAGGCCCCTGGCCAGCGCCTTCTTGAGCACGAAGCGCGTCTGGGGCATGGGGCCCTCGGCGGCGTCGACGAGGAGCAGCGCGCCGTCGACCATCGTCAGGGCGCGCTCGACCTCCCCGCCGAAGTCGGCGTGTCCGGGGGTGTCGACGATGTTGATCTTCGACCCCCGCCACAGCACGGCGGTGTTCTTGGCGAGGATGGTTATGCCGCGCTCGCGCTCGATGTCGACGGAGTCCATCACGCGCTCTGGCACCTGCTGGTTGGCGCGGAAGACGTTCGACTGGCGCAGCAGGCCGTCGACCAGGGTCGTCTTGCCGTGGTCGACGTGCGCGATGATGGCGACGTTGCGGTAGTCCATGTTCTCCAATGCGGTCGGCGCGTGATCGCCGCCGACGCGACGGAGGAGTATAGCGGCAAGACCGCGACCACCGTGGTAACCTCGGCGCGATGTCGCGCGCGGCGGCCGGTCCGGTCGAAGGCGACGGGGCCGAGGGCGTGCGGGACATGTTCTCCCGCATCGCCCCCACCTACGACCTCCTCAACACGCTGCTCAGCCTGGGGCTCGACGAGCGCTGGCGGCGCGACGCCGCCGCGGCGGCCGTGGCGGGGGGCGCGCGGCAGGTCCTGGACGTGGCCACGGGCACCGGGAAGCTCGCCTTCGCGGTGAAGCGCGCCTGCCCGCGTTGCGGCGTCACCGGCGTGGACTTCGCGGCGCCCATGCTGGAGCTGGCGCGCGCGGCCGCGGACAGGCGGGGGCTCGACGTGACCTTCGACGTCGCCGACGGCACGGCGCTCCCGTTCGCCGGCGGCACGTTCGACGCGGTCACGATCGGCTACGGCCTGCGGAACTTCACCGACGTGGACGCCGGCCTGCGCGAGTTCCGGCGCGTCCTGCGGCCGGGCGGCCGCCTGGTGGTGCTCGAGTTCCCGCCGCCGCCGCGAGGGCCCGTGGGAGCGGCGTTCCGGCTCTACTTCGAACGGGTCCTGCCGTTCGTGGGCGGGCTGGTGTCGGGTCGGCGCAGCGCCTACGCCTACCTGCCCAGGTCGGTCAAGGCGTTCCTCGACCCGGAGGGACTGAAGAATCGCATGGCAGCGGCGGGCTTCTCCGGCGTCTACTACAGGCTGCAGACCTTCGGGGTCTCGGCCGTGCACGTCGGCGAGGTCCCCGCGGTACCGCACGGAGGCGGGGAAGCATCATGACGACGAGGCACGACTTCACACACGCCGCGGGGGGCATCGAGATCAACACGGACGGCGAGCTGCTCGGTCTGGGCGGCGACGGCGACCTGTTCGACGCCCACGACAGGCGTTTCGGGCTGGCGATCAGCCACTTCAAGAACGCCGTGAGGGGACGGGCTTACGACAACGAGTCCATCGCGCTGCGCGTCGGGCCCGCCGGCTACTACGCCCAGTCGAAGCGCTTCCCGCTGGCCTTCTTCGGCGACTCCGCCAAGCCCGACGTGAAGGTGATCGACGCCGCCGAGGCGCGCTCGGTGGTGTGGGAGGCCGTGGCGCACTACCGCGCCGACGAGGCCCAGTCGCTGGTCTGCGTCTACTCCACCGAGGACGAGACCGACGTCTTCCTGGGCTACAAGGTGAACGGCGGCATGGAGTACGAGTACGGCGTGCTGAAGGCCGACGTCCCCGTGCACCTGCGCGCCACCTTCAACGCCGAGGACGTGGTGCCCGTGCTGGGCGCGCGCAGCGGCGTCCTGGTCTACCAGCGCACCCGGAACGGCGAGCACGTGCTGCTGCGGGCTAGGGGCCGGCGCACGCCGCTCCTGCGCGGCGGCGTGCTGGGCTGAGCCCGGTCCGAGAGGCGATGAGCCCCGCGACGCGCGTGGTGGTCGTGGGCGCCGGCGTGACCGGCTGCGAGGCGGCCTGGAGCGCGGCACGGGCGGGCGCCGACGTCACGCTGGTGACCACCAGCCTGGACACCGTCTACTCGCTCGACGTGGAGCCGGCGACGGTGGCCCCGCCGCCGGGCAGCCTGCTCGAGTCGGTCGTGGCGGCCGGGGCGGGCTCGCGCTGGGACGTGCACCGCCGCGCCAAGTACGCGCTCGAGGCGCTGCCCCGGCTGCACCTGCTGCAGTCGACCGCCTCGGCCCTGGTGGTCGAGGACGGGTCCGCGCGCGGCGTGGAGACGTGGGAGGGCGTGCCCCGCCGCGGTGACAGGGTGGCCCTGTGCGTGGGCACCTTCCTGCGCGCGCGCCTGAGCGTGGGGGCGGTGGTCGAGCAGCAAGGGCGCCTCTCCGAGATGGCCTACGACGACCTGTACGACGACCTCGCCGCCCGCGGCTTCGCCTTCGACGAGCTGACCATCGCGGTGCCCGGCGTGGCCGGGTCGCTGCCCCACGTCGTGCGCACCGTGGCGTTCGCGCCCTCCGAGTGGGACGCGGGCGGCATGCGGCTCACGCGGCTCGAGGGCCTGTACGCCGCCGGCGCCTGCGTGTCCAGGGCGGGCGGCCCGCCGGACCTGCTGCGGTGCGTGGCGGAGGGGACGCGGCTGGGCGCCTCGCTCGCCGCGCCCTGAGGCCGCCAGGCGGCCGCCGCCTACGTGGGCGTGTCGGCCCGCGGCTCCGTGTAGGCCTTGATCTTGTCGAGCTCCTCGCCCCGGGCCCAGGCGACCTCGGGGCCGTGCGCCGTGGTCCTCACCAGGCGGTAGCGGTACGGGGGCTGCGGCTGCCTGAGCGTGATCACGTACCGCTCGCCCTCGTACATGACCTCCTCACCGATCGTGAAGCTAGCCATGCCCGACGTTACCGCCGCCGAGCGGCCGCGGACAGGGACGAAGCGGCAGGGGCGAAGACGTCCTCCGGCAGCTCAGGGAACAGCCCGCGGGCCACGCCTCTCGCCAGCAGCTCCCGCGCGGCGGCCTCGCCATCGGGGCCGACGTCGAGCGAGTAGCTGTTCACGTAGAGCTCGATGTGCTTCCGCCGCACGTCCTCGTCCATCTCCTGGGCGTGTGCGGCCACGTAGCCGGCCGAGTCCTCGGGACGGGCGAGGGCGTGCTCGAGGCTCGCGCGCACCAGCGCGTTCAGGCGCTCGTGGACCCGTGGGCCCAGCGAGCGCTTCGCGGCGATGGCGCCCAGGGGCACCAGGTGGCCCACCTCCTCCTCCCACCAGGTGCCCAGGTCGCACAGGGCGTGCAGGCCGTAGCGCGGGTACGTGAAGCGGCTCTCGTGGATGATGAGCCCGGCGTCGTAGCTCCCCTCCGCCACCCCCGGCATGATGCGGTCGTAGCGGACGACCTCGGTGCGCAGGCCGTCGCGCCACAGCGCCAGCAGCAGCCGTGCCGTCGTCGTGCCGCCGGGGACGGCCACGGTCCGTCCGGCCAGGTCCAGGTCGGGGTCGCGGGCCACCACCAGCGGGCCGACGCCGCGACCCAGCGCTCCGCCGGCGCGGAGCAGCACCCAGTCCGCGGCGAGGTAGCCGTAGGCGTGGTAGCTGACCTTGGCGACGTCGAGCTCGCCGGCGAGCGCCGCCTGGTTCAAGGCGTCGATGTCCATGAGCACGACGTCGAGCTCGAGGGGCTCCTCGCCCGGCGCGCCCGCCTGGGCGGCGGTGCCGGCGAGCAGCCCGGCCTGCAGGGCGTGGAAGATGAAGGTGTCGTTGGGACAGGGGGAGTAGCCGAGGCGGAGGCGCATGGCGCCTGACACGCTACCAGCGCCGGCGGAGGGCGAGCGCGCCGTGCCGTACGCTTCCTACGGGGCGCTCCGGTCTGCTAGAGTGGAGCGCTCGCGCTGGCGTCCAGCAGGCAGAAGGCTCGCTGGGCGCGGCGCGGAGGTACCACTGGAGGTGGATTCATAGCGAGAGAACTGAAGGTGAACGAACAGATCCGGGTGAGGCAGGTGCGTCTCATCGGCGCCGACGGTGAGCAGATAGGCATCGTCGAGACGAGGGACGCGCTGCGTCGTGCCCGGGAGGAGGACCTCGACCTCGTACTGGTGGGCGAGACGGCTCAGCCGCCCGTCGCCAAGCTCCTCGACTACGGTCGCTACCGTTTCGAGCAGCAGCAGCAGGTGAAGGAGGCGCGCAAGCGCTCCCGCCAGCAGGAGA
>CAZGXF010000153.1:0-4776 GCA_964529575.1 uncultured bacterium
AGGGGAGGGGCCGCGACCGGGCCCGCGCCTGCGCCGGGCCCTCAGGCCTCGAGGACCGCCAGCGTCTCGGGCAGCGGGTCGAGGCCCGTCTCGGCGCGCAGCCTGGCGACGAAGTCGGCCAGTCGCCGCCGGGCGGCCTGCGTGCGGCCGCTCGACCGCAGGCGGACGAGCAGGTCGCGCAGGGTCTCCTCGTTCAGGGGGTCTACCTCCAGCGCTCGCTCCAGGTAAGCCGCCGCGTCGGCGTCGCTCGCCGAGGCGGCGGCGCTCGTCAGGCACCCGAGCACGCGGCCCCTCAGCCAGGCCGCGTGCTCCTCCACGGCGCCCAACGCGAGGCCGCCGGCGAACGGCTCGCGGTAGAGGCGGCTCACCTCCTCGGCGTCGCCCTCGGCGAGCGCCCGGCACAGCCGGCCGTGGTCCGAGTCGACGCGCCTCAGCCCGTCCTTGTGCACGTAAGTAGGCACGCCCCACGGCTCCAGCGCCGACCGCAGGAGGCTCATCTGCACGCCCATGTTGTTGCGCTGCTTGGACTCGTCCGCCTCTGGCCACAGCGCCTCGGCGACCTGCTCTCGGCTCAGGCCCACGGCGAACAGCGTCACCATCTGCCGCTGGCGGTCGGTGAGCTCTAGAGGCCGCCCCAGCAGGCGCACCTCGAACCGGCCGAGGAGCGTGAGCTCCAGGTCCGGCACCTCCTCCAGGCGGAGCTCCACGGCCTCCCTCCACCCCGAGGCGAGCACCTCCTCCACGGGGTAGGCGGCGGCCAGCTCCGGCCGGTGGCGCGGGAGCTCGCCCACGGGCACGAAGCCGGGCAGCAGGCGCGCGCCCGCCGTCGTGACAGCCATGAACGCCTCGAGGTCCTCCTCGAGGCGCGAGACGCGGTAGCGCGCGGCGTAGAGGTAGAGCCGGTAGGCGCGCTCGTCGGCGCCCTCCAGCGCCGCGTCGAGCACGGCCAGCGCCTCGGCCTCCTCCCCCGCGGCGGCGAGCCTCAGAGCGTAGGGCGCGGCGGCCAACCGCGGCGCGGGCACGGCGCCGAAGCGTGCGCGCGCGGTGGCCAGCGCCCCCGTGAGCGGCAGGGCGTCGATGACGTGCATGGCCACGACGTCGACGGTGTAATCGTCCTGCCAACGCACGGCGGTCTCGAACAGCGTCGGCAGCGCCTCGGCGTCGCCGTCGAGCGCGGCCAGCGCCGCCGACGCCTCGAGGCGCACGAGCGGGTTCGCCCGGCCGCCGCTCGCGGCCTGCTCCAGGTACCGGCGCGCCTCCGCGCGCTTGCCCGCCCAGAGGTTGAGCATCGCCAGGTCGCGGCACTGGCCGGGAGCGTCGCTGGGGTAGATGCGCCACACCTCCTCCAGCGTCATCGTCTGGGCGGCCAGGCGGCCGTCGTAGTCGCCGAGCCTGTCCCAGCGGTTCAGCGCCAGGTTGATGTGCGCTCCGGTGCGGTAGCGGCTGCCGTGCGGGAGCACCTGCAGGGCGCGCGTGAGCTTCGCCGCGGCGTCGTCGAGCCGTCCCGCCATGACGTCAACGAACGAGGCGTCGGAGAGGAAGCGGCCCGCGAGCTCGGGGTCGACGTGGTGGAGCAGCGCCTCGCCGCGACGGACGGTGTCGTCGGCGGAGCCGGGGTCCACGATCGCCTGCGCCCAGCACAGGCCCATCAGGGCCAGGACGGCCTCCTCGGGGGACAGCCCCTCCATGGCCAGCGCCGCCTCCTCCCGGGCAGCGCATTCGGCGAACCGGCCGAGGACCTTGAGCGCGCCGGCGACGGTGATGTGCCGCCGCGGGGTGGGCGGGCCCGGCAGGAGCGCCTCCCAGCGCAGGAACGTCTCGGGCGCGTGCCTGTAGGCCTGCGACCGCGGGTCCTCGAACAGCTCGGCCAGCGCCTCGTGGTCACCCGACCTCTCCAGCGCCTCGCCGTAGAGCACGCGCGGGAGCCGCTCACCATGCGCCGCCAGCGCCGCCCGGGCCTCGGGAGCGTGGGCCGCCAGGACGTGCTCGGCCACGAGAGGGTGGAGGCGGTAGCCGGCGTCGCCCAGCTGCACGAAGCCGGAGCTCGCCAGGCGGCGCGTGGCGTCGGTGGCCGACCCGGGCGGGAGCTGCGCCACGGTGGCCAGGAGCAGAGCCTCCTCCCATTCGGCTCCCGGCAGGCTCGCCCTCATGCCCTCGACGAGCGGCGACCGGTCCGGCAGCTCGCCCGTGATGGCGGCGAAGTGCAGGGGCAGCGGCCAGCCGTCGGTCAGGTCGCGCAGACGGCGCCCCACCGCCGGGTCCGCGACTAGCTCGGCCGCCTCCGCCGGCGTGAAGGCCAGGTCCTCGGCCCTCAGGTGGACCAGGCGCCCTGCCGTGCGCAGGCGCGGCAGCTCGGAGGCGGCCAGGGACGTCCGGCTGGCGAGCAGCACCAGGCCGCGGCCGTCCTGCAGGAGCGGCGTGAGCTCCTCGGGCTCGGCCAGGCCCTCCAGGTCCTCCAGCACCGCCAGCGTCCGGCCGGCGAAGAGGACGTCGAGGACCACGGGCCACGGGGAGCGGGCCGGGGCGCCCAGCACCGCCGCGACCGTCCCCCGCAGGTCGGCGTAGCGCCCCGACAGCCAGACGACGCTCCAGCCGCCGTCCTCCAGCTCGCGCGCCCATTGGCTGGTCAACACGCTCTTGCCGTAACCGTAGGGCGCCTCGAGCCAGACGACGTAGCCCGGCTCGTCGGGGAGCCTGTCGAGGAGGCGACGGCGCTCCAGGTAGCGAGCGTCGGCCTGTGGCCGGAAGCCGTGCATCGGTGGGGCCAAGCATATGACGGTGCCCGGCGCTCGTAGGCGGCGAGCGCCCGCCTACCGCGCCGCCCGCTCGAGCCTCACCCGGTACCCGGCGCCCGTGAGGGGCACCAGGAGATCGCCCTCGAAGGCGGCGGCGAAGCGGTCCTCGGTCTCGAACGCGAGGACGTAACGCCACTCGCCCGTGGCGGCGTCCCGCGCGGTGAGCTCGCCGCGCAGCGTGGGCGGCTTCAGCACCGACGGCGCGGGGCCGCCGGACCCGGGCACGTACTCGTGCAGGCGGTAGGCGTTCACCTTCCCCGCGACCGGGAAGGTCTCCCCCTCCACCGTCATCGTGCCCGCGACCGAGTAATGGAACGGGTCCTCGGCGTCGAGACCCGAGGCGGTCAGCTCCAGGAGGGCCCCCTCGAGGCCGAGGGGAGGCGCCTCGGGCGCCTCCGCGAACGGGCCGAGCCGATCTAGCGGGCCAGTGACCGCCACCACCCAGGTACCGTCCAGGACGCGCGGGTCGTCGGGGAACGGGACCGCGACCGGGGGCGGGTACGAGGGGCACGCGGTGAGGAGCGCCCCGCTCGCGACGAGCGCCAGTACCAGGCGCACGGCGGGCCATCGCGACGACGCGGCTCTCACGAGGAGAGCCTAGCCCGCCCGCCGTAGACTCGCCGCATGCGCCGCTCCTGGCTCGGGCACGTGACCGGCGCGGCCGCCCTGGCCTTCCTGGTGGCGGGCCTGTTCGTGCCGTTGGCGGCCATCGTCTGGCGAGGCGTGGCGCCGGCGGGCGGCACCCCGCTGGCCGGCCTGGTGGCGACGCTGACCGACCCCTACTACCTGGGCCGGCTGTGGTTCACGACCTGGCAAGCGCTGCTCTCGACCGCCCTGACGGTGGCCGTGGGCCTGCCGACGGCGCTGCTCCTCGCGCGCTACGGCTTCGCGGGGCGGCGCCTGCTGACCGCCGCGTTCAGCGTGCCGTTCGTCATGCCCACCGTCGTCGCCGGCATGGGGTTCCTCGCGCTCGCCGGCCCGCGCGGCCTGCTGGGCGTCGACCTGCGCGGCACGCTGGTCCTCGTGCTGGCGGCGCACGTGTTCTACAACTTCGCCATCGTCGCGCGCCTGGTGTCGGGGTTCCTCGAAGGGCTCGGGCCGCGCCTGGAACAGGCGGCGGCGACCCTGGGCGCCGGCGCCTGGCGCACGCTGTGGCGCGTGACCCTCCCCTTGGCGCTGCCGGCCACCGTGGCGGCGGCGACCCTCGTGTTCGTCTTCTGCTTCACGAGCTTCGGGGTCGTCCTGATCCTCGCCCCCGAGGCGCGCTTCGCCACGCTGGAGGTCGAGCTCTACCGGTTGACCCTGCGCCTGCTGCGGCTCGACGCCGCCGCGGCGCTCGCGCTGGTGCAGCTCGTCGTCGTGGGCGGGCTCGGCCTGGCCTACACGCGGCTGCAGGCGCGGCTCGCCGTGCCGTTCGCCGCCGGCCGGGCCGTCGCCAGGCGGCCGCGGGGCGTGGGCGCGGCCCTGCTCGGGGCCGACCTCCTGGTGATCGCGGCGGTGGTGTTGGCGCCGCTGTTGGCGCTCACCGTACAGGCGCTCACCGCGCCCGACGGGGCCTTCCCCTCGGCGACGAACCTGCGGGCCATGTTCGACGCGCCCCGCTCGGTCGGCTTCGCCACGCTGGGCCTGAGCCTGCGCAACTCGCTGACGTTCGCGGGCCTCTCGACGGCGGCGGCGCTGGTCGTGGGCACGGCGTTCGCCTACGCGGTCGCCCGGGGCGGCTGGCGCTGGCTCGACGGCCTCTCCCTCCTGCCGCTGGCCACCAGCCCCGTGACGCTCGGGCTCGGCTACCTGGTCACCTACCCGTGGCTGGTGGCGACCTTCTGGGGGGTGCCGCTGGCGCACGCGCTCATCGCCTTCCCCTTCGTGACGCGCACGCTGCTGCCCGCCCTCAGGGCGCTGCCGGCGGGGCAGGCGCGGGCCGCCGCGACGCTGGGCGCGGGCCCGTGGCGGACGCTGTGGCGCGTGGAGCTGCCGCAGC